>JANPDA010000460.1:0-34776 GCA_031431235.1 Hyphomicrobiaceae bacterium
GGCAAGAGCCTCGGCAACCGCCAGCGCTTCGTGCGCAGGGCCAAGGCCGACATTCGCGATGCCGTGCGCGATGCCTTGAAGAAGCGCCGGGTGAGCGAGGCCGCGGGTGGCGAGAAGGTGACGATCCGCTCCAAGAGCCTGCGCGAGCCCTCCTTTGGCCTCGGCCGCTCCACTGGCTCGCGCGATTTCGTGTTGCCGGGCAACAAGGACTACTCCGTCGGCGACGTGATCCAGAAGCCCCAAGGCGGCCAAGGGGGGCGTGGTGCCAAAGGCAGCCCCGACGGTTCGGGCGAGGATGATTTCGTCTTCCAGCTGACGAAGGAGGAGTTCCTCGAGATCTTTTTCGAGGACCTGAAATTGCCCAATCTCGTCAAGGCGAAGCTGAAGGAGCTGAAATCGCCGTTGCCGGTGCGCGCGGGATTTTCGACGGACGGCTCGCCGGCCAAGCTCAACCGCGTGCGCACCATGCGCAACAGCCTCGCGCGCCGCATCGCGTTGCGACGCCCGAGCGAGGACGAGATCCACCTGGCCGAGGCAGCTCTGGTTGGGGCCGAGGCGCGCGATCCCCGCGACGAGGGGGCGATTGCCGAGCTGCGGACGCGCCTCGAGCGCATGCGCTTCCTGCGCCGGACGATCGCCTACATCGACCCGATCGATCTGCAGTACAACCGCTTCGAGCGGGTACCGAAGCCGACCACGCAGGCGGTGATGTTCTGCCTGATGGATGTCTCGGCCTCCATGACCGAGCAGTTGAAGGACCTGGCCAAGCAATTCTTCATGCTGTTGCACGTCTTCCTCACCCGCCACTACCGCGAGGTCGACGTGGTGTTCATCCGCCACACCACGGAGGCAGCCGAGGTCGACGAGGAGACTTTCTTCCGCGGCACCGAGACGGGCGGGACGGTCATCTCCTCGGCCTTCGAGGAGATGATGAAGGTCGTGCGCGCGCGCTATCCGGTGTCGGACTGGAACATCTATGCGGCGCAAGCCTCCGATGGCCACAACTTCGACGACGACATGGCCCGCTGCATCGAGATGCTCGAAGGCGACATCCTGCCGGTGTGCCAGTATTTCGCCTATATCGAGGTGACGACCGAGCGGCAGCGGCAGATGGAAGATTCCGTCGTCTGGTCGGGTTATGAGGAGATCGCCGAGCGGCATCCCCATTTCGCCATGAAACGCGTGTCGAGTCCCTCGGAGATCTATCCCGTGTTCCGCGAGCTGTTCTCGGCATCGGCCTCATCGCTCGCCCAGCCAGGGAGAGCTTCGCCATGATCAAGCCGAAACGAAAGCGCAGCGTAAAGCCCTTGTTCGAGGGGGCCGAGTGGGATTTCGACCTGTTGAAGCGAGCCTATCACGCGATCGAGGAGATCGGCGTCGGTGAGCTCGGCTTGAACGTCTATCCCAACCAGATCGAGGTCATCACCGCCGAGCAGATGCTCGATGCCTATGCCTCGATCGGGCTGCCGCACATGTACCGGCACTGGTCGTTTGGCAAGCACTTCGCCCGCGAGGAGGGTCTCTACCGCCGCGGCCAGCGCGTGCTCGCCTACGAGCTCGTGATCAACTCGAGCCCCTGCATCAGCTACGTCATGGAGGAAAACTCCATGACCATGCAGACGCTGGTGATCGCGCACGCGGCTTTCGGCCACAACCACTTCTTCAAGAACAACTATCTGTTCAAGCAATGGACCGACGCCGACTCGATCCTCGACTACATCGCTTTCGCCAAGGACTACGTGGCCGAGTGCGAGCAGCGCCATGGTGTCGAGGCGGTCGAGGCCGTCCTCGATTCCGCGCACGCCCTGATGGGTCAAGGCGTCAGCCGGCATCCGGGCAAGCGCAAGTCGAAGATCCTGAAGCTCGAGGCTGAGAAGGCGCGCCGGCGCTGGCTCTACGAGGAGCAGACCTACAACGAGCTGTGGAAGACGCTGCCACGCTCCCAGCTGGCGCCCGAGGCGCTGAAGGAGGGCGAGGAGGACAGCGCGCGCGAGAACCAGTCGCTCGGGTTGCCAGAGGAGAACATTCTCTATTTTCTCGAGAAACACTCCCCTAAGCTGGAGGACTGGAAGCGCGAGATCCTGCGAATCGTGCGGATGATGTCGCAATACTTCTTTCCCCAGCGTCAGACCAAGCTGATGAACGAGGGCTGCGCGACCTTCGTCCACTACGAGATCATGAACCGGCTCTACGAGAAGGGGCTGCTGACCGAGGGCTCGATGCTGGAGTTCCTGCACAGCCATTCCTCGGTGGTATTCCAGCCGACCTACGACCAACCCTTTTTCTCGGGCCTGAACCCCTACGCGCTCGGCTTTGCGATCATGCGCGACCTGAAGCGGATCGCCGAGGAGCCGACCTCGGAGGACATGGACTGGTTTCCCGAGTTCGCGGGCAAAGGCAACGCCATGCAGGTGCTGCAGGGCGCCTGGGCGGATTTCCGCGACGACAGCTTCATCCAGCAATATCTCTCGCCCAAGGTCATCCGCGACTTCCGCTTCTTCGAGGTGCACGACGAGTCTGGCGCGCCCGTCGCCGAGGTGCGCTCGATCCATGACGAGGTGGGCTACCGGCGGCTGCGGCGCGCACTCGCCAAGCGCTATGATTCCGGCGCGAGCGACCCCGACCTGCAGGTGGTCGCGGCCGATCTGTCGGGCGGGCGCCGGCTGACGCTGGTGCATCGGGTGCGCGAGGGCGTGCTGCTCGACAAGGAGCAATGCGACCGCACCATGCAGCATCTCGCCCGCCTCTGGGGCTACCGGGTGAAGCTGATCGAGGTCGATTCCCTGACCGAGAAGACCCTCAAGGAGCACGAGGCGCTGCCGATGCCGTGAGGGGCGGGGCGGCGCATCGAGCGTTGGCTGGGCTGAGAGAGCAAGCTGGGTTACGCGAAGGCTCACCCCTGCCTATGGTGCGCTCGCGGGATGTGACCCCTCCCGCCACTTGCACATCGCCAAGGCGATCGCCACCTATCGGCGCGCTGTATTGGCTTCAGAGGTCTTCCCGAAATGCTCGTCATGCTCATGAGGCGCCTCGCTATCGTCGTTGCACTGTCCGTGCAGTTCCCGTTCGCGGCCTTCGCCGACGACGACCCCGAGCTCATCTTCAAGAAGACGACTGTCTGGCGCCTGCTCTCGCCTGACGCCAAGCTCGCGACCTATGTGATCGACGATCCGGGCATCGAGGGTGTCGCCTGCTACTTCACGGTGCCGGAGATAGGCGGCTGGAAGGGCTGGGCAGGCTTTGCCGAGGAGCGCTCGGAGGTTTCACTCGCCTGCCGCCAGACCGGTCCCGTCGCCATCAAGGCGAAGTTCGAGCAGGGTGACGAGATCTATCGCGAGCGGCGATCGCTCTTCTTCAAGAAGATGCGCATCGTGCGCGGCTGCGACGCCAAGCGCAACGTGCTCGTCTACCTGACCTACACGGACAAGCTGATCGAGGGCTCGCCGCAGAACTCGACCTCGACCGTCCCGATCATGCCCTGGGGAGCTCTGCCGGCACCGAAATGCGGCGAGTTCCTGAAGTAGGGCCGCGCGCTCGACCTCCAAAATCAGGCCAGCAAGGTCGCAGCGCGCTTCGCTTGTAACACCCCTCGCTGCCAGCGGTGGCGTGGTCTCGGCGTGTCCGTGCGTCCCAGGAAAGCACGCTGGCCCGCCGGACGAAAGTGGTCTTGCCTCCCTCCGCGCCGAGCGGCGATCAGCCTGACTGGCGTGCCCGCGCGACGATCAGCCCGCTCGCCACGATCACGGCCATGCCGATCCAGACCAGGCGATCGGGCACATCGCCGAACCAGAGAAAGCCGACGATGACGCCGGCGACGATCTCGGCATAGCCGAACGGCGCCAGCGTCGAGGCCTTGGCGTGGGCGAAGGCTTCCAGGATCATCCACTGGTTGGCCGCGCTGATGAGGCCCAGGACTCCGATCATCGCCGCGGCCTCGAGCCCGATCGGCTGCCAACCGCCCAGAAGGGGCAGCGCGAACACGGTCGTTCCAATCACCGCGCTCGTGGTCGAGGTCACCAGCGGGGGCGAGGAGCTGGCAAGCTTGCGGTTGATGAGAAGCGAGAAGGCGAGTGCAGCCCCGCAAAGCACCGCGGAAAGCGCATGCACATCGACGCCACCGATGTCCGGCCGCATCACGATGACGACACCCGCGAACCCGCCGATGACCCCGTACCAGGCCGCGGCTGGTACGCGCTCGCCGAGCGCTGCCGGCGCGATCGCCGTCACCATGAAGGGGTAGACGTAGATGAGCGCGATTGCGTCCGCGATCGGCATGCCGGCGGCTGCATAGATGAACGACCAGGTGGCAACGCAGAGCAACGCCCCACGCGCGAGCTGCAGCAGCGGCTGCGGCGGGCGCAGCAAAGCGGTGCCGTGGTGAAAGATCGCGAAGGGCAGCACGATCGCCAGATAGGCCGCATAGCGTACGAATGAGATCATGGTCTCGGAAAGCAGCGGCGTCAGCGCCTTCAGCAGCGCGCCGTTGACTGCCCCCAGCGACACGCCTGCGACCATCAGCATGATGCCGAAAAGCGGCGATATCTTCCTCTCGCTCATGGCCGATCAGTCGAGGAGGGGAAACGAGCCGTCGGTATCGTTGACCTCGGGTCCGACCAGTGCTGGCACGAAGATGGTAATGAGCCGCACGCTCTCGACCACCTCGAAGCGGAAGCGCTCGCCTTTGGCGGCTGCCCACAAGGTGCCGGGTCCGATGTCATGGGTGGTGCCATTGCCAAGATCCTCCAGCCATGCGTGGCCTGCGAGGCAATAGCCGACCTCCACGTGGTGACGATAGCCATAGACGGTCGGCGGCGCGCGGTGCAGCGTGATATCGGTCAAGGTGAGGCCGACGCCGTCCTCACGCAGCAGGAACCGCGTCGTCGACCATTTGTCGGTTGCAACCGCGCGCGAGCTTCCCACCAGCTCGGCCTTGTGGCGGATGATCATGATTGCCTCTTGGCGCCCGCGCCCTCAGCGGCGTCGGCCGCATGCGTGGTGTGGCTCTGCACCTCGACGAACAGGCGCTTGACCTCGGGGTGCTCCGCCTTGATTGCGCGCTCGATCCGCCCGGCGGTCACCTCGACCACATGGGCGGTGACGGTGTTGGAGAAGTCGAGGCTCATCGTCACCAGCACATCGTGGGGTCCGAAGTGCAGCGTGCGGATCTCGTTGACTTTCTGGATCACGGCGCGCCCGTTGCTCGAGCCTTCGCGCTGCACGATCTCGCGAATGGAGGCAACCAAGGTCGGGTCGGCGGCTTCCCCGATGATCAGGCCATGGGTCTCGCGCGACAGGAACGCAGCGACGCCCGCGAGCATCACGCCGATCACGATCGAGGTCACCCCGTCGATCCAGCCGGCGCCGAGTTGATCGGCGAGAAAGATGCCCACGAGCGCTATCACGAGGCCCAAGAGCGCCGCCAGATCCTCGATCAGCACCGTGAACAGCACGGGATCCTTGGAGCTGGTGATCGCCGAGACGGCGCTGGTGTCGCCGCGCTGGGCGTTGAACTCCGTCATTGCGATCTTGAACGAGATCGTTTCGATCGCGATGGCAATGCCGAGCACGACGTAGTTCACATAGGGGCTGGAAAGCTCGTGAGGATCGATCAGCTTCTCGATGCCCTCGTAGATCGAGAAGCCGGCGCCCAGCGAGAACAGCAGGACCGCGACGACAAAGCTCCAGAAATAGATCTCCTTGCCATAGCCGAAGGGATGGCGCTCGTCGGCAGGACGCTCGGCCCGGCGCATGCCAAACAACAGCAGCCCCTGGTTGCCGGTGTCGACGAGCGAATGGATCGCTTCCGACAACATGGCCGATGAGCCGGTGTAGAGCGAAGCGGCGAACTTGGTGACGGCGATGCCGAGATTGGCGGCCAGCGCCGCCACGACGACCGTCTTCGACCCGTGTCCGGCCATGATGTGGTTTCCTCGCGGGCCTGCCGCCTCGGCTGCCTTCAGCTCAGTGTGGCTGCCAACCGGCCTTTCAGCAAGACGTTGGAGGCGCAAGAGGGCAACGTGTCCGGCTGCCGCGCCGTACCGCTCGACCCTCCGCTTGCCCGCGCTTCACTCCAGGTCGAACTGCAGGATCGCCATTTGAAACTGGTAGGAGACCTCGCCGTCCTCGTCGTCGCGGAACAGAATGCCGATGAACTCGTCTCCCACGAGCACCTCGGCCGAATCGTCTTTCTTCGGGCGCTGCTTCACGCTCAGGGTTTCGAGCTTGAACGTCTTGCGCAGATATTTCTCGAGCTTCACGATCTCGTCGCGGTTCACGGCAAGGCACTCCTCGGATGGCGGCCGGATTGGCGTCTCGAGTCCAGCCGGCCAGAGGCGGCACGTTGGCTCGAACCTTCCTAGCAGGCATTCGTTGGAAGCCCACCGATTGCCTGCTCGGATTTCTTTGTTCCCGCAGAGTCTTATCGCCAAACCGGGAAGACCACTTTGGCGAACTCTGCTTAGCAGGGGCCAGCCAACCAAGGCAATTCATGGTTTGCAGTGACCGGTCGGGACGCTGCTCAGTCGTCGGCGATTTCGCGGGCGAACATCTGGTCCATGCTGCGCGAGGGGTCCTTGCAGTCGGATTCGCCGACGATCCTGGCCGGCACGCCCGCAACGGTCTTGCGCGGTGGCACGTCCTGCAACACCACGCTGCCGGCGGCGACGCGTGAGCAGGCGCCGACCGTGATGTTGCCGAGGATCTTGGCGCCAGCGCCGATCAACACGCCGTTCGAGATCTTGGGGTGCCGGTCGCCGGTATCCTTGCCGGTGCCCCCCAGCGTTACGCCATGCAGCATCGAGACATCGTCGCCGACCTGCGCCGTCTCGCCGATCACGATGGCATGGCCATGGTCGATGAAGATACCGCGCCCGATCCGGGCAGCCGGATGAATGTCGATCGAGAACACGCGGCTCGACTGGCTCTGCAGATAGAGCGCGAAGTCGCGCCGTCCTTGCATCCACAACACATGCGCGAAGCGATGGGTCTGGAGCGCATGGAAGCCCTTGAAGTAGAGCAGCGGCTCGATCAGGCGCGTGCAGGCGGGATCGCGGTCGAGCACGGCGACGAGATCGGCGCGGAAGCATTCGCCCAGCTCGGGTGCCTCCATCATCAGGTCGTCGAACGTGTCGTAGAGGAGACCAGCGTCGACGTCGGGGTGGGTCAGTCGTTGCGACAGGCGGTGGCAGATCGCCTCCTCGAGCCGGTCGTGATGCAGGATCGTCGCGTAGATGAAGCCGCCGAGCGCGGGCTCGCGCTGCATGGCGGCCTCGGCCTCCCCGCGCGTGCGCGTCCACAGCGGGTCGCAGCGGTCGATCTGGCCATCGAGGGCATGGGCGGAACGCTTATTCATGGCTTGCTACTCCTCGCAAGAGCTGCGGACCGGCGCTGCTGCTGCGACCGGCCGTGCCCTCGATACGCTGATACCCGACATGCAGATGATGGAGATTGCGCTCGAGCGCAAGTCCCCGATCGCCTCGTGGGCTCCGTGTGGGCGCAGCGATCCGCCAAGCCGCTTCGCGGGCGTTGGTCAGGCCGCTTCGCGGGAGTTGATCATGCCGCTTCGCGGGCATGATGCATGATCGAGACCACCTCGACGATCATCCGCGCGCGATCGTTCTCGATCTCGAGCCACTTGGCCAGATCCAGCGAAAGCACGCGCTCGGCGGCAGCAACTTGCCGATCCGCGAACAGAACTCGCGCGGCAAAGGCGAACGCGGTTTCCCGCAGTGCCAGCGAGAGCACCTTGCGCGAGCGCTGACAGCAAGCGGCGATGCCATCCTTGCTGATCAGGTCGAAGGCGGCCTGCGCACAAGCGGCGACGCGGTCCTCGTCCATGCCGTCGAAGATCGGGCTCCAGGCACAGATCGTCTTCAGCTGCTCGATCTCCTCAGGCGCGACCTTGCTGTCGGCCATCATCATCGCGACGATCGGGATCATGACCGCCGACGGCACGTCGAGTTGGTCGCTGGTGCCGACGCCATGCAGATTGACGAACAGATCGGGCGTTGCTTTGGCCTTGGGTGGCTCAGGCGCTCGCCCACCGCCGAACAGGCCACCCATGTTGCGGCGCGGCGGCTCATTGCCGCCAGCGGCCTTGGCGCGATCGACTGCCGAGGGGCCTGCTGTGCGCTCGTCGGGGCGTGCGCCCCTGGGGTTGCCCGGTTTGGCAGCATTCCCCTGATCTCGAAACCATGACAGTGCCATTGTCGCCCCCCTAATCCCAACAAAATGAAGAGGTTGTCATCCTTGCCGACAACATCAGACTACCACCGGCAGGCCCAGCGGCACAAGCGGCTGATCCTGGCCAGCTCTTTCCAGCGATGGAGAGTTGCCGGCTCGTTCGACTGCATTATGCTGCGGAGCTGGACGAGCCTCGCAGCATATCGGTCCTGAGCGGCCGTGGCTCGGAGAACAAATCGCCTTGACCGAGCGCGATCTGCCAACGCCGCGCCAGTAGCAGCGAGTCATCGCCCTCGATGCCCTCGAGCACGATCTCGACGCCAGCCTTGCGCTGGTCGGCCAACACAGCTGCAAAGCCATCGCCCACCTGCGCGATCGTGTCCTCGATCACGGCCGTACGGACCTTCAGGAAGGCCACATGACCCGCTTGCAGGGCGGCGCCGGTCAGGTCGAGCGTATCGATCTCGGCGAGGGCGAAACGGAAGCCGAGCTGGCCGAGCGAATCGAGGCTTTCGATTTCGATCGCCGACAAGCTCCCATGATCGGCGAGCGACAGCTCGAACACCAGGAAATCCGTAAGCGGGCGGCTGGTACGCATCATCTCGACAAACAGCTTCAGGATGGCCGGATCGCCGAGCGAGCCACGCGACAGCCGCACGAAAAACGGGCGTGCCTTGCCGCGCTCGATCAGCCGGTTGAGGATCTCGGCGACGCGCGACAGCATCGCGCCGTCGAACTCGACGCGCAATCCGATTCGGCTCGCCGCAGCCACCGCCTCCTGGGTGGCGATTGGAGCCCGAGCGCCATCCAGGACATGCGGAAAGATCTCGTAGAAGCGTGCCTTGCGGTCAGCGAGCGAGATGATCGGCTGCAGATAGATGTCGATCGCGCGATCGGCGATCGCAGCGCGCACGAGGCTCTCGACCGGATCGTCGGCGTCCTGTTGCCCGCCGAGGTCGTCGCCGGCAAGACTGGTGGGGGGCGCAGGCCGATCGATCTCCGCCGTGCCTGTTTCCTCACCCACCGGCGCGTCGTCGTCGGCGGCCGTCATGACGGGCCCGACGAGCCCTGGACGCGATCCGCGGTCGAGCTCGTGGGCCAGATGGCGGACGAGATCGTTGACGACCCGATCGTCCGCCGTGCCGCCCTCGTACCTCATCTCGTCATAGGTCCCGCGTGCGGGGGAGCGAGCGCGTGCTGGCGTCGACGGCTCCTCGCTCTCGCCAATCTCGAAGTCGGGGACCTCCCACCCTGAGGCGGCAAACGCTGGATCGAGCTCCGCGGGGTTCGGATCGGGGTTTCGGTAGCTATCCATCTCGTGGTCGATACGCGAAACGTCCCGGCGTAGCTGGCCAATAGCCTGAATGCGCCGGAGGATCAGATTGACGAGGGCACTCAGGATGAAAAGTGCAGCGCCCCCGATGGCCGACGGCAGCGGTCCGAGACCGGCCTGGAAATAGAGGCCAGCGGTAAAGGCCGTCGCCACCAGCGAGGCGGCGAACAGCACGAAAGCATCCGAGCGGCGGCGCGTGCCGCGACCACGCCTGGCCGGTGCGGGGCGTCCCCCGGCTCGCGTGGGTCCCCGATCGTCTGGTGCTCGATCATATGCGGTCATGGCGTTGGCTCATCCTTTGGAGTGGGCCCGAATCTCTGCGTGTGAGGGTCGGCAGCCGCGAGGCCGGTGGCAATGGTGGCGCTGTAATTTTCCTCATGATATCGCTGACTTCTACCGGTTTGCGCCGGGTCTGTTGCAGGATAGTCTCAGCGGCCGCCCAGCTCGGTGCCCCAATTCGGCCTTTCGCACACTTAAGCCTTGCTTTACCGATTCGGCTCCTAGTCTCGGGACATACCGCCCCGACCAAGTCAGAGTGCCCCGCCCATGACCTTGCTGCCCGCTGGCGCTTCCCATCACACCGACGCTCCCGCCTATCCCGATCTCGATGCCAAGCGCGTCGTGGTGACCGGTGCCTCGCTCGGCGTCGGCGAGCGCCTCGTCAGGGCGTTCGCCGCCAACGGCTCGCGGCTCGTGCTGCAGCTCGACCAGGATCGCAATGGTTTGCTCGCCTTTGCCGGCGAGCTCGCGGCCGAGTCGAAGGGCCTGCGCGTGTTCGAATGCACTTTCAGCGCCGAGGACGGCATCGAGCGCTTCGCCAAGGCGGCGATCGGCGCGTTCGGCGGCATCGACGTGCTCGTCAACAATCTCGGGCCGTTTCCCGAGGACCTGTCGAGCGCACGCTCGGAAGCCGATTTTGCCGGCGTCGTTGCGGCGTCACTGCGGACGGCAGAGGTCGTCACGCGGGCCGTCGTCCGGCGCATGGAGCTGACGCGTGGTCCGGCGGTGATCGTGAACGTGCTCTCGCTCGACAGTGCAGGCATGGCCGCCCGCCAGGCGCTCTACGCGATGGCACGCACCACGCTCGAGACCATGACGCGTGCGGACGCCGAGGAGTGGGGCGAGCTGGGCCTCAGGGTCAACTCGATCGTGGTCAGCGCAGAGGGTGCCCGCGATCCGTTCGCCGATGCCGGCGAGCTTGCTGCGCCCGTGGCCGGCGACGGCCTCGCCGACGAGGTTGCCGCTGCCGTCCTTTCGCTCGCATCCGCCCGCTCGCGCTGGATGAACGGCATGACGCTGACGGTGACCGGGATGCCGGGGTAGAGAGTAGGTTTCAGGGGTTAGGGATCAGGGGGCAGTGTAGTTGCGCAAAGTGCTTGACATAAAATTTCCATGCACTTGGCATCCGTATCGAGAAGGTTCTCGATGTTTGTTCTTTTTCCCTAACACCTAACACCTAACACCTAACACCTAACACCTGTCCCCTGTCCCCTGTCCCCTGTCCCCTGTCCCCTGTCCCCTGTCCCCTGTCCCCTGTAACCTGTCCCCTGTAACCTAAAACCCAACAAGCGGCTGGGGCTTGGTGCCGTCACGGAAGCGGGCGAAACGGAAGGGGCTCGGATCGACGAGGGGCTCGGCGCCGGTGACCAGGTCGGCCATCAGCCGCCCGGCGCCCGGACCGATGCCGAAGCCGTGGCCCGAGAAGCCGGTCGCGATGAAGAAGCCGGGCCGGTCGTCGAGGCCCGAGATGACCGGAACCGCATCCGGCGTCGCATCGATCAGGCCCGCCCAACGCTCGATGATCTCGACGTCACGGAAGGCGGGGAAGTAGTCCTTCAGGCTCGCCAGCGCCTCGCGCAGGATCGACCCGACGGGCTCGGGGTCGAGCACGCGTACAGCCTCGAATGGCGAGCGCTGGTCGAGCTGCCAGCGACGCGGCAGTCGTGCCTCGTCGATGAGCTGTCGCCCGACGCGCAGCCTGAGTCCGCTCCAGCCGAGCCGAAGCACCGGCAGAAACGGCAAGAGCAGCCGGAACGAGTCCGGCACGATGTCGGCAACCGAGAGGTGGCGGTGGGCAATGGTGTAGCCGCCGTCGAGGCGCTTCCTGACAGCGAACTTGCCGGTGGCCGTCGCCTGCTCGAGCCCGGTCTCGATCGCGGCCGTGCGCATCACCGAGTTGACGACGCGCAGCTGCGGCAGATCGATGCCCATGTTGCCGGCAAACAGGCGCGACCAGGCGCCCCCCGCCAGCACGACGGCATTGCAAGCGACCGGTCCGCGCTCGGTGATGATGCCCGATACGCGCCCACCCGCCGTCTCCACGCCCCTGACGGCGCAGCGCGTCAGCACCTTGCCGCCCAGCCGCCTGGTGGCGCGCGCGATCGCAGGTGCTGCCAGCGTCGGCTCGGCGCGCCCGTCCGAGGGCGTATGCAGCGCGCCCAGATAGGAACGTGTCGATCCGGGCACGATCGCCTCGATCTCGCGGCTGCGGATGAGGCGCGAATCGAGCTGGTACTCGCGGGCGTACCCGAGCCAGCTCGCGCGCTGGGCGAGCTCGGCCTCGGTCTCGGCGAGGTAGATGATGCCGGTCTGGCGAAAGCCCGTCTCCTCGCCCAGGCGCGTATTCATGGTGCGCCAGAGCGCGAGTGATTCGACGATCAGGGGAATCTCGCGCGGATCGCGCCCCATCTGCCGGCACCAGCCCCAATTGCGGCTCGACTGCTCACAGCCGACCTCATGCTTCTCGAGGAGGGCGACCGATACGCCGCGCTCGGCGAGGAAATAGGCGGTCGATGCGCCGATGATGCCGCCGCCGATCACGGCGACATCGACCCGCCCGGGCAGCTCGGTATCGCTTTCGACGCGTTCGGGGATCGGGGCCATGGGGAGCTCGCCGTGCTCGGTTGGGGCGTGTAGGCAGGCGCGGCAGTCGTAGCTGAAGACGGCTGCGCGGCAAAGGGGTCGATCCGGCGGAGGGTTGCATGCGTGGTGTGCTGGCTCGCCCGTCGTGACCGGTTTGTAACAGCTGCGGAGAAAAAGCGTAATCTCGGGGATGTTATTTTAACCAATTGATTCAAGGCCTTTTTCTCGCCACGGGTGCAATCGATAAGGGCGGCCCCAAATTATCAGCGAGGATACCATCATGGCCGAGCGGACAACAGGTCACGTCGGGGCATCCAACGTGCGCGCATTGCGTGAGGCCGTCGAGGCCGCCGAGCGCACGACCGAGGTCGAGCGTCGGCTCGAGGGCCGGGCCGGGCTCGATGCCACCACCGAGTTGGCGGGGCCGGAGTCTTTCCGTGGCTGCCTCGGGCTGATCTCGCCCGGCGAGGCGATTGCGATCACGTTGTGGACCGGCAAGCGACCACATGAAGCCGATGTGAGCGTCGTCGTGCGGCTTCGTAGGCAAGGCGAGGACGCGATGGCCGGCCGCCCGCGGGTCGTCGAGCGGGCGCTCTCGGCGGCACTGGAGTCAGCCTATCCAGGGCTTGTCTTCGTCGAGCCGGCCAAGCCGGGTTCTTCCGGCCCGGTCCTCGCCCATGGGCAAGTCGTCGCGCCTCGGGCCACGCACCTCTCGGCTTGGCAGGCGCGGGCACTGCGGGAAACCCCGCAGCCGCACGCCGTCGAGGCGGCGGGCACGGGTCCAGCCGAGGCCGGCCGGCCGCAGCCCCTCTCCCGCATCTCGCTCTCCAGCAAGGCCCTGGCCGTGGCCTTGCGCAGCCTCGGGCAACCGGTTGCGATCGAGCTCGCGCTGCAGCCCGAGCAACTTTCGGCCGCCGAGCTGCGCCGCCTCGCCGCCATGGAGCAGCGGCTCTGCGAGGAGATCCGCCGGCCGGAGGACCCCCTCGTCGACGTGTTCGCGACCGAGGAGCTGATCCGCATCCGCATCCTGACCCGCGAGGCGACGGCCCTCAGGCTGAAAGTGACCGTGCGCTCGGCGTCCCCGCTGCTCGAGAGCGAGCTCGATCTGCTCGCGGGCGCGATCTTCGATGCGCCGGCAGCGCGCGAGGTCGAGAGCTCGGGCGCTGCCGACCTGCTGACGGCCTTCCCGCGCGCGATCGGGCCGCACGCCCTCGAGCGCATCCTGTCGGCGAGCCTGGCGACCGCGCTCGAGCTGGCCGAGCGGCCGCGCGAGGGCTCGGCGCAGAAAGGCGCTCTGATCGGCCGGACACTGCGCGGCGTGGAGATCCGTCAGCAGCAGTGCGATCGCTCCCATCACACCTATTTTCATGGCGCCACCGGCACCGGCAAGTCGACGCTCCTCCAAAACCTCATGTTCCCGGACATGGCGGCGGGCGAAGGGCTGGTGCTGATCGACCCGCATGGCGACCTGTTCCATGCTGTGCGCGCGGCGGTGCCGCGGCATCGCCATGCCGATCTGGTGCTGGCCGACGCCGGCGATCCGGCCAATCCCTTCACGCTGAACGTGCTCGCCGGCAACAGCGGCGATCCGGGCTTCGACCGCAATGCTGTCACCAACGACCTGATCGAGCTGTTCCGCCGGGTGCTCTATCGCGGCGTGCAGGAAGCCTTCGGGCCGATGTTCGAGGTCTACTTCCGCAACGCGGCCCTGCTGCTGATGGCCTCGCAAGGCGAGGACGCGACCATCCTCGAGTTCGAGCGCATCTTCCAGGACGATGAGTTCCGCGAGGAGCTGATCGCGCGCTGCCCGCTGCAATATGTCGCCGACTTCTGGAGCAAGATGGCCGAACGGGTGAGCTGCACCGACCTCTCGCTCCACAATGTCGCGCCCTACATCATCTGCAAGCTCAATCAGATCACCACCAACGAGCGGCTGCGCCCGATCCTGGGCGCGACCAGATCCTCGCTCGACTTCGCCGATATCATCGCCAAGCGCAGGATCTGCCTCATCAACCTCGACAAGGCGCGGCTCGGGGAGAAGAGCGCGGCGTTCCTGGGCGGCATCATGCTGTCGCGGCTGTGCATGGCGGCGATGGGTCAGGGGCGGCTACCTCCGGCAAGCCGCGTGCCCTGCTCGATCGTGCTCGACGAG
Organism: Hyphomicrobiaceae bacterium; assembly: GCA_031431235.1. GTDB lineage: Bacteria > Pseudomonadota > Alphaproteobacteria > Rhizobiales > Hyphomicrobiaceae > JANNSW01. The sequence goes on from JANPDA010000460.1 coordinate 14,529, forward strand.
TTCCACACCTTCGCGACCGACAGCCTGCCGAGCATGCTGGCCGAAACGCGCAAGTTCGGCTTCCGCGTGACGCTTGCCAACCAGTCGATCAGCCAGATCGACGGGCGCGGGTTCAATCCGAACGTGCTCGGACCCATCCTCGGCAACGTCGCCAATCTGGTGACCTTTCGGGTCGGCATGGAGGATGCGGGCGCGGTTGCCGGCTGGTTCGCGCCATCGATCAGCAAGGAGGCGCTGACGAGGCTGCCTAACTTCGAGGCGGTCGCGCGGCTCACGCACGATGGCGAGCCGGCCCCGCCCGTGCATCTGCGCACCCTGCCACCGCAGGGGTGAGTGCTCGTGCCATGCCGTCGGCTGGCAGCGGCATCGGGCGAGGCCGCCTTCATCCGGTGTCGGGCACTTGGACCGCAGGTGCACAGTGCCGCGGCGGAGCGGGGTGCCTGACACCATTCACAGTCGCCGGGGATAGCTCATGGCTGGCATGGCCGGGCGGTCATCGACAGCTGCGCGGGACCCGTGCCATGTGCCGCCTCGGAGCTGCAGAGGCGCATCAGCATGGCAGAAGCAACGAGCGGGCGGTCAGCAGAAGGCACCGCCAATCCCCTGACCGGCATTGTGCTGATGCTGGCGGCGATGGCGTTCCTGCCGGTGGTCGATGCGGCGGCAAAGCTGCTGGCGACCCACATGCCGACAGTCGAGATCGTGTGGGCGCGTTACTTCTTCCATGCGCTCGTCGTACTGCCGTTTGCCATCGGCCGCTACGGCGCGCGGCTGTTGCGTCCGGCACGACCGTGGCTGCAAGTGTTCCGGGCGCTCGCACTGATGGCCTCGACCGGCCTCTACTTCGCGGCACTGCGCACGATGCCGCTCGCCGATACGCTGGCGACTGCGTTCGTTGCGCCGTTCTTCGTGACGGCGCTGTCGCCGTGGTTGCTGGGCGAGCGGGTCGGCGCCTGGCGCTGGAGCGCCGTCATCGTCGGCTTTCTCGGCGCCATGGTGGTGATCAGGCCGGGCTTCGCCACCTTGAACGAAGGCGTTCCGCTGGCGCTCACCTCCGCGTTGACGTTCTCACTCTACGTGCTGGCGACCCGCAAGCTCGCCGGCAGCAACCCCCCGCTCGTCACCATCGCCTGGACCGGCATGGTCGGGGCCGTGGTCGCGGGCGCCGCCATGCCTTTCGTGTGGATCGCTCCGAGTGCACAGGATTGGATGCTGATGGCTGTGGTGGGGCTGACCGCGGCCGCGGGACACATGCTCATCACCATGGCCTACGAGCATGCCCACGCCTCCGTCCTCTCCCCGCTCGGCTACTCGGAGATCGTGGGGGCGACCCTGCTCGGCATCCTGATTTTCGGCGATTTTCCCGATCGCATGACCTGGCTCGGCATTGCGATCATCATCGCGAGCGGCGTCGTCATCGCCTGGCGGGAGGGCCTGCGGCGGGGGCGGTGAGGGCCTCTTGGGATGCGAATGCTTCAGGCTTGTGGTAGACTTGCACCGAATGGATTGGATGAGGTTGCCATGAGCGACGCACTGGTGGTCCCGAGGCACGTCACTGTGGAAGAATATCTCGCGCACGAAGAGACGCGTCAGATGCGTCACGAGTTCGTCGACGGCGTTCTCTTCGGCATGACCGGCGGATCGGACCGGCACAATGAGCTGGTCGGGGAGTTGTTGTTCGCCCTACGCTCGCAATTGCCTGCTGGTTGTAAGCTCTACATGCTTGACATGAAGCTCAAGGTGAAGATCGGCAAGTCCACGCGGTTTTATTATCCTGACGTCATGGTGTCGTGCTCATCGACGGATCGGGCGACACACTTCAAGAAGCAGCCATCTCTGCTGATGGAGGTACTCTCCCCCTCGACGGAGCGCACCGACCGGACGGAAAAGTTCAACGCCTATACGCAGATCCCCTCGCTGCAGGAGTATTTGCTGGTCGCCCAGGATGTCCCCAGGATCGAGCTGTTCCGTCGCTCGGAAGGCTGGCAGCGCGAGGAGCACGCTCGCGAGCACACGGTCACACTTGCGTCAGTCGGCGCTGAATTCTCGGTGCAGCAACTCTATAGCCGCGTCGGATTCTGACCCCGCCAGCCCTCCTGCGAACACCCGCGTCATACCTGCCGCGTGACAAGTCGTCGATCAGCCGCTATCCGAGTGCTCGAGAAGGACTGCGGGGCATGCTGGCTGCGTGCGCCCCGCCCGGATGAGTTTGGTCCGGGGGGTGGGCGTGCCGGTTGCGCCACGAATCGATGACCGGACCAGCATCAGGCCGCCCCATGCCCAAGCTCAACATCGACGGCAAAGAGTATGAGTTCGAGAACGGCACCATGCTGATCGAGGCGTGCGGGCAGGCCGGCATCGAGATCCCGCGCTTCTGCTATCACGAGCGCCTGTCGATCGCGGGCAACTGCCGCATGTGCCTGATCGAGGTGGTCGGCGGTCCGCCCAAGCCCCAAGCCTCCTGCGCCATGACCGTCAACGACTTGCGCCCCGGCAAGAACGGGGAGGCGCCGATGGTTCGCACCAACTCCGAGATGGTGCTGAAGGCGCGCCATGGCGTGATGGAGTTCCTGCTCGTCAATCATCCACTCGACTGTCCGATCTGCGACCAGGGCGGGGAATGCGACCTGCAGGACCAGTCGATGGGCTATGGCATCGATTCGAGCCGGTTCCACGAGAACAAGCGCGCGGTCGAGGACAAGTACATCGGTCCGCTCGTCAAAACCGTGATGACGCGCTGCATCCACTGCACGCGCTGCGTCCGCTTCATGACCGAGGTTGCAGGCGTCGAGGAGATGGGCGCGACCGGTCGCGGCGAGGACATGGAGATCACCACCTATCTCGAGGCGGGGCTCACGTCGGAGATGCAGGCGAACGTGATCGATCTCTGCCCGGTCGGCGCGCTGACCTCACGGCCGACCGCCTTCCATGCCCGGCCCTGGGAGCTCACCAAGACCGAGACGATCGACGTGATGGACGCGCTCGGCTCGGCGACTCGGGTCGATGTCCGCGGGCGCGAGGTCGTCCGCATCCTGCCGCGCGTCAACGATGCGGTCAACGAGGAGTGGATCTCGGACAAGGCGCGCTACGTGGCCGACGGCCTGAAAGTCCAGCGGCTCGATCGACCCTATGTGCGCGATGCTGGCAAGCTCCGCCCCGCCAGCTGGAACGACGCGCTGACGCTCGTGGGCTCGCGACTGAAAGCATCGGGTCCGGAGCGAATCGGAGCGATCGCAGGTGATCTGGCAGCGGCGGAGGAAATGTTCGCGCTGAAGGATCTGCTCGGCCGGCTCGGCGTGCGCAACCTCGACTGCCGTCAGGACGGCGTACGGCTCGATCCGACGCTCGGACGGGCGTCCTATATCTTCAATGCGACCATCGATGGCATCGAGCAGGCCGACGCCGTGCTGATCGTGGGCTCCAATCCCCGGCTCGAAGCCCCGGTGCTGAACGCGCGGCTGCGCAAGCGTTGGCGTGCCGGTGCCCGAATGGGCCTGATCGGGGCGCGGGCGGACTTGACCTATCCGTGCGAGCATCTGGGCACGGCACCCGCCACGCTCGGCGAGATCGCCGCCGGCAAGCATGCATTCGCCGACGTGCTGAAAGCGGCCCAGCGCCCGCTCCTGATCCTCGGACAGGCAGCACTCGCCCGGCCTGACGGACGTGCGGTGTTGGCAACGGCAGCCCGGCTCGCGCTGGCGCTGGGGCTGGTAAAATCGGGCGAGGGCTGGAACGGCTTTTCAGTGCTGCACACGGCAGCGGCGCGCGTCGCCGGTCTCGATCTCGGTTTCGTGCCGGGCGAGGGTGGGCTCGATGCGGCCGGCATGGTCGCTGCAGCCGGAGCCGGCAAGCTCGACCTCCTCTATCTGCTCGGGGCCGACGAGTTTGCCACCAGCAAGCTCGGATCGGCATTCGTCGTCTATCAGGGCAGCCATGGCGACGCGGGCGCCCACCGCGCCGATGTGATCCTGCCGGGAGCGGCCTTCACCGAGAAGAGCGGCACCTGGGTCAACACCGAAGGCCGGGCACAGCGGTCGGCTCGTGCGGTCTTCCCGCCGGGCGAAGCCAAGGAGGACTGGACGATCCTGCGCGCGCTGTCGGGCGCGATGGGGCAAGCGCTACCCTATGACACCCTTCCCGCGCTGCGAGCGGCCCTCTACAAGGGGGCGCCCCAGCTCGGCCGGCTCGACACGGTCGAAGTGGAAGGGGCCGACGGTCTCGAGCGGGTTGCGCGTGAGACGGCAAGCCTGTCGGGCGAGCCGTTCGGCGTCGCCATTCATGATTTCTACCTGACCAACCCGATCGCACGTGCTTCGGCCGTGATGGCCGAGATGAGCGCGTTCCGGAAGGGCTCGCTCGCCACGGCTGCGGAGTAGGCGTTTTCGAGAAGCTCGACCGACATGGCTGATCTCTGGACCAATACGATCCTGCCGCACTGGGCCGCCTGGGGCTTCGACCTCGCGCTGATGGTGGGCAAGAGCCTGCTGTTGATCGTCGCGCTGCTGCTGGTCGTGGCCTATCTGCTGCTGATGGATCGCAAAGTCTGGGCGGCGGTGCAGATGCGCAAGGGCCCCAACGTGGTCGGGGCGTTCGGTCTGTTGCAGTCCTTTGCCGACCTCTTGAAGTTCGTGCTGAAGGAGCCGCTCATTCCGGCGGGCGCCGACAAGGCTGTGTTCCTGCTCGCCCCCCTCGTCACTACCACGACCGCGCTCGCGGCCTGGGCGGTCATTCCGGTCGCCGATGGCTGGGCCATCGCCGATTTGAATGTGGGCATCCTCTATATCTTCGCCATCTCCTCGCTCGGCGTCTATGGCGTCATCATGGGGGGCTGGGCATCGAACTCGAAGTATCCGTTTCTGGGCGCGCTGCGCTCGGCGGCACAGATGGTCTCCTACGAGGTCTCGATCGGCTTCGTGATCATCACCGTGCTGTTGGACGCGGGCTCTCTCAATCACACCGCCATCGTCAACGCGCAGCGTGGCAGCTACGGCCTCTTCAACTGGTTCTGGCTGCCGCTGTTCCCGATGTTCGTGATCTTCTTCATCTCAGCGCTCGCCGAGACCAACCGGCCGCCCTTCGATCTGCCCGAAGCCGAGAGCGAGCTGGTCGCGGGCTTCATGGTCGAGTATTCCTCCACGCCCTATCTGCTGTTCATGCTGGGCGAGTACGTGGCGATCACCACCATGTGCGCGATGACGACGATCCTGTTTTTGGGCGGCTGGCTGCCGCCGGCCGACGTCGCGCCCCTCAACTGGATCCCCGGCATCTTCTGGTTCGTGGGCAAGGTCGTCCTCGTGTTTTTCATGTTCGCCATGGTGAAAGCGATCGTCCCGCGCTATCGCTACGACCAACTGATGCGGCTCGGCTGGAAGGTGTTCCTGCCGCTGTCGCTGTTCATGGTGGTCGTGGTTGCGGGCGTGCTGCACTTCGGCAATCTGGCGCCTTGAGGCAGAGAGAAAGGCTTGAAGCCCCATGTCCTCCATCCTGCAGGCCGGCAAGGCGCTGTTTCTCGCCGAGTTCGTCTCGGCGTTCTTCATGGCGATGCGCTACTTCTTTTCGCCCAAGAGGACGATCGACTACCCCTTCGAGAAGGGACCGCTCAGCCCTCGCTTCCGCGGCGAGCACGCGTTGCGCCGCTATCCCAATGGCGAGGAGCGCTGCATCGCCTGCAAGCTGTGCGAGGCGATCTGCCCGGCGCAGGCGATCACGATCGAGGCGGGGCCGCGGCGCAACGACGGCACGCGGCGCACCACGCGCTACGACATCGACATGGTCAAATGCATCTATTGCGGCCTCTGTCAGGAGGCCTGCCCGGTCGACGCCATCGTCGAGGGCCCCAATTTCGAGTTCGCGACCGAGACCCGCGAGGAGCTCTACTACGACAAGGACCGACTGCTCGCGAACGGCGACCGCTGGGAGCGGGCGATCGCGCAGAACCTCGCGCTCGATGCGCCCTACAGGTGAGGAAGCTTGAAATGAGAGGGACTAGGATGTTGGGAGTAGGGAGTAGGGAAGGCGAGTGGGGTGTTCCCCTATTCCCTACTCCCTATTCCCTACTCCCTTGCGAGGGCGAAGCCCGATGCCACTGACCGCCCTCTTCTTCTACCTCTTCTCCTCCGTGCTGCTGCTCGCCGCCGTGATGGTGATCTGGGCGCGTAACCCGGTGCATTCGGTGCTGTTCCTGATTCTCGCCTTCTTCAACGCGGCGGGACTGTTCGTGCTGCTGGGCGCCGAGTTCATCGCGATGATCCTCGTCATCGTCTATGTCGGCGCGGTTGCGGTGCTGTTCCTGTTCGTCGTGATGATGCTCGATGTCGACTTCGCCGAGCTGAAGGCAGGCTACATGCAGCACGCCCCGCTCGGTGGGCTCGTCGGGCTGGCGCTTGCGGCCGAGTTGATCTTTTTCCTCGGCTCCTGGGCGATCACGCCGGATCTGGTCGCACGCATTGCAGCGCCCTCGCCCGATGCCGCCGCAACCGGCATCACCAACACCGAAGCGCTCGGACGCGTGCTCTATACCGACTATCTGCTCTTTTTCGAGGCCTCGGGCCTTATTCTCTTGATTGCCATGATCGGCGCGATCGTGCTGACGCTCCACCACAAGGAAGGCGTCAAGCGCCAGTCGGTCGCGGCGCAGGTGGCGCGGCATCCGGCAACGGCGGTCGCCTTGGTGAAGGTCGCGCCGGGGGAAGCGGTGTTCCCGGACGAAAGCGGTGGAGGCAGGCGCTGATGACGATCGGCCTTGGACACTACCTGACGGTCGCGGCGATCCTGCTGACGCTGGGGATCTTCGGGATTTTCCTCAACCGCAAGAACGTGATCGTCATTCTGATGTCGGTCGAGCTGATGCTGCTCGCCGTCAACATCAACTTCGTCGCGTTCTCGGCCCATCTGGGAGATCTCACGGGGCAAGTGTTCGCGCTCTTGGTGCTGACGGTCGCGGCGGCGGAGGCCGCGATCGGGCTGGCGATCATCGTCGTCTATTTCCGCAACCGCGGCTCGATCGCGGTCGAGGACATCAACATGATGAAGGGTTGAGAGAGAGGGATCGGGGAATAGGGAGTTGGGAGTAGGCAAGTGGTATCGGTGCAATCGTACCGTGATCTGATCGTGTGGCGGAAGTCGATGGCGTTGGCCGCTGACTGCTACAGAGATACACGCACGTTCCCACCTTCCGAAACGTATGGGATGACGAACCAGATTCGCAGGGCGGCCTCGTCCATCCCCGCGAACATCGCCGAAGGCAACGGGCGCGAGAGCACCGGGGCCTCAGTCTCTTCGCGTCGCTCAAGGGTCATTGAAAGAACTGGAAACGCATGTGCTGTTGGCAAACACTGTCGAGCTGATGGAGAAGGAAAGCGCCGAACGGCTTCTCGCCAAGTGCGACGAGGTTGGTCGCCTGCTTCGAGCGCTGATCAGATCCCTGCAGAAAAGAAGCGCCGCGCAATGACCTACTCCCTACTCCCAACTCCCTATTCCCAGACGGGTTCTCCTCGGCGGCAGCTGGGAGGCAACCCATGATCTACCAATCGATCGTTTTTCTACCGCTCGCAGGCGCCCTGATCGCCGGCTTCCTCGGCCGGCTGATCGGGCCGCGCCCCTGCGAGATCGTCACGACCGGACTGCTGTTGGTCTCGGCGGTGTTGTCATGGATCGTGTTTTTCGACGTAGGGCTCGGCGCGGGCCATGGCGGAGGGGCGCAAAAGATCGAGCTGATGCGCTGGGTCTCCTCGGGCGAGCTGCAGGCGGCCTGGTCGATCCGCGTCGACACGCTGACGGTCGTCATGCTGGTGGTGGTGACGACGGTGTCGAGCCTCGTGCACCTCTACTCGATCGGCTACATGGCCGAGGACCCCTACCGGCCGCGCTTCTTCGCCTATCTCTCGCTCTTCACCTTTGCGATGCTGGCGCTCGTCACCAGCGACAACCTCCTGCAGCTGTTCTTCGGCTGGGAGGGCGTCGGCCTCATGTCCTATCTCCTGATCGGCTTCTGGTACCACAAGCCGGAAGCCAACGCCGCCGCCATCAAGGCCTTCATCGTAAACCGGGTCGGCGATTTCGGCTTCGCGCTCGGCATCTTCGGCATCTTCTTCGTGTTCGGCTCGATCGACTACGACACGGTGTTCGCGGCCGCTCCAGGCCAAGCCGGCAAGTCGATGGGGTTCCTGAGCTGGGATCTCGACGTGATGACGGTGCTGTGCCTGCTGCTCTTCATGGGGGCGATGGGCAAGTCGGCCCAGTTCCTGCTGCACACCTGGCTGCCCGACGCCATGGAAGGTCCCACGCCCGTCTCCGCGCTGATCCATGCCGCGACCATGGTGACGGCGGGCGTCTTCATGGTGGCGCGGCTCTCGCCCCTGTTCGAGCAGTCGCCGACAGCCCTCACCGTCATCACCATCGTCGGCGCGACCACCGCGTTCTTTGCCGCCACCGTCGGCCTCGTCCAGAACGACATCAAGCGGGTGATCGCCTACTCCACCTGCTCGCAGCTCGGCTACATGTTCGTCGCCTGCGGGCTCGGCGCCTATTCGGCCGGAATCTTCCACCTGTTCACGCACGCCTTCTTCAAGGCGCTTCTCTTCCTCGGTGCCGGCTCCGTCATCCACGCCATGCACCATGAGCAGGACATCCGGAAGATGGGTGGCATCCGCCACAAGGTGCCGATCACCTGGGCGATGATGCTGATCGGCACCGTCGCACTGACGGGTCTGGGAATTCCCGGTCTGATCGGCACCGCCGGCTTCTACTCCAAGGATACGATCATCGAGGCGGCCTTCGCCTCGCAGGCCCCCGCGGCGGCCTACGCGTTCTATCTGGTCGTGATCGCGGCGTTCTTGACCTCGTTCTATTCCTGGCGGCTGATGTTCCTAACCTTCCATGGCAAGAGCCGCGCCGACCATGACGTGCTCGAGCACGCCCACGAAAGTCCCTGGGTGATGCTGGTGCCACTGCTGGTGCTGGCGCTCGGCGCCCTCATATCCGGCCTCGCCTTCCATCACGAGTTCGTGGGTGAGGGCTATGCCCAGTTCTGGAAGGGCGCGATCTTCACCGGGCCGCAGAACCGCATTCTCGAAGCGGCCCACCACGTGCCCGAGCTCGTGCGCTGGCTGCCATTCCTGATGATGGCAGGTGGTTTTGCGCTCGCCTGGCTGTTCTACATGGTTGCGCCCGCGATCCCCGAGACGCTCGCCTCGGCCTTCCGTCCGGTCTACCTGTTCCTCCTCAACAAATGGTACTTCGACGAGCTCTACGACTGGCTGCTCGTCAGGCCGGTGCGCTGGCTCGGTCGGGCGCTCTGGAAGACGGGCGATGGCGCGATCATCGATGGTCTGGGCCCCGATGGGATTGCGGCGCGGGTGCAGGACGTGACGGGGCGCGTGGTGAGGCTGCAGACCGGATTCGTCTACCACTATGCCTTCGTCATGCTGATCGGCGTGACTGTGATTGCAACGCTGTTCTCGATGCCGGCCGAGGTGCGCCAGGCGCTCTATGACAATGTCTGGCGCTTCGTCGGCAGGGGAGGCTGAGCGTGATGGTGACCAATTGGCCGATCCTCTCGACCGTCACCTTCCTGCCGCTGCTCGGTGCGGTGCTGATCATGCTGACCGTGCGCGGTGACGACAAGGATGCCAGGCGCAACGCCCGCTGGACGGCGATCTGGACGACGCTGATCACCTTCGGGGTCTCGCTCGCGATATGGTGGGATTTCGACCAGACCAATCCGGGCTTCCAGTTCGTCGAGCGCCATGACTGGATCGGGTCCTCGATCGCCTACAAGCTCGGTGTCGATGGCATCTCGATGCTGTTCATCATCCTGACGACCTTCCTGATGCCGCTCTGCATTCTCGCTTCCTGGGAGGCGATCGAGACACGCGTGAAGGAGTACATGATCGCGTTCCTGGTGCTGGAAACGCTGATGCTGGGCGTCTTCTCCGCGCTCGACCTGCTGCTTTTCTATCTGTTTTTCGAGGGCGGCCTCATTCCGATGTTCCTCATCATCGGCATCTGGGGTGGCAAGCGGCGGGTCTATGCGAGCTTCAAGTTCTTCCTCTACACGCTGCTGGGATCGGTGCTGATGCTGCTCGCGCTGATGGCCATGTACTGGCAGGCGGGGACGACCGACATCGAGACGCTGCTGAAGCCCGGGACCTTTCCGGCCGCCATGCAGACTTGGCTGTGGCTTGCCTTCTTTGCCTCCTTCGCCGTCAAGATGCCGATGTGGCCGGTGCACACCTGGTTGCCGGATGCGCACGTGGAGGCGCCGACCGCGGGCTCGGTCATCCTCGCCGGCATTCTCCTGAAGATGGGGGGATACGGGTTCCTGCGCTTCTCGATCCCGATGTTCCCGGTCGCGAGCGAGGCCCTCGCGCCGCTCGTGTTCGCGCTCTCGGTCATCGCCATCATCTACACCTCGCTGGTCGCGCTGGCGCAGGAGGACGTGAAGAAGCTGATCGCCTATTCCTCCGTCGCCCATATGGGCTTCGTCACCATGGGCGTCTTCACCATCACCGTGCAGGGCCTGCAGGGTGGCATCTTCCAGATGCTGTCGCACGGGCTGGTGTCGGCGGCTTTGTTCCTGTGCGTCGGCATCGTCTACGACCGTATGCACACGCGCGAGATCGCGGCCTATGGCGGGCTGGTCGAGCGGATGCCGATCTATGCCTTCTGCTTCATGGTGTTCACCATGGCCAATGTCGGGCTGCCCGGCACCAGCGGGTTCGTCGGCGAGTTCCTGACCCTGATCGGCGCCTTCCGGGTCAACAGCTGGGTCGCATTCCTGGCGACGACCGGGGTGATCCTCTCGGCCGCCTACGCACTCTGGCTCTACCGGCGCATGATCTTCGGCAAGCTCGAGCGGGCGAGCCTGAAGAGCATTGCCGACATGAACCTGCGCGAGATCGTGGTGATGGCTCCCCTCGTCATACTGACCATCCTGTTCGGTTTCTGGCCCGCGCCGCTGCTCGATCCGACCGCTGCTGCCGTCACCAAGCTGATCGCCGACTACGAGACGGGGCTTCAACTCGCCAAGGCCGCAACGCTCGCCATGGCGCCCTGAGCAGACATCCGAGGGAAACGACCGTGTTCGAACTGCTGATGCAACTCGAGAGTGTCCACCCTGAGCTTCTCCTCGTCGTCACGGCGATGGCGCTGCTGATGCTCGGCGCATTTCAACGCGAGGAGGTGGGCCCGCTGGCGTCGTGGATCGCGATCCTGACGCTTGCGGTCGCCGCGGTGATGGTCGCCAGGTTTGGCGATCAGACGATCGAGCTGAGCGGCGGCGCCTACATCGTCGATGGCTTCGGCCGCTTCCTGAAGATCCTGGTGCTCGGCGGCGCGGCGGTCACGCTACTGATGTCGCTCGACTATTTTCGCGAGGCCGGCATCCTCAAGTTCGAGTATCCGGTGTTGGTGCTGCTGGCGACCACCGGCATGATGGCGATGATCTCGGCAGGCGATCTCATCACGCTCTATCTCGGGCTCGAGATGCAGAGTCTGGCGCTCTACGTGATCGCGGCGTTCCGGCGCAACTCGCTGCGCTCGAGCGAGGCCGGGCTCAAATACTTCGTCCTCGGCGCGCTCTCCTCGGGCATGCTGCTCTACGGCGCCTCCCTCATCTATGGCTTCACCGGCTCGACCCATTTCCGGGAGATTGCCGCCGCCGTCTCGGCTCCCGGCGCTGGCTCCTCGATCGGCATCATCTTCGGCCTCGTGTTCCTGATCGCGGGCCTCGCCTTCAAGGTCGCGGCCGTGCCGTTCCACATGTGGGTGCCCGACGTCTACGAAGGCGCGCCCACACCCGTCACCGCCTTTTTCGCCGCGGCTCCCAAGATCGCCGCCATGGCCCTCTTCATCCGCACCATGCAGGAGGCTTTTCCCGGCATCGAGGCACAGTGGCAGCAGATCGTCGTGTTCCTGGCCATCGCCTCGATGCTGCTGGGTGCGTTCGGGGCGATTGGCCAACACAACATCAAGCGGCTGATGGCCTATTCCTCGATCGGGCACGTCGGCTACGCGTTGGTCGGTCTTGCCGCGGCGAGTCCGGAGGGGACGAGTGGCGTCCTCGTCTATCTCGCGATCTATCTGGTGATGACGCTGGGCACGTTCGCCGCGATCCTCTCCATGCGCCGCGCCGATGTGATGGTCGAGGAGATCGACGAGCTGTCGGGGCTCGCCCGCACCAATCTGCCGATGGCGGCGCTGTTGGCGATCCTGCTGTTCTCGCTCGCCGGCATTCCGCCGATGGCAGGCTTCTTCGCCAAGTTCTACGTGTTCCTGCCGGCAATCAAGGAAGGGCTCTACGGTCTCGCGGTGATCGGCGTGGTCGCCAGCGTGATCGGCGCCTACTACTATCTGCGCATCGTCAAGATCATGTTCTTCGACGAGCCGGCGGAAGCGTTCCAGCCGGCGCCGGGCTCGCTCCGGGCGGTGCTGGTGCTGGCAGGCCTCATCGTGTTCCCGATCTATGCGGTCTTCCCCGGTCCCCTGGTGTCTGCGGCCGAGGCTGCAGCCAAGAGCCTGTTCTAGCCGTGGCCCCCGCCGGGCAGGGATGGCCGGGCGCGGTGCGGCTGCTCGCGCTCGATGAGATCGACTCGACCAATTCGGAGGCGTTCCGGCAGGCTGCGGCGGGCCAAGGCGGACTGCTCTGGCTGACCGCGCGCCGCCAGACGGCAGGCCGCGGCCGCAGCGGCCGCGCCTGGGCGTCACCATCGGGCAATCTCCATGCTTCGCTGCTGCTCGACCTGGGTTGCGGTCCCCGCGAGGCCGCCGGCCTGTCGCTGGTCGCAGGCGTTGCCGTGCTCGAGGCCGTCAAGGCACTCGCCACCGGACGCGGGCGCTCGCCGGCACTCCGGCTCAAATGGCCCAACGACCTCCTCGTCGGGCCCGCCAAGCTCGCCGGCATCCTGGTCGAGAGCGCAGTGCGGATCGAGGGCAGGCTCGACGCCGTGATCGGCGTGGGACTGAATGTTGCGAGCGCACCCGCAGACGTCGGACGTCCGGCGACATGCCTTGCTGCGCTCGAAATCGGCACGGACACGGACGAGGCGGTTGCAGCGCTCGCCCGATCGTTCCATCATTGGCTCGACAAGTGGCAGGAAGGGGCGGGGTTTGCCGCCATCCGGCAGGCTTGGCTCGAGCGCAGCATCCCATCAGGCACTGGCCTCAGCGTCAACACGGGCCGGGGCGCCGTGACGGGACGGTTCGACAGCATCGACATCGACGGGGCGCTCCTGCTGCGCAGCGAGTCCGGTTCGATCGTGCGCATCGCATTTGGCGATGTGACGATCGCTCCTGGTTGAGGCGACGAGTAGCTCGACCGAGTAGGCATGCGACGGCCGCGGCGATGCAACGTCCGCGGGGAGGAGATCGGGGCAGGAATGGCGGCGAAACCAAGACGGGGCGACAATCCGGGTGAGCTCGTGTTCACCGCGCTCGGCGGCATCGGCGAGATCGGGATGAATCTCTATCTCTACGGGCTCGGCCCCGAGCACCAGCGGCGCTGGCTGATGGTCGATCTCGGGATTACCTTTCCCGGCGAGCAGGAGCCGGGCGTGGACGTCGTGCTGCCCGACCCCACCTTCATCGCCGAGCGCCGGGGCGATCTCGACGGCATCCTGCTGACGCATGCCCACGAGGATCATTTCGGCGCGGTCGTCGATCTCTGGCCGCGGCTGCAGGCGCCGATCTATGCGACCCCGTTCACGGCAGCGCTACTCAGGGCAAAGCTCGCGGAGCGGCCCGGCCTCGACCTGCCGATCCGCGAGATCGCGCTCGGATCTCGGTTGCAGATCGGTGCTTTCGACGTCGAGCTGGTGACGGTTGCCCATTCGATCCCAGAGCCCAATGCCGTGGTGATCAGGACGCCGCTCGGCCTCATCGTCCACACCGCCGACTGGAAAATCGACGCCGACCCCATCACCGGCGCGCCGACCGACGAGAAGAAGCTGAGGGCGCTCGGCGAGGAGGGCGTCGCAGTGATGATCTGCGATTCGACGAACGCGCTGCGTGAAGGCGTCTCTCCTTCCGAGCAGGCAGTTGGCGCCTCGATTGCCGAGGTGATCAAATCTGCCAAGGGCCGTGTCGCCGTCACGACCTTTGCCTCCAACATCGCTCGCATCCGCTCGGTCGCGGATGCGGCACGGGCCGCGGGGCGCGAGCTCGTCATTGTCGGTCGCGCCATGCATCGCATGATCGAGGCCGCCAAGGAGACCGGCTATCTGCCGCAAGGCTTTCGCTATCACGATCAGGACGCGTTCAGCCATTTCGACCGGCGCCAGGTGCTGGCGCTTTGCACCGGCAGCCAGGGCGAGCCGCGGGCAGCGCTTGCCCGCATTGCCGCGCGCGAGCACCCGGCCGTGTCGCTCGGCGCCGGCGACCTCGTCATCTTCTCCTCGCGCACCATCCCCGGCAACGAGAAGTCGGTCGGCCGGCTGTTGAATGGTCTGGCCGACCAGGGCATCCAGACCATCACGGACGCCGACCGGCTGGTGCATGTGACCGGCCATCCCCGTCGTGGCGAGCTGAAGCAGATCTACGAATGGTGCCGTCCACAAACGCTGATCCCGATGCACGGCGAGCCACGCCATCTGGAGGAGCACGCCCGCTATGGCCGCTCGCTCGGCATTCCCAACGTCGTACGGATGCGCAATGGCGACATCGTGCGTCTGCTGCCCGGGCCGCCCGAGCTGGTGGACAAGGCTCCCGTCGGTCGGCTCTTTCGCGATGGCAGCCTGATCGTCCCCGACGAGGACGGTCCCGTCAGGCTCAGGCGCAAGCTCGCCTTCGTCGGCCTCGTCGCAGTCTCGGTCGTGCTCGAGAGGAATGGCGAGATCGCGGCCGACCCGGAAGTTGCGCTCGACGGCATTCCGTTCGAGACGGCGAGCGGCATGGCCATGGAGGACAAGGTGCTCGATGCGGTCGAGGGCGCGCTCGAGAGCATTCCGCGCGCGCGCCGCAAGGACCCCGCACTCGTGCGGGACGCCATTTCGCGGGCAGCACGGTCAGCCGTCAATGAGGCCTGGGGCAAAAGGCCCATTTGCAAGGTGCTGGTGACAGTGTTGTGAAGGGCGCCAGCTCGGCAATCGGCAGATCGGCAGTCGTTGCATCCCGACTGCCAATTGCCGACCTGGCGAATGCCGGGAGGAAAGTCATGATCGGCCGCCTCAATCATGTTGCGATCGCGGTGCCCGATATCGCAGCGGCGGCGCGTCTCTATCGCGAGACACTCGGCGCCGACGTATCGGGCATCGTGCCGCAGCCCGCGCATGGCGTGTCGACCGTGTTCATCACGCTCTCCAACACCAAGATCGAGCTGTTGGAGCCGCTCGGCGAAGGTTCCCCTATTGCCAAGTTCCTGGAGCAGAACCCCTCGGGCGGCATCCACCACGTCTGCTACGAGGTCCCCGACATTCTGGCTGCGCGCGATCGGTTGCAAGCGGCCGGCGCTCGCGTGCTCGGTGATGGCACGCCTAAAATCGGCGCCCACGGCAAGCCGGTGCTGTTCCTGCATCCCAAGGACTTCAACGGCACGCTCGTCGAGCTGGAGGAAGCCTAGGGATTAGGGGTCAGGGGTCAGGGATCAGGGAAAAGTGCAGACTCTTTCCCCCTAACACCTGAAACCTAAAACCTGTAACCTCCTCACTATGACCCTCACCCTCTCGCTCGCTCTCTACTTCATCATCTGGTGGACCGTGTTGTTCGCGGTGCTGCCCTTTGGCGTGCGCACGCAGCAGGAAGCGGGCGAGATCGTACCCGGTAGTGCCGAGAGCGCGCCGAGCGAGCCGCGGATGCTGAGCAAGGCGCTTTGGACGACGGCGATTGCCACTGTCGTGTTCGCAATTGTCTATGCCGTGATCGAGCTCGGGCTGGTCGACCTCGGCATCGGCGGCTAGTGTTCCGTCCCATTCATTCGATTCCGGCGAAGCTGGATCAATGAATGGAAAGAGGGAACACAATCAAGGAATTGGCTAGTGGGCTGGCCATTCGTTTGGGGTACCGAATGAATGAGTCAGAACATTAGCCTGCAGGTCGCTCGGAGTGGGGCGAGCGGCAACAAAAAAGCAAGGCCCGCGAGGACCTTGCTCTGGATCGCCAGCGGCGATCGAAACGGCTTTGGGCTATCACCGATTGACCGGCGTTTCAGCCCCTTCCAACAGGGGACGGTCGCTCTCCAAGGAGCAGCCTGTCCGCCTCGTCCTCCCAAGACTTGGACCGGTATGGCGATTGTGCTCTTGGTCCGGTCGCCACGCCTTCGATCAGCGCACGAGAAGCATAGCCAACTCGTAACGCGCTGTCATTGTTTTTGACGGGAGTACGACGGTGGCGCCTGTGGAGAAGTCGCTGCCATCACAATCCTGCCACAGTCCGTCAGATGTCCACGGCCATGCTGGAGTCGCGATGCCCACTTGGCCAGTGCGGACCGCCCTTGCCATTGCTTCGTCTGCCGGAAATGGCTAAGAGCGGCCTCAGCTGTGGCAGGCGATGGGCCTGCTTGCGGGCCGGGCGCCGCATCCCCATAGTGTCCGCCACTCGTCCGATAGCCGCGACCTCGACACCCAGAGACCATCGACCATGCGCCTCAGCCGCTATTTCCTGCCCATCCTGCGCGACACGCCCAAGGAGGCGGAGATCGTCTCGCACCAGTTGATGCTGCGCACCGGCATGATCCGGCAGTCGAGCGCGGGCATCTACTCCTGGCTGCCGGCGGGGTTTCGGGTCCTGAAAAAGATCGAGCAGATCGTGCGGGAGGAGCAGAACCGCGCGGGTGCGATCGAAGTGCTGATGCCGACGGTGCAGTCGGCCGACCTCTGGCGCGAGAGCGGGCGCTACGAGGCCTATGGCAAGGAGATGCTGCGCTTCCCCGATCGCCACGATCGCGAGATGCTCTATGGTCCGACCAACGAGGAGCTGATCACCGCGATTTTCCGCGATGGCGTGCGCTCCTACAAGGATTTGCCGCGCAACCTCTACCACATCCAATGGAAGTTCCGCGACGAGGTCCGTCCGCGCTTCGGCGTGATGCGCGGGCGCGAGTTCCTGATGAAGGACGCCTACTCGTTCGACCTGTCGCCGGAGGAGGGAAAGCGCGCCTACAACCGCATGTTCGTCGCCTACCTCAGGACGTTTGCGCGCATGGGCCTCAAATCCATCCCAATGGCTGCGGAATCCGGACCGATCGGGGGCAGCCTCAGCCACGAGTTCGTCATCCTGGCCGAGACCGGCGAGAGCAAGGTCTACTGCCATGGCGACTTGGTCGCAGGCACGGTGCCTGCCGCCGACACCGATTTCGACAGCGATCTGGAGCCGATCTTCAAGACCTGGACCTCGAAGTATGCGGCAACCGACGACCAGCACGACGCGGCGCGCTTCGAGCGTGAGGTGCCCAAGGAAAAGCGCGTCGAGGCACGCGGCATCGAGATCGGCCATATCTTCTTCTTCGGCACCAAGTACTCCGAGCCGCTCGGTTGCCGCGTGCAGGGGCCCGACGGCAAGATGATCACCGTGCAGATGGGCTCCTACGGCGTGGGCGTGTCAAGGCTGGTGGGCGCCATCATCGAGGCGTGCCATGACGATGCCGGGATCGTCTGGCCGATACCGGTCGCTCCGTTCCACGCCGGCCTCGTCAATCTGAAGGCGGGCGACAAGGCGACGGATGCAGCGTGCGAGGACCTCTATGCCAAGCTCGGCACTGCGGGCGTCGATGTGCTCTACGATGATCAGGACGAGCGGGCCGGCGCCAAGTTCACGGGCATGGATCTGGTCGGGCTGCCACTGCAGGTGATTGTCGGGCCCAAGGGGCTGAAGGATGGGACTGTGGAGGTGAAGGACAGGAAGAGTGGAGCGCGCGAGACGCTGACACCGGAGGCAGCACTCGCCAAGGTGGCGGCTGCCGTTGCAGCCGGGGACCGCATCGCGTGAAGCCGCTCGCAAACCCGCCCGCCCGGTTACTTGCCGCAGGCACCGCTCCGTTCTCGGCCTTCGAGTGGATGCTGGCCAGCCGCTATCTGCGGGCCCGCCGCAGGGAAGGCTTCATCTCCGTCATCGCTGGGTTCTCCTTTCTCGGCGTCATGCTGGGGGTCGCAACTCTCATCGTCGTGATGGCGGTGATGAACGGCTTCCGGGCCGAGCTCTATGACAAGATGCTCGGGCTCAACGGCCATATCATCGCAACCAAGATCGGCGAGCCATTCGACGACTACGAAGCCGTCGTGCGCAAGATGCACGAGGTCGCTGGGGTCAAGGCTGCCCTTCCACTGATCGAGGGGCAGGTGATGATGATGACCCAGCTGAAGGCGCTGGGAGCGTTCGTGCGCGGCATGAAGGGCGAGGACATCCAGAAGCTGAAGCTGGTCGCGGGCAATTTGCGCTTCGGGTCGCTGGATGGCTTCGATCAATCGAGCTCGGTTGCGCTCGGGCTACGGCTCGCCAACGAGCTCGGTGTCAATGTCGGCGACCTCGTCACTCTCGTCAATCCGCGCGGCAAGACCACCATCTTCGGCGTCAAGCCGACCTTGAAGAGCTATCCGGTCTCGGCGATCTTCGAGCTCGGCATGTCGGAATACGACCGCACGGTCGCCTTCATGCCGCTCGGCGAGGCGCAGGCTTATTTCGACCAGCCCGGCCGTGTCCATGTGATCGAGGTGCTGCTCGACGATCCCGAGCAGGTGCAAGCGCGTGCCGCCGACATCCGCAAGCACGTGGGCGCGAGCGTGTTTCTCACCGACTGGCAGAAACGCAACGAGACCTTCTTCACCGTGCTCGATGTGGAGCGCAACGTGATGTTCATGATCCTGTCGCTGATCGTGATCGTCGCAATGCTCAACATCATCTCTGGGCTGATGATGCTGGTGAAGGACAAGGGACCCGACATCGCCATCCTGCGAACGATGGGAGCCTCCCAGGGCGCGGTGATGCGGGTGTTCCTGATCACGGGGGCCTCGATCGGCGTCGTCGGCACGATCGCCGGCTTCTTTCTCGGCCTCCTCATCCTCACTTACCGCGAGCAGATCCGCAGCTTCATCTCGTGGATCAGCGGCACCACCCTGTTCGACCCGACCGTCTACTACATCTCGCGGCTGCCCGCGCAGATGGACCCGTTCGAGACGGCCATGATCGTCTTCATGGCCTTCGTGCTGGCCGTGCTCGCAACCATCTACCCATCCTGGCGCGCTTCCCGGCTCGATCCGGTCAAGGCGCTGCGCTACGAGTGAGATCCCGTGCAGCAGCCCTCGACTGAGATCGCGATGAGGCTCGACGGGCTCGAGCGGCGCTTCGAGCAGGGCGGGCGCACGCTGCACGTGCTGCGTGGCGCGGGTTGCTACCTGCTCGCCGGCGAAGCCGTTGCGCTGGTCGGGCCGTCGGGCGCCGGCAAGTCCTCGCTGCTGCACATCGCCGGATTGCTCGAGCGGCCGGACGCCGGCTCGGTCGTGATCGGCGGGCGGGATTGCGTGCAGCTGTCCGATCGGGAGCGCACTCAGGTACGCCGCACCGGGATCGGTTTCGTCTACCAGTTCCACCATCTGCTGCCTGAGTTCACGGCCGAGGAGAATGTGGTGCTGCCCCAAATGATCGCCGGCGTCTCTCGTCGCGATGCGGCCGAGCGCTCGGGGCGTTTGCTCTCCGCATTTGGTCTGGGCGAGCGGCTCACGCATCGCCCGACCGAGCTCTCGGGGGGCGAGCAACAGCGCGTGGCGATCGCGCGTGCGCTCGCCAACCGGCCGCGCGTGCTGCTTGCCGACGAGCCGACCGGCAATCTCGATCCGGCGACCGCCGAGCGCGTTTTCGACGAGTTGCTGGGCGTCATTCGCGAGACTGGGCTCGCGGCGCTGATCGCAACCCATAATCTCGAGCTTTCCCGCCGCATGGATCGGGTGTTGCACCTCGAGCAGGGCGTTCTGCGCGAGCATTGACGCTGGATGATGCGCGGCGACGCTCCCCGTTGGCCAGCGGCCTGCTGTCAGCTGCCAATCCCCAGCAGTGGAAAGAATTGGGAAAGTGCATTGACAACTCGAGCATGAGAACATAACATGAACACATCGTCGGTTTCGAACGGCTGACGTTGTATCGAGCCGGCGAATCGCGGTCTCGTGTGGTTGCGCGGGCGAGAGCGAAGGGTGTCAGAGCGAAAAGTGTCAGGGGGCAGGCGATGGCAGGTCAGGGTGAGCAGCCTCGGTTCGTGCATCTCAAGGTGCATTCGGCCTTCTCGCTGCTCGAGGGTGCGCTGCCGATCGAGCGGCTGGCAAAACTCGCC
>JANPDA010000461.1:0-4794 GCA_031431235.1 Hyphomicrobiaceae bacterium
TGATCGCGAGCGCGCCGCCCATGCCGGCGATCAGGGCCATGGTTTCCCGCATCTGGCGCTCGATCTGCAGTGTCAGCGTCTCCACCAGATAGGAGCCGCCGAGCGGGTCGATCGCAGAGGTGAAGCCATGCTCCTGGGCAATGATCTGCTGCGTGCGAACGGCCGCCTTTACCGTCTCCTCGGCCGGGATGCCGACAGCCTCGTCATAGGAGGCGATATAGACATAGGAGGCCCCGCCCAGGACGTAGGCGAGCGTACCGAAGGCGATCCGCACGAGATTGTTCAAGGGCTCGGCGAGTGCTTCCTGGCCGTGACCGTAGACGGTGGTCTTCAAGGCCAAGGCCTCGTGCCGCGTGCCGCCGTAGTCGTCGCGGATCATGTGCGCCCAGGTCTTCCTGAGCGCCCTCATGTTGGCGACCGAGACGAAGAAGTCGTGCCGCTCGTCTGCGAACATGTGGAGGAGTGGCGCGACCTCGTCGATCGAATGGCCGCGGGCGATCAGGAGATCGAGATAGTGCCGCGCGTTGGCGAGCGCGATCGCCGCACCCTTGCTCGAACCGGTGCCGCCCGCATTCAGGTGATTGTAGCAGACGGTCAGCGGCGACCAGTGAGGGGCATGACTGGCGCACCAGGACACCGGATCGACCGCAAGCCTGGCGGCTGGCGCGGCGGGGATGATCTGGGTGCCGCGCGCGAGGTATTCCTTCAGCGGGTCGTTCTGCAGATTGACGGTGTAGTCCGAGTACCGCAGCCCTTGTCTTTCACCCAGAGCGGCGAACATGGCGGCGACGATCGGTCCGATCGAGTTGCCGAGCGTGCCGACGCGCTTGATCTTGTCGAGAGGCAGACCGTCGAACAGCACCTCGAGATCGGCGAGCGTATCGATCGCCACTCCGACGCGTCCGACCTCGCCAGCCGACATGATGTGATCGCTGTCGTAGCCGCATTGGGTCGGCAGATCCGTCGCCAGCAGCAATTGCTCGACGCCGAGCTCGACCAGCCGCTTCAGCCGGGCATTGCAGGCTGCCGCCTCGCCGAAGCCGGTATAGGCGGAGACCACGAACGGCTGGCGCCGGTACATGGCCGGCTCGTCGCCGCGCGTGTAGGGAAACTCGCCCGGCAAGCCGAGGTCGGCGAGGTAGTCGAAGCCTTCGCGCTCCAGGGTTGCGGGCGTATAGAGCGGCTCGATCGGCAGGCCGATGTCGGTGGCCAAGCCCTTGCGCTCGCCCTTGGCGGCCAGCGCCGGGGCGTAGCCTGCCTGCAACCAGCGTTCATGCTCGGCCGCGATCGCGGCCGGATCCGAAGCTGGCCTGAGCTTGCGATCGTGGACGTTCATCGTCTGCCTCCCTCAGCCATCGACCTCGACCAGCACCGCGTCGCCCTGGCCAAAGCCGCCGCAGATCGCGGCTGCGCCCCGGCCACAGCCACGGTGCTTCAGGCCGTTCACCAGCGTCATTACCAGCCGTGCCCCGCTCGCCCCCATCGGATGACCGATGGCGACAGCGCCGCCATGGACGTTGGTTCGCTGCCGCAACGCCTCGGCCCGTCGTCGATCCCCGCCAGCAAGCCGCAGGGTCGAGACCAGCGGGGTCGCGGCATAGGCTTCGTTGATCTCGATCAGATCGAGCGCGGCGAGGCCGAGCCCGCGAAGGCCCAATGCCGCGCTGATCGCATCGGCCGGCGTGGAGCTGCCCGAGGTCGGGCCGCCCGCGATCTGCGCATAGGCGCTCAGTCGCGCGAGCACGGGCAGTCCATGTTGCACGGCATAGGCCCGGGACGCGAGCATGACGAAGGCGGCGCCGTCGTTGAGGCCCGGAGCATTGCCGGCGGTTACGGTCGGACTCCCATAGACGGTCTTCAACGTGGATAGCTTTGCGAGGCTGCTGTCGCGCCGGGGACCTTCGTCCTGCTCGAGGCCATCGACCGCAAAGCGCTCCTCGGCGAAATAGCTCGATGCGTCGGCTGAAAAGTAGCGCTCGTGACTCTGCTGGGCCCAGGCGTCCTGCTGCTGCCTGTCGACGCCGTGGCGCAAGGCCTCCTGCCCGGTATAGGTGGCGATCGAGCCGTCGAGGAAGGGCGCGCGCAGTGTCAGCGGGTCCTCGAGCTCGAGCTTGCCCGGTCGCGAGCCCGTCTCGCGCGCCAGCAATCGCGGCGTTGCGGAGAGGTTCTCCGCGCCACCCGCGATCAGCAATCCCGCCTCGCCCGACGCGATCTCGCGCATGGCGAGACCGATCGCCGTCATGCCGGAGCAGCAGGCCCGATCGACCGCGAGCGAGGGCGTCGTCCCAATCAGTTTCGATTGCAGCACCATCTGGCGCGCGGGCGTCAGCACGCCAGCCCCGATCATGGCGACACCGGCGTAAAGTCCTTCGATCGTGTCCGGCAGCACGCCTGTCAGCTCGAGCAGCCGGTCGATGGCGAGCGCCCCCAAACGTGCGGTCGGCACGCCCTTCAGCGCGCCGCCGAAGCGGCCGAACGGCGTCCGCGCCATGGCGACGACGACGATATCCCGATCGCTCTTTGCCGCCCGCGCCGTCATGACCAGTCGATCTCCGCTGCAAGGCGTAGGATCGCCGGCTTGTCGAGCTTGCCGTTGGAGTTCTTGGGAAGCTCGGCGGCGATGCGCCAGCGCTTGGGCGTCTTGATGCCGAGCCTGGGCTTGCACCAGGCGGCGAGGCGCTCGATGTCGAGCGAGCCGGGCTCGGCTGCAACGACGAAGGCGACCGCCATCTCGCCGAGCTCCTCGCTCGCCACTCCGATGACGGCCGCCTCCAGCACACCGGGCGAGCCGGTGAGGCAGGCCTCGATCTCCTGGGGATAGATCTTGAAACCGCCCGAGTTGATCATGTCCTTCGAGCGCCCGGAAAGCGTGATGAAGCCTTCCGCGTCCATCCGTGCGAGATCGCCCGACCAGAGCCAGCCGTCGCGCAGCACCCTGGCGGTTTCCTCCGGCATCCGCCAATAACCCATCATCGCGTGCTCGGCGCGGATCGTAATCTCACCGACCTCACCCGCCTCCACCGGGCTGCCGTCGGGTCCGCGCAATACGATGTCCACATAGCTGTAGGCACGCCCGATGCAGCCGGCGCGCAACTCGCCGCTGGGAGCGAAATGGTGCTCGGGCGCCAGGCACGCGCAGGTCATCATGGCTTCGGTCAGCCCGTAGTTCTGCGTCAGGATCGGACCGAAGCGGGCGAGCGCCTGATCGAGCGTGTTGCGAGGGATCGATTCCGCGCCATAGCCGATGAACTGCAGGCTCGAGAGATCGAATCTGTCGAGATCCTTGTGATTGACGATCCGCGTCAGCACCGTCGGCACGCAGGTGAAGCCGGTGACCCGATGGCGCACGATGGCAGCGAGCAGCGCCTCGACCGTGCCCTCGGTCACGATGATGCTCGCCGCTCCGCGCAGGAAGAACGGTGCGAAATAGGTGCCGGCCGCATGGGTCAGCGGCCCGATATGAGCGAGCCGGTCCTCGCCCGTGATCCCCCGGTCGATCAGCATGTTGCGCGTGACCGCCCGCCAGTTGCGATGGGAGAGCATCACGCCCTTGGGCCGGCCGGACGTGCCCGAGGTGTAGGTGATGGAGGCAAGGGCGTCGAGATCGGCGGCCGACCGGTCCTGGGCGATGCGCGGGCTGGCCGACAGCTCGGCAAATGCTGGACCCTCGATGGCGACCGGCCAGACCCCCGCGTCGCTCCCCTCGAGCGCCTCTCCAACCGCGGCAGCCGTGCTGCAGTCATGGAAGATCGCCCGCGTCTGGCTGTCGGCGATGAGATTGGCGACCTCGCGCGCGGTGTAGCGGACGTTGAGCGGCACGCGCACGAGGCCAGCGCGCTCGATCGCGACCGACAGCAGCATATACTCGGCCGAATTGCGCATGTAGAGCCCGACCCGGTCGCCTGGATCAAGGCGCCCCGCGAGGCCCCCGGCCAGCCGGTCGACCGCTTCGTCGAAGGCTGCGAACGTCCACGACCGCTCGCCCGCGATCAGGGCGAAGCGCCCGGCAAAGCGCCGCGCCGCCTGTCGCATCGGCGAATCGGGGATTGGCCGCGCCGTCACTGCTCGAGCCCCCGCACGTAGTCGACGATCTCGCTGACCGGCGTGCCCGAGAGAAACACGCGATCGATGCCGGCGGCCTTCAGCTCGGCGATGTCCTCCTGCGGAATGACCCCGCCCGCGATCAGCTTGATGTGCTCGCCGCCCGCCTCGTCCATGAGGCTGCGCAAGCGCGGCAGCAGCGTCATGTGTGCCCCAGACAGGATGCTGACGCCGACCACGTCGGCGCCTTCCTCGACGGCGGCGACCGCCACGTCCTCGGGCCGTCGCCGGATGCCGGTGTAGATCACCTCGAATCCAGCATCGACCAGCCCGCGCGCAATCACCCGTGCGCCGACGTCATGGCCGTCGAGCCCGATCTTGGCGACGATGACCCGTCGTGGCCGGTGTCCAGCGAGCGGTAGCAAGACGCGCTTCCCCTTGAGCTTTGCCTGAGCCGCACCTATCCCATGTCCGCGCCGCGCGATGGTAGTCAGAAAGCGGTTCGAGCTGAGTGGAAGCATCGTAGCAGCCCTTCGCGTCGCGCTAGTGTCCTATCTCCGAAACACGCTCAACCTCGCAGCGTCCTCTGAAGCGTATTTCGGAGATGAAAGGACACTAGCAACTCTATGATTCTAGTGTGGTTTCACGTCGCAATGTCGATAGCTTTTGCAGTTGTCCGGTTTGGTAGCACACGAGTTGGCCGCTTCTCCGTAGTCGGATGACCCCTGCGGGAAGCGGTGGACCGCCGGGGTA
>JANPDA010000462.1:0-1796 GCA_031431235.1 Hyphomicrobiaceae bacterium
GGTCCCAAGGGTTCGGCTGTTCGCCGATTAAAGTGGTACGTGAGCTGGGTTCAGAACGTCGTGAGACAGTTCGGTCCCTATCTGCCGTGGGTGTCGGAGAATTGAGAGGAGCTAACCTTAGTACGAGAGGACCGGGTTGGACGCACCTCTGGTGGACCTGTTGTCGCGCCAGCGGCACAGCAGGGTAGCTATGTGCGGACGGGATAACCGCTGAAGGCATCTAAGCGGGAAGCCCCCCTCAAAACAAGTTCTCCCTTGAGAGCCGTGGAAGACCACCACGTTGATAGGCCGGATGTGGAAGCGCAGCAATGCGTGGAGCTAACCGGTACTAATCGCTCGATCGGCTTGATTGCTCTCATTAGTCATACCGATGGCTGCACATCTGCCCAGTCGATCCTGCATCAGGACCGGCTCGGGAGACGAGAGCGGCAATCGTCGAGGACTGCCTTGAAAGACCAGAATTCGAAACCGGCACCGCTTTGTTGGCCTGGTGATAATCGCGGGGCGGCTGCACCTGATCCCATCCCGAACTCGGCCGTGAAACGCCCCTGCGCCGATGGTACTGCATCAATGGTTGCGGGAGAGTAGGTCATTGCCAGGCCTACAAAGCGGTGTTGGTTCGAAACTTCTCGAGATCCCTTCTTACCCTGTCTTCAGGGCAACCCCGGCCGTTCGCAAACGGCCGGGGTTTTCCGTATCGAGGCTGTGGCAGGCGTGCAAGGCTGGCTGCAGGGTGGCCCGCTCTTTTTGCATCCATCGCTGTCCCTCAGCGTATCTGATACCAGCCCGCATGACGAATGCCTCTGGCCTGGCTGGGGTGCACTGGATCGACTGTGCTCGATTCGGCTCGGGCCGGCGCTGGAGTTTCGCTCAGCCGCGTTGTCGTCCAAGAACGACAACCAGGCGCGGCAACTGTTGGCGCTGGCGGTCCATCCGTGATGGCATCAGCCGCAAGGCTGCCGCACGGATTGGCGGCATGGATCGACAGACGTCGCGCGATTGGGTGCACGCCTTCGACGCGAACGGCGTCGACGGACTGATCGACGAAAGCCGGCCGAGCCGGCCGTGCAAGCTGACAGATGCGCAGAAAGCTGAGATTGAAACGCCGGTGGAGAACGGCCCGGAATTCGAGAGGGCCGGCATCCTCCGCTGGCGTTGCATCGATCCCGCCCACGTCGCCGAGGAATGCTTCGGCGACACCAGCGAGGACGCAATGGGCTCTTCCCTGCGCCGGCTGGACCTCTCTGGCATCAGCGCGCAACTGAGGCATCCCGAGCAGATGGACAGCGAGATCGAGAGCTCCGAAAAGATCTTCGCACAGATCGATGTGCGGATTCCTGCGAAGGCGGACAGTCATTCCGATGATCGCGGACAGCAGCTCCCGTCGACGGCTTCAAGGGCTCACTCGGCGGCGCCCGTGTCAAGTCTGCCACGCTTGGCCGCCTTTTCGGGGGGCGGTTTGCGCAGCGTCTCGCCGTCGAGCATAAGGCGATGCGCGGTGTGCACGAGGCGGTCGAGCACGGCATCCGCGATGGTTGGATCGATGATCAGGTCGTGCCATTGATCGACCGGCAGCTGGCTCGTCACGATGGTGGTGGCGCGGCCATGGCGACCGTCGACAATTTCGAGCAGGTCGCGGCCCTGCTGCGAGGTCAACGGCGCCAAGCCGCAGTCGTCGAGGATCAGCAGCTCGACACGGGCGAGGCTCTCGAGCTGGCGTGCATACCAGCCATCACCGCGTGCGAGTGCGTCGAGCAACGTGGCACGCGATGATAGCGCACCGAACGATCGTCGCA
>JANPDA010000463.1:0-14125 GCA_031431235.1 Hyphomicrobiaceae bacterium
GGATCGAGCAGCCGTAAATTCCTCGCTTGACGGCAAGCAATGGATGAACGCGGCATTCTCCCGTTGTCATCCAGTCTCCGATGGGCTCAGCCACGTGCAATCGAGGGACAACGCTCACCGGCAACTCCCGCCTCCACAAATCGACCTCCTTGCACTGGCGCCGTCGCTGCCGTGAAGTCCCTCGCGAGGACAAGGCAGAGGAGCTCGCGACATCGTGGAGGTCGACGAGACCTTCTTCCTTGCATCCTCGAGGGCTCGCGGAGGCTGACGCGCCTTGCTCGCAGTCGTGGCGGGAAGGCCCAGAAGCGCTGCCTCTGCGCACACGAAATCCACACGCAACAGAAGGTGCATTGCAGAGGATCCCCTTGCTTGCCAGACTGGCCATGAGGGTGGGGCTTCGAGTCGTGCTGTGCGTGCCCGACATCCACGAACCCAGGCGGGCGAGCCATGCCAAATCGAGCGCAGCGTCAGTTGGGCCTGTTCGAGGAACTGCCGGTGGTCCCGAAGGCGCCGCCTGGGCGATTGCGCGCCCTCGAGCCGCAGGCCCCATTCGGCTCGTCTGCAGCCAACGCGGCTGAAGACGCAGACGACGACCCGGATGTTTGGTACCGGCGATTGGTCAGCGCCTTCGAGCAGCCCGATCGGGGTGAAGGGTTCCTGCTGCTTGCCGAGCGGGCGATCAAGGCCTGCCCTGGCGATATCGACCTTCTGTTGCTGGCCGCCAGCGCGGCGCTCATCGACGGCCGGCACGAGCGCGCTTTGGTTTTTCTCAAGCGCTTCTCCAAGCGGGCAGCGTCGCCGGCGGAGACGCTGCTGCGGGCGCTCGCATTGAACCTCGCCGGAAGGC
The DNA here is from genome assembly GCA_031431235.1 of Hyphomicrobiaceae bacterium. GTDB lineage: Bacteria > Pseudomonadota > Alphaproteobacteria > Rhizobiales > Hyphomicrobiaceae > JANNSW01. The sequence goes on from JANPDA010000463.1 coordinate 848, forward strand.
GGCTCGCGGCCCGGCTGCTGCTGGAGCGCAATGGCCTGACCGAGCTAGTCGGCGCTTTCCGCTACTATCCGGCTGGAATGTCGCAGGTCGACTGGCTGAACCGTCAGCTCAACCAGATCATGGAGCGGGATCGTCCGGCGCGGCGAAGCTCGCCCACTCACTCCGACCTACGCCAGCAGCCGGCCAGCGTACGCAGCAGATCGGATGGGCCGGCCAAGAGTGAAGCTGCAAAGGCAGTCGGCAAGCACGGAAAGTCCGCGGCGAAAGGGGCTGGTATCGCCACGCCGCCGGTGCAGGTCACGCCAGCCCTGCCGCCATCATTGCCATTCGTCGACATCGACATCCCGCTCAGCCTGCAGGTCGACCTCGCGCCATTGATCGCGGCCGTCACCCAAACTCCCGAGACCGACGGACGCGCCTTTCAATTGCGTGAGCGCCTCGCCCATCTCGGTCTCGTCCAGGGCTTCGACGAGTTGCTCTGTCTGCCGCATCTCGTCGGGGTGGAGCCGCTGTGGCACCAGATCGAGACCGTACGCAAGGTGCTGAAGCAGTTCCGCGGCCGAGTGTTGCTTGCCGACGAGGTCGGCCTCGGCAAGACCATCGAGGCCGGCATGGTGCTCAAGGAGTACGCACTGCGCGGAATGGCCGAGCGCGTGCTGGTGCTGACGCCCGCCTCGCTGGTTGGCCAGTGGCGGGAGGAGCTGGAGTGCAAGTTCGGCCTCAGCTTCGCCACGACCTACGATCCGTTGCTGCGCGAGGACGCGGCTGCGTTCTGGGACCAGCCGCGCATCGTCGCCTCGATTGCGACCGCACGTCGGCGCGAGCACATGGAGGCGTTGGCCGCGCGCCAGCTCGATATCGTCGTTGTCGACGAGGCGCATCACCTGTGTGACCGCACGAGTGCCGGCTGGAAGCTCGTCGACGCACTGAACAAGCGCTTCCTGCTGTTGCTGTCGGCGACGCCGGTACAGAACAATCTCGTCGAGCTGTACAATCTTCTTACACTCCTGAAACCCGGAATCTTCAAGAGCTTGAAGGAGTTCCGCGCCACATACATGACGCCAGGCAAGCCGCGCGTGCCGGCCAATCCTGACAGCTTGCGCCAGCTGATGCGCGGAGCGATGGTGCGCAACACGCGCTCGGTGGTGGCGCTCAAGCTGCCGCGCCGGCATGCCTCCACCATCAGGGTCGAACCGCAACCTGGGGAGGGGGATGCCTATGCCGCGCTCGCAGATGCCGCGCGCGCGCTGACAGCTGCTGGCGGCGGTGCGGGCCGACAGCGGCTCGTGCTGCATCATCTGCTCGGAGCCGCGGGCTCCTCCCCGGCCGCCGCGGCCAGGGCGGTCCAGCGCATTGCCGAGAAGCGCGCCGGCGACAAGGCCTGGAGCAGGCTCGCAGAGCGCTTCGCCGCCATCCCGTGCGGCGGCAAAGAGGTAGCGCTCGTTGACCTCCTGAAGCGCAATCCGGACGAGAAGAAACTCGTGTTCGTCCATGCACGCGAGACGCTCGAGCATCTGGGCCAGCGCCTGGAGGCCGTCGGCATCGGTTTCGCGCGCTTCGACGGCGGGCTGAGCGGACCCGACAAGGACGCGGCCATCGCCGAATTCCGCGACGACGCCTCGGTGCTCCTTTGCACGCAGTCGGGCGGGGAGGGGCGCAACATCCAGTTTTGCAACACGCTGATCAACTTCGACGTGCCGTGGAACCCGATGGCGATCGAGCAGCGCATCGGTCGCATCGACCGCATCGGGCAGAAGCGGGAAGTGTTCGTGTTCAACCTCGTCACCCGCGGCACCATCGAGGAGCAGGTGCTGCGCTTGATCGAGGAAAAGATTTCCATGTTCGAGCTGGTCGTCGGCGAGGTCGGCGCGATCCTCGGTAGCTTCGAGGAGGAACGCGATTTCCCAGACCTCGTGCTCGACGCTTGGCTGGAGGCGAGCGATGCCGGCCGCGCCGCCGCCTTCGAGGCCCTGGGCAATCGGCTCGATGTCGCACGCCGCCAGCACCAGGGCGCAAAGGAGCTCGACGAGCGGCTGTTCGGTCAGGACTTCGAGACGGCGTGAGCTGACACGCGCGAGACAGGGGATAGCCAATGACGGCGCTGCGCGAGTTCGTCGCTGATTTGCTGGAACGGGAGGGCGCGGTTGTGGAGACCGTCGAGCCCGACGGCCTCGACGTGATGGCACCGGCGGCGCTGCGCGCCGCATACGGCTGGCCCGAGCTGGCGCATCTCGGCTTCGGCGCGGCGGCGCCGGCTGGTTCGATCCCGATCGGCCTGGAGGACGATTGGCTCGAGCGTCTGGGCGCACTGCTGGGAGATCGTGGACGCCTCGCCGAGCGCCAGCTCCTGCTGCCGGATGGGGACCCGCCTAGCGATCCACAGCGCCTCATCGATCGGGCATTGACACTACCCAACGCGGTTTGGCGCCTCAAGGGCGTCGAGCGAGGCTGGAGTCGTTGCCTGCTGCTCGCTTTCCGCCACACCGCTGTTTCGGACGAGAAGCGAGAAGGGCTCGTCTGGCTCGGCTTCAACTGCAGCACCGGCTCGACCCTCGACGCCGAGCTAGTGGCGGCACTGCGCCAGTCGCTCGATCGCGCCAGCGACTGGCAAGCGGCAGATCCGGGCGTGGCTCGCGCCGCTGGAGCGATGTGGAATGCCGCCACCATCGCCGCCCGCACGGGGCCGCTGGTCGATCGCCTGGTGCGAGCCGACCTCGAGCCGTTCCTCGCAGCCATGCGCCGTCGTCTCGATCGCGACCGCCAGCGGGTGCACACCTATCACGATGACCTGCGCGGGGCCGCGCTCCTCAAGCTGGCAAACCTCGAGCGCTCGACTGGCGGGAAGCCGGGCGAGAGGACTGCGTCTGCCATCGAACGGGAGCGCATGCGTGTCGCCGCAATCGAGCGTGAGTACGCGTCCAAGCTCGACGACCTGCGCCACAACTATGCGCTCACCGTGAAGGTCGAATGGGTGCAGGCGCTCGTTCTGCTCTCACCGGTCCATCGCCACACGCTGCTGATCAAGCGGCGAAAGGGGGAGCGGACGATTGCCATGGATTGGCACGTTGCCGCCCGCGAGATGGAGCCGGTGCCGAGCGACTGGGGTGATGGCCTCGCTGGCGAGCGTCTCGTGTGCGACGACCACCTGCACTTGACCGAGGCAGCCGGCCAAGCGCCGTGCCCCTCCTGCGGCAAGCCGTTCTGCCGCGCCTGCCACCCCGTCGCCTGCCCGCGTTGCCGCAAGCCGGTGGCGCGGCATCAGTCGTAGGGGGCTGCCTTTGCATCGGTGCCGGCGTGTGCCCCTGGCAACCTCAGCCAGCATCACTCCATCACCGAGCCGCCACCCAGCAGCAGCGCGCTCCGAAAACACGTGGAAATACAGGTAACTCCGCCTCACCCGGCCACGACAGGGTGGGGGCAAGATTGGATGCCGTTCGACAATCCGCCGCCACTGCGGCCGGCGAAGCGGAAGCGGGCTCGGCTGGGGATAGCGTCCGCGCAGGCTCGCCGGCAGTTCCGGCCCAACCGGCGGTTCAGGGGGCGATGGGCGCCACGCCCTGTGGCGTCGCCAGCCGCCGCACCTGAGCCGGTAGGCGAGTTCAATGGGCTGTTAAATCCAGCTTAAGCTGTTTACGAGCTAATTCGCCCAGGCGATTGATTCATTTACCGATGGAGTGCCTTTTGGCCACCGCGCAGCAGGGCCGGACCGACGCACTGCAGCCGCGGTCCGCCGCCGCTGCTGCTGCATGCGTCGTGCCGACCCGGCTCGACGCTCCAAGGGCGTCCGACCCCTGCATCGAGGCCTTTCGGCGGGTCGCGCTCGCTCATCATGTTCACGTCGATCCGGGGAGCTTTGCAGCCGGTGTGCCACTGGTCGCGGGCCGGCTGTCACCCGATCATCTGCCCGAGGCAGCTGCACGGCTTGGTTTGCAGGTCGAGCGGTCCATGCGGCCCGTACGCCGGCTGCTGCAAAACCAGTGCCCGGCCATCGCCCTCCTGCGCGACGGCCGGATTGGCGTGATCGAGCGCATCGACGGTCGCGGCCGGGCCGACATCTCCCTCATCCCCGAGGAAGGCCTGCCGGCCAGCGAGCAGGTGCACCTCAGCCGCCTCGCTGCCCGCATCGATCGGATCCTCCTCGTCTCGCCTTCGAGCGACGCGACACTGGACGACGATCTCGCGCTCTCGCGCTTGCTCTCGAGCCGGGTGCTGGCCGGCAATGCCCGGCTCTATGCGCATGCCGTGGCCGCAACCGTTGCCGTCAATCTGCTGGGCCTGGCGATCCCGCTTTTCACCATGAATGTCTATGATCGCGTGCTCCCCAACAACGCGATGACGACCCTGTTTGCGCTGGCGATCGGGGCGGGCTTGGCTGCACTGTTCGATCTCGCGCTGCGCACGTTGCGCGGCTATCTGATCGACGTCGCCAGCCGACGCTCGGACATCCTCGTCTCGACCGGTGTGTTCGCACGCGTGCTCGGCGCCCGCCTGACCGCGCGTGGCCGTGCCGTCGGCGTCAGCACCAATACGTTGCGCGAGACCGAGACGCTACGCGAGTTCAACACCTCGTTGACGCTGGCTGCGTTGGGCGATCTGCCCTTCGGGCTGCTCTATGTGGTGATCATGGCGGCCCTTGGGGGCTCGCTGGTGCTGGTTCCCATCGTCACCATTCCAGTCGTGCTCGCGATCGTGCTGCTGATTCAACTGCCGCTCGGCCGGTTGGCAGCCAAGGCCAGCGAGCGCGGCGCGGCGCGCAACGCGGTCCTGGTCGAGTTGCTCTCGGGGCTCGAGACGATCAAGGCGCTGGGCGCCGAGGGTTGGGCTGCGGCCCGCCACGAGCGTAGCACCGTCGACCAGCTCCGCCAGGGTACCGCCATTCGGCTCTGCTCGGCTATCGGCATGCAGACCGTCTCGCTCGGTCAGGCGGCGGCGACAATCGCTGTCGTTGTGCTGGGTGTGCCCATGGTGGCCGCGGGCGACATTACGGCCGGAGCGCTCATGGCCTCGGTCATGCTGCTGTCGCGGGCGATGCAACCCGTGTCGCAGGTGGTGGCGCTGGCAACCCGGCTCCATCAGATCCGTCAGGCAAGGGCGGCGCTGAAGCCGGTGCTCGAGGCGGTGCAGGAACGCCCGGGCAATTGCCGCCTCATCGTCAAGCCGGTGCTCGACGGCGCGATCGAGTTCGAGAGCGTGGACTTTGCCTATGTCGCATCCGATCCGCCGGTGCTCGCTGGCGTGACATTCAAAGTGCGGCCGGGCGAGCGTGTCGGCATCCTCGGCGCCATCGGATCCGGCAAGAGCACGATCCTGAAGCTCGCGATCAGGCTCCACGAGCCCACAGTCGGGCGGGCGCTGATCGACGGCATCGGACTGGCTGGCCTCGATCCGGCAGCCCTGCGGTTGCAGTGCGGGTATCTCGGCCAGGATGCGGTGCTGTTCCGCGGAACGATCCGCGAGAACATCGTCATGCACCGGCCCGGTGCCAGCGACAGCGAGTTGATCGCAGCCGCGACTGCAGCCGGCGCGCTGGAATGGATCGCGCGGCAAGGGCGTGGCTTCGATACCGAGCTCGGCGAGCGCGGTGAAGGCCTATCGGGCGGCCAGAAGCGATCGCTCGCACTTGCGCGCGCGCTCTTGGGCCGGCCGCGCCTGCTGCTGCTCGACGAGCCCACCAGCGAAATGGACGGGCGAAGCGAGCAGCTCGTGATCGAGCGGCTGAAGCCGCTGCTCGCCGATCGCACCTTGCTGCTCGTGACCCACAAGCATGCGACCCTGGAGCTCGTCGACCGCGTGCTCGTCCTCGCCGCAGGCCGCATCGTCTCGGATGGCCCCAAGGAGCGGGTGCTCGGGCAGCTCGCGGCCGGTACTTCGCAGCGCCTCGCGGCGGTTCGGCTTGCGGGAGGCAGCACATGACCGGCGCGAGCAAGCCGCACGGTCTGCCAACCTCCGCCAGTGGCGAGTTGCTGGCGGACGCGCCACTGGCGGCCCGCCTTGCCAGTGCCGCACTCGTCGCACTGGTGGCGGCCTTTTTCGGCTGGGCCGCGCTCGCTTCGATCGACGAGGTGGTGGTTGCTCAAGGCCGCGTCATCCCGGCGCGCAAGATTCAAGTGGTGCAGAGCCTGGAGGGCGGCATCGTCGGGGACCTGCTGACCTCGGAGGGAGCCTTGGTTGCCAAGGGCGATCTCCTGTTGCGAATCGATGACACCGGCTTTGGATCGGACCTCGAGGGCAAGGACGAGCAGATCCTGGGGCTGAAAGCCAAAGCTGCCCGGCTGACCGCGACGATCGCCGGTTCGGACCAGCTCGAGATGCCCGCCGAGGTGACCGAGCAACGCCCCGACCTCGCCCGCCAGCAGCGCCAGGAGTTCGAGGCGCGGCGCAGCGAGGCCGGGTCGGCACTGTCCGCGCTCGCCCGCGAGGTCGAGCAGCGCCTCGGCACGATCGGCGAGACCGAGGCGAGAATTCGCGGCTTGGAAGTCGGCCTGACGCTTGCCGAGAGCGAGCTGGAGCTGACCAGTCCGCTGGTGCGCTCTGGTGCGGCAGCCAGGGTCGAGCTGATCCGCCTGGAATCCCGCATCGCAGAGCTCGCGGGCGATCTCGAGGTCGCGCGATTGAGCTTGCCACGGCTCGCGGCTGCCCTCGCCCAGGGGCGCAACGACGAGGAGCAGCAGCGCATGGCCTACCGCGCCGACGCACTCAAAGAGCTCAGCACCATCGAGGTCGAGCTGTCGGCGCTGGAGAAGTTGAGGCGCGGGCAGGCCGACAAGGTGGCACGCACCGAGGTGCGCTCGCCCGTGCGCGGCATCGTCAAGCGGCTGCACGTCAACACCATCGGCCAGGTGCTGAAGCCGGCCGCCGACATCGTCGAGATCGTGCCGCTCGACGACACGTTGCTGGTGGAGGCTCGCGTCGGGCCGCGCGATGTGGCCTTCCTCAGTCCGGGCATGTCCGCGACCGTCAAGCTCACGGCCTACGACTACACGATCTACGGGACGTTGAAAGGGCGGGTCGAGAGGATCGGTGCCGATGCGATCGTGACCGAGCGGGGTGACAGCTATTTTCTGCTCGAGGTGCGGACAGACAATGCCTACATCGAGAAGAACGGCCGTAGATTGCCGATCATGCCGGGTATGATTGCAGAGGCGAACATGCTGACCGGCCGCAAGACCGTGCTGCAGTATCTGATCAAGCCGCTGACCCGGCTTGGCTCAGAAGCGATGCGCGAGCGCTAGTGGTCCAATTCCGCAGGGCGTGGAACGGCAAGAATCAGTGTATTGATTTAAATTAAACTCCGTATTTACGACAATAATAACTCAAATAATGGATATAAATTGTAATACACTAACAGGAAAATCACAATTGTCTCAATTAGACACATTGTTAATCAGTGTGTTCTATCGATGATATTCGGCATACTAGCTTCAAAAACCTCGCCATGCGATGGCGAGCGAGAAAGGATCCGGCATGTCCTTCGCCAGCAGCATCCTCGGCCTTTTCTCCTTCGTGATGCACGGCACTGGCTCGTCCCAGGCGCAGGCTGACGCCGCCGAGAGCCGGATGGTGACGGCAGCTTCCAGCACGATCGTGCGCGGGGCCGACGGAGAGCTGGCCATCACGCTCGCCGACGGCAGCATCGTGCGCATCCAGGGCTCGCGGGCAATCGCCGAGGCGCTGGCCGGCGAAGGCGATCTCGCAGCAGGTCTGGCCGCCGCGCCCGCACTGCTCGACCGGTTGATCGCACTGCTCGGGGTGGCGGATGATGCGGGCCCGGCGGTCGAGGCGGCGCGTCAAGTGCTGCTCGCGTTGCGCGATCCTGATGAAACACCCGACGGCGAGGCGGGTAGCCTCGAATCGACGGCTGGCGAGGGCACGCTGCTCGTACCGCTGTCGCGCGAAAGCGACAACGATCCCCGCCTCGCGCCGGGCCAGGGCGAGGTTCGCACCGCCAGCCCGTTCGAGGCTGGCTTCATCGGCGATGGCGTCGGTCACCTCCCGGGCATGCCGGGCGAAGGCCTGATCGGAGTCGACAACCTGACGATCGACAATGTGGGAGTTGTCTCACAGTTCCATACGCTTGCTGCCTTCGAGAGCGCCGTTGCCGGCGGCACTGCCGACATCGGTGATGCCCTGGACCATCTGGTGCCGCTCGGCAACTCGGACTATCCCACCGGCGACGACGACGACCAGCATACGATCGGTAGCAACGATCATTCCCCGACCCTGGTTGCCGAGGTCGAGGACGATCTGTTCCGCATGCTCGAGGACGGCTCCTATTCAGGCGACCTCAAGGGCAACGACGACCTGCCGCATGGCTCGAAGGGCTACTCGCTGCTGTCGCCTCCTTCGGTCGGCACGCTGGTGCTGACCAAGGATGGCACTTTCACCTATGCCCCGCCCGCCCACTTCTCGGGCGAGGTGACCTTCACCTATCGCTACAAGGATCCGCTCACCGGCCAGATCCACAAGGGCACGGCGACGATCGAGGTCGCGGCCATCGCCGATCCCGTGACGCATTCCGGCGGCACGGTCACCGACGAGGATGTGGCGGTTCCAGCTCCGATCACCATCGACCTGATCGACCGCGACGGCTCGGAAACGCTCGAGAGCGTTGTCGTCTCCGGCGTGCCGGCGGGCGCGACCTTTGATTGGGACCATGGCCTGGGCGGCTCCGTCACGAGCTTGGGCGGCGGAAGCTTCCGCTTCACTGGCTCGACTACCGAGATCCAGGCGCTGCTGCAGTCGCTCGAGGTCACGCCGCCCTTGCACTCCGATGCGGACATCACCCTGCACGTCACGGCCGTCACGCGCGACTCGAACCCGCCCCAGTTCGGCGGCATTGCCCCCGGCCGCGAGCGTGCAACCACCGAGTTCGACGTCGAGGTGAAGGTGCTGGCCGTCGCCGACGTGCCCCAGGTGACGACGCCGGCTGAACCGTGGCGCACCGGCGAGGACGTGCGCGTCGCCCTGACTGGCCCTGCCAATTCCAACGGCTCGGGCCTAGGCGGCGCACTCCTCGATGCGGTCGACGGCTCGGAGACGCTCAGCTACCGGATCACCGGGGCACCCGATGGCGCGGGCTTCGAGAACGCAGCCGGCGACCTGGTCGGAAGCTACGACGCCGGCAGCGGCGTCTGGAGTTTCTCCAAGGCCGAGCTGGACGGCGGTCTCTACTTCGTGCCGCCGCTCGACGCCGTCAGCCCACCCGGCGGCTACGCCATGGTGCTGATCTCGGTTGCGACCGAGGGTGCGCTCGATTCCGCCGTTCCCCTGCTCGACCAGGTCACGCTGGTCGAGGCGACCAACGCGCGGCCCTTCACGATCATCGTCGATCCGATCGCCGACGTGGCCTCGATCTCGGGCGCGACTGCGACCAACGAGGACACGCCCGTCAATTTCGGCGCCAGCATCTCGATCACCGAGACCGACACCGACGGCTCCGAGCACCTGGTCGAGGTCACGATCCGCGTTCCTGCCGGCGCCAACGTGGCGGACGATGCCAGCACCCCCGGCGCAATCGAGGGCATCGGCTACACGCCCGTCGGGTCGGCCGTGGTCAGCTTCGATCCCGGCACCCGCACCTACACCGTGACCAGCACCAATCCCGATCTCGCGGCGGCGGAAGCCGAGATCCGTGCGACCATTGCGAGCTTCGCGGTCGCTCCGAGCCTGCATGGCGATGCCGACATCGATTTCACCATCACCGCCACCATGCGCGACGGCACCCACGAGACGACCACGCCGGAGTCGACCCACGCCGTCGCTGTCCATGCCGTTGCCGATCCGCTGACCGGCCATGGCGGCACGGTCACCGACGAGGATACGCTCGTCGCCGTGCCGATTACGGTCGCGCTGACCGATATCGATGGCTCGGAGACGCTGACCACTGTGCGGGTCGACGGCGTGCCCACGGGTGCGACACTCGGCTGGGATGCCGGCCTTGCCGGCACGGTCGAAGACCTGGGCGGTGGCAGCTTCCGCTTCACTGGCGCGACCGCGCAAATCCAAGCGCTGCTGCAATCGCTGACGATCGCGCCGCCGCACGATTCCGATGCCGACATCACGCTGCATGTGACGGCCCAGACCAAGGAGACCAACCCGACCGAGGCTGGCGACGTGCTTGCAGGCTCCGCGACCGCCAACCTCGAGTTCGACGTCGAGGTCAAGGTCAAGGCCGTCGCCGATACGCCCGACGTGACGACCCCCGACACGCCCTATCATGCGGTCGAGGACACGCGCGTTGCACTGACCGGCCTCGGCGGCGCACTCAACGACACGGATGGCTCGGAGACGCTGTCCTATCGCATCACCGGGGCACCGGATGGTGCCGCCTTCGAGAACACAGCCGGCGACCCGGTCGGCAGCTACGATGGCGGCAGCGGCGTCTGGTCGTTCACCAAGGGCGAGCTGGAAGGCGGCCTCTTTTTCGTACCCCCGCTCGACGCGGTCAGCCCGCCCGGCGGCTATGCCATGGTGCTGATCTCGGTTGCGACCGAGGGCGCGCTCGATTCCGCCGATCCCCTGCTCGACCAGATCACGCTGGTCGAGGCGACCAACACCAAGCCCTTCACCATCATCGTCGATCCGATCGCCGACGTGGCTTCGATCTCGGGCGCGACCGCGACCAACGAGGACACGGCCGTCAATTTCGGCGGCAACATCTCGATCATCGAGACCGATACCGACGGCTCCGAGCATCTGATCGAGGTCACGATCCGCGTTCCTGCCGGCGCCAACGTGACCGATGACGCCGGAACGCCGGGGGTGATCGAGGGCATCTCCTACACCGCCAGTGGCTCTGCCGTCGTCAGCTACGATGCCGGCACCCGCAGCTACACGGTGACCAGCACCAATCCCGACCTCGCGGCGGCGGAAGCCGAGATCCGTGCGACCATTGCGAGCTTCGCGGTTTCGCCGGGCCTGCACGGCGATGCCGACATCAAGCTCGGCATCACCGCGACCATGCGCGACGGGGGGCACGAGACGACGACGCCGGAGTCGACCCACACGGTCGCCATCCACGCGGTGGCCGATGCCATCACCGGTCATGGCGGCTCCGTGACCGACGAGGACAGGATGGTGGCCGTGCCGATCACCGTCGCGCTGACCGACACCGACGGTTCCGAGAGCCTCACCTCGGTGCTGGTCGAGGGCGTGCCGGCAGGCGCCACGCTCGGCTGGAGCAACACGCTTCCCGGCACCGTCGAGGACCTGGGCGGGGGCAGCTTCCGCTTCACTGGCGCGACGGCCGAGATCCTGGCCTTGCTGCAATCGCTGACGATCGCGCCGCCGCACGATTCCGATGCCGACATCATGCTGCACGTGACTGCCGCAAGCGGGGAGACCAATCCGACCGAGCCCGGCGACGTGCTCGCGGGCAGCGGCACCGCGAGCCTGCAGTTCGACGTCGAGGTCAAGGTCGAGGCGGTCGCGGACGTTCCCGGCGTGACGACGCCCGATCTGCCCTACCACACCAGCGAGGACACGCGCGTCGCGCTGACCGGTCTCGGCGGCGCTCTGGCCGACATGGACGGCTCGGAGACGCTGTCCTATCGCATCACCGGGGCCCCGGCAGGCGCCTCGTTCGAGACTGCGGCCGGTGCGCCGGTCGGCAGCTACGATGCCGGCACCGGCACCTGGAGTTTCACCAGGGCCGAGCTCGAGGCCGGCCTCTGGTTCGAGCCACCGGCCGACTATGCGACCCCCGCCAGCAGCCTCGTCATGAACCTGATCTCGGTCTCGACCGAGGGCGCACTCGATTCAGCCGATCCGGCGCTCGATCAGGTGACGCTGAAAGAGGCAACCAACACGAAGCCGTTCTCGATCGTCATCGACCCGGTCTTCGATCCGCCGACGGTCGGGGGATCGAGCACGACCAACGAGGATACGCCCGTCAATCTCGGCGCCAACATCGCGATCGGCGAGACCGACACCGATGGCTCCGAGCATGTGGCGAAGATCACGATCCGCGTGCCCGCAGGCGCCAACGTGGCCGATGATTCGGGCACGGCGAACGCGATCGAAGGCATCTCCTACACGCCGGGCGGCTCGGCCGTCGTCACGTTCGATCCGGGTAGCCGCACCTACACCGTCACCAGCACCAATCCCGACCTCGGTGCGGCCGAAACCGAGATCCGCGCAACCGTCGCCAGCTTCACGCTCACGCCCGGCCGCGACAGCGATGCGGATTTCAATCTCGGCATCCGCGTCACCATGAACGACGGCGGTGTCGAGGCGACGACGCCCGAAACACCCCACATCATCACCGTCAATCCGATCGCCGATATGCCGACGATCGGCGGCACGACAGCAACGAATGAGGACACGCCTGTCAATTTCGGCGGCAACATCGCCATCGCCGAGACCGACATCGACGGATCAGAACATCTGATCGAGGTGACCATCCGCGTGCCTGTCGGCGCCGGCGTCATCGACAACGCTGGAACTCCCGGCGTGATCGAAGGCATCACCTATACGGCCGCAGGCTCCGCCCACGTCCTCTACAACTCCGGTACGCGCACCTACACCGTCACCAGCACCAATCCCGATCTCAACGCGGCCGAGGCCGAGATCCGGGCGACGCTTGCCTCGTTCACGCTCAGTCCGAGCCTGCACGGCGACGCCGATATCGATCTCGCCATCACCGCCACCATGCGCGATGGCACCAACGAGATCACCACGCCCGAGATCATCCACACGCTCGCGATCCATGCCGTCGCCGACGCGCCGACCGGCCATGGCGGCACTGTGACGGATGAGGATACGCTCGTCGCCGTTCCGATCACGGTCGATCTCACCGATACCGACGGCTCGGAGGCGCTGTCCTTCGTGCGGGTCGACGGCGTGCCCACGGGCGCGACGCTCGGCTGGGATGCCGGCCTTGCCGGCACGGTCGAGAACCTGGGCGGCGGTAGTTTCCGCTTCACCGGCTCAACCGCCGAGATCCAGGCGCTGCTGCAGTCGCTGACGATCGATCCACCCACCAACTCGGACGCCGACATCACGCTGCATGTGAGGGCTGAGACGAGGGAGACAAACCCGACCGAGACCGGCGACGTTCTCGCCGGCTCCGCGACGGCAACGCTCGCGTTCGATGTCGCGGAGAAGGTCATGGCGGTCGCCGATACGCCCGACTTGAAGACACCAGGTTCGCCCTACCTCAAGATCGAGGACACCCGCGTCGAGGTGAAAGGCCTCGGTGTCGCGCTCAATGATACCGACGGCTCCGAAACGCTCGGCTATCGCATCACCGGCGCGCCAACCGGCGCATCGTTCGAGAAT
>JANPDA010000464.1:0-6424 GCA_031431235.1 Hyphomicrobiaceae bacterium
GAGCGCGATGCGGCCCTGCTTCTTGGGGATGCGGTTGGCGAGGATCGACTCCAGCCAGTCGCGCGCGCCCGGCCCCTTCACCTCCATCTTGGCGAAGGCCGACATGTCCTGGAGGCCGACACTATCCATGACATTCCGGCACTCGTTGCCGACATGCTCGAAATAGTTGGACCGCCGGAAGCCCCACTTCTCGACGATGCGGCCATCGTCCGTCGGCGGGGCATGGTTGTGGTTCAGGAGCACGTCCGGCGAGTCCAGGTCCATAGCCGTGAGCGAAATGCTTTTGGGCGCGAACCAGCCCGGCCGCTCCCAGCCGTAGACCGAGCCGAACACGGCGCCCAGCGCCTTCATGCGCTCGTAGCAGGGCGTCGTCTTCAAGGGCCGGCAGGCGGCGCGTTCCTCGTCTGGATAGTGCGGCGTGAAGACGTTGGCGTAGGCCTCCTCGTTTTTCTTGATGAGATAGACGCGCGTCGCTTAGGGGCCGAAGCGGCGAGGATCGACGCCCATCATGTCGAGCGAGGGCTCGCCCTCGACGATCCACTCCGCGAGCTGCCAGCCGGCGCCGCCCGCCGCCGTCACGCCGAACGAATGGCCCTCGTTCAGCCAGAAATTCCTCAGGTCCCAGGCCGGGCCGATGATCGGCGAGCCGTCGGGCGTGTAGGCGATGGCACCATTGTAGATCTTTTTGATGCCGACCTCGCCGAACGCCGGCACGCGCGCGATCGCCGTCTCCACATGTGGCATCAGGCGTTCCAGATCCTCCTGGAACAGCTCGTACTCGGACTGATCGGAGGGGCCATCGACGTAGCAGCACGGCGCGCCCTTCTCGTAGGGACCCAGCAGCAGCCCGCCCTTCTCGGCGCGCATGTACCATGAGCTGTCGGCTTCGCGCAGCACGCCGAGCTCAGGCAGACCCGCCTCGCGCCGCTTCACGATCTCCGGGTGGTCCTCGGTGACGATGTACTGGTGCTGCACCGGGATCACAGGCACGTCGAGCCCGACCATCTCGCCGGTCTTCCTCGCAAAATTGCCCGTGGCGGAGACGACGTGCTCACAAACGATGTCGCCCTTGTCGGTCTTGACCAGCCACTCGCCCGAGCGGGTCTGCTCGATGCCGGTGACGGCGGTGTTGCGGTTGATCTCGGCGCCGAGTTTTCTCGACCCGATCGCGAGCGCCTGCGTCAGATCGGCCGGCTGGATGTAGCCGTCCTCCGGGTGCTGGAGGGCGCCGATGATGCCGTCCACATTGCAGAGCGGCCAGATCTCCTTCACTTGCACTGGGGTGAGCTTGTTCACCTTGACGCCGATCGTCTCGGCGACGCCCGCGTAGTACATGAACTCGTCCCAGCGATCCTTGGTGCGGGCGAGACGGATGTTCGAGCAGACCGAGAAGCCGACATTCTGGCCCGTCTCGGCCTCGAGCTCCTTGTAGAGCTTGACCGAGTATTTGTGAATCTGGCCGACTGAATAGGAAAGGTTGAAGAGCGGCAGCAGGCCCGCCGCGTGCCAGGTCGAGCCTGAGGTCAGCTCCTTGCGCTCGCACAGCATCACATCCGACCAGCCCCTTTTCGCGAGATGATAGAGCGTCGAGACGCCGACGACGCCTCCGCCGATGACGACGACGCGGGCGTGGGTCTTCATGGCGCGATCTCTCCTCGGAATGGACTGTTCGGCGCTGGCTCGGTCGAGGCAACTCGTCTGCGCTTCAATGCCGGAAGCGGTTCCGGTGCGGCTGGCCGGTTTGCGACACGACCCCGATCGGATGCGACAGGGCGTGAGGGAGCTTGCCAATGCAGGCATCTGGCATCAACGCATCGGGCGCGTTGGCTCTGTCGGTGTCATGCTGTTGCCGGAACACCATAGCATCATCGTGATCACTTCGGCTTCGAGACGAAGTCCTCCGCCAAAGGGGAAATGCGAGGTGCCGCTCGCCTTCAGGCTATGATATTCCCTGTCCAGGGTTCACGTCGGGCGTTGTAAACGAGGTGCAGACGGATGGCCTTCCCGGCCCGATTGCGACTGTTGGCGGCAATCGTCATGATGTTGGCCGTGCTGTCGTGGTGGCTGCCTGCTCATGCCGCCCAGACCACGACGCTCAGCATCGTCTCCTGGGGCGGGGCCTATGCGGAAAGCCAGCGCAAGGCCTATTTCGAGCCGTTCATGCGTGCGAACCCCGGCATCCGCATCGAGGTGATCGACGCGGGTGGCGAGCAGGTGCGGGGGCTGCGCGAGCAAGCACGCGACGGCGTGATCACCTGGGATCTGGTCGACGTCTCGGCAGCGGATGCGATCCGGCTCTGCCGCGAGGGCATCGCGGTTCCAGTCGACCACAATGCGCTGCTGGCCATGGCGCCCGGTAACATCCCTCCGAGCGAGGATTTCGGTCAGACCATCGTCTCGGAGTGCTTCATTCCCGAGATCGTCTACTCGACCACGTTCGGCTATCGCACCGACAAGCTCGTCGAGGCCCCGACCGGCATTTGCGACGTGTTCGATCTGAAGAAGTTCCCCGGCAAGCGGGCGCTCGAGCGGCGCCCCATCAACAATCTCGAATGGGCCCTCATCTGCGACGGCGTGCTGCCCGAGCAGGTCTACGAGGTGCTCGACACCGAAGAAGGCATCGCGCGGGCCTTTGCCAAGCTCGATACCATCCGCAGCGAGGTCATCTGGTGGAGCGCAGGGCACGAGCCGGTCGATCTGCTCGCCAAGGGCGAGGTCGTGCTCGCCTCGGCCTACAATGGCCGCCTGTTCGACCTGATCACGCGCAAGCCGGCACCGGCCAGGTCCAAGAAGAAATCGAAGAGCGGCGCCAAGCCCGAGGCAAGTGTGCCAGTCCCCGTTGCCATGCTCTGGAACCGGCAGGCCTTCGATTTCGACGGCTGGATCATTCCGCACGGGCGCACCAAGGTCGATGCGATCCAGAAATTCCTGCGCTTTGCGACCGACACGCAGCGCCTCGCCGATCAGGCGAGCTACATCTCCTATGGCCCGGCGCGGCGCTCCTCGGCCTCCCTCGTGGGCAAGCATGCCGAGCTCGGCATCGAGATGAAGCCCTTTCTGCCGACCTCGCCCGAGAACGCCAAGGCGACGCTGATCTACAATTACGACTGGTGGGCCGCCAACCGCGACCATGTCGACCGGCTGTTCCAGGCCTGGCTCGCCAGCGGGGGACCGCTCTGAAGCCGGCCCCGACGCTTCATTGCGCGCTGCGCAGCGCGGAGGGCTACATGGCGGCGTGGACCGTCCGCGCGCCAGCTCGCGCCTACGGAATCGCGAGCCGGTCATGACGATCGAAAGCGCTGCTCGCCCCGACTGGGCCGCCTTGTGGCACTCCGGCGCGCTGCCGCGCTTCTGCTTCATCAGCCTGGGCATCACCTTTCACGCCGGCGCCGAGAACATGATCTCGACCATCATGCCGGCGATGGTGCGCGAGATCGGCGGGGTCGAGCTGAACGGCTGGGCCTTCGCCATCTACGAGATCGGCTCGATCATCGCCGGCGCCGCCACGGGACGGCTCACCACCTACTGGTCGGTGCGCACCAACATGATCGTGGCGGCGCTCGTCTTCACGCTGGGCGCGATCGCAACGGCGCTTTCCCCCAGCATGCATTGGGCGCTCGGCGGCCGCCTGCTGAGCGGTTTCGGTGGCGGCGCGCTGATCGCGCTCTGCTTCGTCGCGATCCAGCGCTACTTTCCAGCGGCGATCTGGCCGCAACTGATGGCGATCCTGTCGGCGGTGTGGGGCGTTGCCGCGTTCAGCGGTCCCCTTTACGGCGCGCTCGTTGGCACGCTGCTGTCGTGGCGGTGGGCGTTCGTCATTCTCGCCGCCGCCGCGATCGTGTTCGCGGGCGCCTGCATTCCCATTCTCCGCAACGAGCCCGAGCGACCGCTCGGGGATGGCAAGCTGCGCGACTTTCCTGCTTTCGCGCTGGCGTGCCTTGCCCTCGGCATCACGGCGATCGCAGCGGCCGGTGTCGAGACGCGGCTGCCTGTCGCCGTGGCGCTGATCGTTGCCGGACTCGCGGGCATCGCGAGCTTCTTCGTGCTCGACGAGCGCAACGGGGCCTCCCGCCTGTTTCCGACCGCGCCCTTCGATCCACGCAGCATCGTCGGCTCGGGTCTGCTGATGGTCGGCGCGCTCTCGCTCGCGACCTGCTCGTTCAGCTTCTACGGCCCCTTGCTGCTGGCAGCGCTGCACGACTTCACGCCGTTGACGACCGGGCTCATCATCGCGAGCGAGTCGATCTCCTGGTCGGTGCTCTCGATCCTGGTCGCCAACGCGCCAAAACATCGCGAAGCACTGATCGTGCGCACCGGGGCAATCATGATGGCGGCCGGCATCGCCGGTTTCGCCTGGGTGGTGCCGATGGGATCGATCGCGGGCATCGTCTTCTTCGCAACTCTCCAGGGCGGGGGCTTCGGCATCCTCTGGCCGTTCGCCAGCCGGCGCGTGATCGAGGCGGCTCTGCCCCACGAGCGGGAGATCGCGGCTTCCGCATTCTCGACGCTGCAGCGGATCGGCTACGCGATCGGCGGCGCGACCGCCGGCATCATCGCCAATGCGAACGGTTTTTCGGGCGGCTTCACCAGAGCGGCCGCTGCCACGGCGGCGGCACCGATGTTCCTCTATTTCATTCCGCTCGCCCTGCTGGGCTGCCTCGCCGCATTCCAGCTGACGAGCATCATGAAGCGCGACCGGCACGGATCGAGCGGCTGACGGCTATCGGTTCCCGATCCGACAGCTTCGGTCGAGCGCTGAGAAACATCGTTGACGACAATCGGCTTGGCGCCGAATGCCCAATCCCCGACGCTAAACTTCCCACGGGCTGACGACGCTGCAACCAGCGTCGCGGTAGGGTCGTAGGTCGCGGCTCGCGACGGTCAGGCCGTGGCTCAAAGCCATTGCGGCGATCAGAGCGTCAGGCAATGGAATGGTCCGCCGTCGCTTCCGCGCCTCGCGCAACAGGCCGAGGCAAATGTAGAGCACGTCCTCAGTCACCTTCAGAATTCGATCCCCGAATCCGGGCCGCAACTCCTGAGCTAGCCAATGGCCGAGCGACGTCCGCTTTGCCGGATCATCCTGGCGCTCAATTCCCTGCCGGATTTCCGCGACCGTCACCTCGCTCAGGAACATGCTCGGGAAGGATTGCGCGGCGATCCAGGCGAGCACCTTGCGATCCGGTCGCGGACGCCCTTGTCTCGGATATGACGTTCGTATCGAGCAGCCATCCGCTCACAGCTCGATCTCGCGCGACAGTGCCGGATAGTCGGTCCGCTCGATTTCGAAGTCGTGGGGGCACTTCGCCATGATGTCGAGCAGAGCCTGCCCCGTCGGCTCGCGGCTGAGCCGCTGGAACTCGGCGGCCGAGACAACGACGGCGGCGTCCATGCCACGCACGGTGATGCGCTGTGGATTGTCGGCTGCCCGGCGCACCAGCTCGGACAGGTTGGCCTTGGCGTCCTGAAGTTGCCAGCGATTGCCGGCGCGAGGCTGTTTGCGGGCGGGTTTGATTTTCTGCATCCGGGTGTTCCTGGTCGTTTCGACCAGGATAGCAGGCGAACCTGAACGAGGGAACATCGCCGTTGCATGGCTGCTGGCGCCGAGCCCGGCCACATCCCCGTTTCCCCGGACGGGCGTCGTGCTGGAGGCACGCTCCTCCGGCGCGAAGCCCGATCCAGGGCCCAGTGCACCGGCGTCATTCGCCATGCCGGCTACGAAATCGGGAAGGATCGCGCGAAGGAGAATGGGCTGCAGCTGCCGGGGATATTCCAGGCCTTCACCGATCCCAGCCGTGATAGCGAGCCTGGCAAAGTCACTTGGCCGCGGGAGGCAGCAATGACGACGTCGACTTTGCGCAAGCTGAAAGGCTCGACCGTGGTTGCGATCCCGCCCGAAATGTTGGAGCGGCTGGGACTGGGACCGGCGGCCGAGGTGGAGCTGAGCGTCGAGGCCGGCCGCCTGATCGTGACACCTCGCGGTCGCCGGCGCTTCACGCTCGACGAGCTCATGGCCCAATGCGATCTCGATCTGCCATTCACCGAGGCCGAGTGCGACTGGCAGGCGACACGCCCCGCCGGGAAGGAAGCGATCTGAGCGATGGACCGGGGGGACATCTATCGCGTCGATCTCGATCCGGCGAGCGGCTTCGAGCAGAAAGGCAAGCGTCCCGTGCTCGTGATCTCGCGGGCGGCCTTCAATCGGCTCGGCATCGCTCTGGTTTGCCCGATCACGCAGGGCGGTCGCTTCGCGCGGGCGGCAGGTTGGACCGTTTCGCTCGCAACCGCCGGAACCGTGACGCAAGGCGTTGTCCTATGCCATCAACTGCGCACGCTCGACCTGCGCGCCCGCAACGCGAGCAAGGTCGAGACCGTGCCGGACGTTGTCATCGACGAGGTTTTGGCGAAGATTCAGACCATCATCGAT
>JANPDA010000465.1:0-22722 GCA_031431235.1 Hyphomicrobiaceae bacterium
CACGACCGGTAGCGGGCTGTCGGTTGCCGAGCGCGACATGATCGGCGCGATCATCCGGGGCAAGATCCGTGACGAGCGCTGCTGGAACCCGCCCACTGGCGCGGCTGGAGCCGACCAGATCGCCGTGCGCCTCAAATTCAAGCTGCGTCGCGACGGCTCGGTCGATGGCGTGCCATCGGTGTTGAACGATTCGGGAGCTGCGAACTTCATGCAGGCGGCCGAAGCTGCCGTCCACGCAATCATCAACTGCTCGCCCTATGAACGGCTCGCAGAACAGCTCGGCGATCTCTACGACACCGGCTGGAACACGGTCACCGTGAACTTCCGCCCTGACCAGATGTTCGGCGGTTAGCCACGCTTTCGCTCTCTTCCGGGTCGGAAAATCGGTGACAGGCATCGAATTCCACCTCCGAATCATCGCAGATTGGACGATTCTCGACAATTCGGTGCCTGTCACCGATTTTCAACCTTCCCCTCCACCGCATCCCAGATCATCGCCGCGATGTCGTTGCCACCGAACCGTTCGACCTCGCGGATGCCGGTCGGCGAGGTGACGTTTATCTCGGTCAAAAACCCCCCGATCACGTCGATGCCGACGAAGATGAGGCCGCGCTTCTTCAACTCCGGCCCCAGCCGCGCGCAGATCTCGTGCTCGCGGTTGGTGAGCTCGGTCGCCTCGGGGCGCCCGCCCACATGCATGTTGGAGCGGGTCTCGTGGCTGGCGGGCACGCGATTGATGGCGCCTGCGATCTCGCCGTCGACCAGGATGATGCGCTTGTCGCCCTCGCGCACCTCGGGACGGTATTGCTGCACCATGAACGGCTCGCGGAAGACCGTGCCGAACAATTCGACGAGGGAGCCCAGATTGGTGTCGCCCGGCTGGATGCGGAACACCGCCGCGCCGCCATTGCCGTAGAGCGGTTTGACGACGATATCGCCATACTCCTTGCGGAAGGCCGCCACGTCGTCGAGGCTGCGTGTCACCATGGTCGGCGGCATCAGGTCGCCGAACTCGAGCACGAAGATTTTCTCCGGGCAATTGCGCACATGGGCCGGGTCGTTGACGACGAGGGTCTTGGGGTGGATCCGCTCGAGCAGATGGGTCGTGGTGATGTAGCCCATGTCGAAGGGGGGATCCTGGCGCAGATGCACGACATCGAAGTCGGCGAGGTGCTCGACGCGGGATTCGCCGAGGCTGAAGTGAGCCCCTTCCTGGTCCTCGACCTTCAGCTGGTGGCCGCTCGCGATCAGCTTGCCGCGGTCGAGCGTCAGCCTGGGCGGCGTGTAGTAGAAGAGCTCATGCCCCCGTCGCTGAGCCTCGAGCAGCAACGCGAAGGAGGAATCTCCCCGAATGTTGATGCGCTCGATCGGGTCCATTTGCATAGCGATACGGAGGGGCATGGGCGCGGCTCGATGGGGTTGTGCGGGATCTCTCCTGCGAGCAAGCCGCGAGCGGGAGAGGTTGTCAACGGCCTTACCCCCGGATTCGGATTCCGGGGGTAACAGTCGAGCTCTTAGTGCGCCGCACGAACGCTGAGGCTGATGCCCAAAGCAGTCTGCAGCCCATGGATCATTGTGAAGAGGTTGCGCGCATTCGGGTTGCCGCGCGGACCGAGCATGCGCATCAAACTCTTGGCTGGTGTTCCAGTCTCCCGCGCGAGCCTCTCGAAGCCAATGGTCGCGTTGATGAAATCGCGCAGGATCGCCTTTCCTGTCTCGATGTCGCCTTCGAGCATCGCCTCCAAGGCTTCCGTGAGCAGGGCCTCGCGAAAAGCTGCGTCGCTTGCGGCGCGCGCCTTGACGGTTTCCTTGAATGAGCGGGTCAGGGGCATCTCAGGCCTTTGCTTTCGTTCTAGTCTTGTAGTCCAGCCATCGATCTTGCGCTTCTGCGATGTCTTCGCTCTGTCGTTTCTTCGTCCCACCGCCAAGGAGGATCACGACGTCATGGCCATGCTTGCCGAAGTAAATGCGGTAGCCCGGTCCGAAGTTCAGTCTCAGCTCGAGCACGCCAGAGCCCACCCCCTTGACCTGTGACGTGTTGCCGAGCCCAAGCCGCGTCACTGCGCTTGTCACTTTGGCGGCAGCTTTCGGATTAAGCTCCTCGAACCACGTTGCGAACGGCCGGTCACCGTCCTCGGTCTGGTACTCGAGGATCTCAATTGCCATTTGGTATCACAAATGTAACCAATCGTTCAAGAGGTATGCATAGCCAACGATGCCTTGGGAATAGTTGCTTAGCACCATGCCGTTAGGCTGTGTAGCCGACGACACGGTCTAGCGAGTAGCTGCCCATGCCCACCCCCTCCCGCCTCGACACATTCGTCCCCCCGCGGCCGAGCCACCGGCTCATGCGGGCGCTGGTGCCGGTCAACCGCTTGTTGAACCTCGCCGGCGTGCCGGGGTTGCGGAGCGTGCCTGGCCTGAATGCCGTGCCGGGGATCAGCGGGCTCTGCAATGTCGTCCGCCTCGATTTCCCGCGCGGCGACGAGTTGCGGTTGCGCTCCGCGGTCAATCCGCTGACGGCCGCCTTCATCGTGCCCAACCACCCGGAATTCTACACCGACTGGATGCTCGACAAGGAAGTGTGCGCCCGGGTCGCGCCGCTGGCGGCATGCTGGGCGACCAACGTGGTCGTCAACGGCATGGGGCGGGCCATGCAGCGGTTCTGGCTCGCCAACAATCTGATCGCGCAAATTCCAGGCGCGGGCGGAGAAGGCAAGGCGCACTCGATCCGGTGGGCGATGGCCGGTCATGGCGTGTTGCTGCACCCGGAGGGCAATGTCGGCTGGCATGGCGATCTGGTGGCGCCGTTGTTTCCCGGCGCGGTCGAGATGGCGATCGAGGCGGCGCGGCTGCTGCGGGAGGACGGCAGCGAGCGCGGTGCGTTCGTCGCCCCGGTCGTCTGGAAGCTCGAATTCCTCGGCGACGTGCGCCGGCCGCTCGCCCGCGAGATGGCCTATGTGGAACGGCGGCTCGGGTTGCCCGCAGCAAAGCCGGGTGCCGCTCTCGCCGAGCGGGTGCGCCATGCCTATGACGTGCTGCTCGCGCGCGACGAGGCGGCATTCGGGGAGGAAGTTGGCAGTGGCGCCGGGTCGCTCGCGGCGCGCCAGGACCGATTGATTGGTCGATTGTGCGATCGGCTGGGGGAGCTGATGGGGGAAGCGGCGCCGGAGGCGGGTGCCAGCGTCGAGCGCGCGCTCAAGCTCGCGGAGCGGTTTGTCAGGCGCGCCGAAGCCGGGGATGGGGCTGCCGGTGAGGCCAAGCGCCTCGCCAAGGCGATGCGTCGGATCCGCCGCTTTCAGCCGGGATTCTATCCGGGGCCCGAGCTCACCCAGGAGCACGTGGCCGAGTGCATCAAGCGTCTGCGCTGCGACTATTGCGAGGGCAGCTTGCGCGACAGCATGGACAAGTTCGTGCCGCGTCCCGCAGGAGCTCGGATCGCCCATATCCGGGTGCCGGAGCCGCTCGACATCGGGCGGACGCTGGGGCGGCGGCAGGAGCTGTCCGAGTCGGAGGTGGAAGCCCTGGTTGGGGAGCTGAGGCGGCGGATGCAGGCGGCACTCGACCGGCTGAATGCCGAGTTGGCGGGCGAAGGGTCGCGGATCGGGTTCGCAAATCCGTTGCACGGAGCTGGCGGCTGATGGCCGCGTAGAAAGCTACCAGCGGCGGCGCGCCCTGGGCGCTCCGGCTGCGAAATCGAAAGCGTCTCTCATGTGGCGCGGCAGCTTGCCGGGCGCGAGCAGGATGACGTCGAAGCTCGGGCCGTCGGTGGTCGAGGCGACATTGGGGCGTCCCTTCAGCCACCATTCGGCGGCGCGCATGACGCGCTCCTGTTGGCGCCGTGTGATGCTCTCGGCCGCCTCGTCGAGTGTCGGCCGGCGCTTCACCTCGACGAAAGCGAGCCGCCGGCCGCGGCGCGCCACGATATCGATCTCCCCGACCGGCGAGCGATAGCGGCGCTGCAGGATCAGATAGCCCTTGGCGATCAACACCGCGACGGCAACCAGCTCGGAGGTGAGCCCCAGCCGGTAGCGCTCGCCCTGGGCGACCGGACGGCCGCGGTGCTGCTCGCCGAGCCTTCTCATGGGGCGCTTCCACTCTCGCTCTTGATGGCGACCGCCAGATCATAGGCGCGCTTCTTTGGCACGCCGAGCCGCTCGGCCACGTCGCGTGCGGCGTCCCGCAGGCTCGAGCCCTGCAGTGCCATCCGCAGTGCCGTCCGGATCGCTGCATCGTCGATCAGGGCCGGCGCGGCGGGCGGGCCGATCAGCAACACGCATTCGCCACGTGGCGGATCGGCATGCGCGGACGCCGCCAACTCGGCGAGGCTGCCGTGGCGAAGCTCCTCGTGGAGCTTGGTCAGCTCGCGGGCGAGTGCAGCCCGACGATTGCCCAGCATCCCTGCCAGCTCGGCGAAGGTCTCGGCGACACGGCCAGGTGCCTCGAACAGCACGATGGTGCCGGGGAGGTCTGCGACTGCCGTGATCCGCTCACGGCGCGCGGATTGTTTCGCCGGCAGGAAACCCGCGAACACGAAGCAATCGGTCGGCAAGCCGGCGCAGGTCAGGGCGGCGAGCACGGCCGAGGGTCCAGGCAGGCTCGTCACGCGATGGCCAGCGTCGAGAACGTCGCGCACGAGCTTGTAGCCGGGATCGGAAACGAGCGGCGTGCCGGCGTCCGAGATGAGCGCAACCGACCGGCCGGCCGCCAGCAATCCCAGAATGTGCGGCCGCTCCCGCTCGGCATTGTGGTCGTGGTAGGAGCTGAGCGTGCGGTCGATACCGTAGCGGTCGAGCAGGCGACGGCTGTGGCGGGTGTCCTCGGCGTAGACGAAGTCGGCCCGGGCGAGGACGGCGAGCGCCCGCAGCGTCACGTCGGCAAGATTGCCGATGGGGGTCGAGACCAGGTGCAGGCCCGCTTCGAGCGGCCGACCTAGCTGCTCGGCGAGCATTTCGCCGGCGCGCCGAATGAGCACCGGAATTGCGTCCTCGGATCCGGTGTCGGCCATGGTCATGCGCGCGCTTCCCCGCCAGCTCGCACGGGCTTCCGGTCGCCCGGTAGCGCGGCGGATATGCTCTTTTGGCTGAATACCCTTGTCATGGCGGCCGAATCAATCTGTTATCGCAGGCGTGCTCGATTCCAAGTGGCGTCATTCTGTCTGCCCGCAATGCGATTGCAAGGGCAAGGGCCCAGTCCGCGCAGGAAACCCACTTCGGACGGATCGCATGAGCGACGACAAGCATCGACTATCAGCCGGCCAGCCGACCCGACGCGCGTTTCTCGCGTGCGGGGCCGCGGCCATTCTATCGGGCTGCGCGACATCCAATCCATCGCCAACGCCCGGTCAGGCCTTCTCGAGCGAAGGCGTTGCGGGCCAGACGGCAGCACGGGTGGTGGTCGAGCCGGTCAGGGTCGCACTGCTGCTGCCTTCGTCACGCAATGGCGGGACAGCCATCGTCGCTGCCGATCTCGATGCGGCGGCCGAGCTCGCCATCATCGAGGTCAACGAGCCCAGCCTGAGGCTCGTCAAGAAGGACACGGGCGGATCGCCCGAAGGTGCGGCTCGTGCGGCCGAGGCTGCGATCGCCGATGGTGCGGAGCTGATATTGGGTCCCTTGTTCGCGGGCGAGGTGGCGGCCGTCGCCCCAATTGCCCGCAAGGCCGGCGTGCCGGTCGTTGCGTTCTCGAGCGACCGCAAGGTTGCAGGTCAGGGCGCCTATCTGTTGAGCTTTCTGGCGGGCGACGACGTGCCCCGGATCATCGGCTATGCGGCGGCAGCGGGTAAGCGCCGGATCGCAGCGCTGATTCCGCAGAGCGACTACGGCCACGTGGTGAAAGCGAGCCTGGAAGCCTCGATTGCCCCGGCCGGTGCGAGCCTGGTCGGGATCGAGCGCTATCCCCTCGAAGCCGATGGCATGATCGAGCCGATGAAGCGCATCAAGAGCCGGATCGACAAGGGCAGGATCGACGCCCTGCTGGTGCCGGGAGGAGCCGATACGCTGCCGATGCTCGGCGCGATGCTGACCTATCACGGCATCGATCCGAGCAGGATCAAGCTGCTCGGGACGGGAGGTTGGGACATTGCCAATGCCGGGCAGGAGAAGGCGTTGCAGGGGGCTTGGTTTCCGGCGGCGGAGCCTTCCGGCTGGCGCGGCTTCTCCGCGCGCTTCATGCAACTGCACGGACGCATGCCGGCCCGGATCGCGAGCCTGGGGTATGATGCGGCCAGCCTGGCGGCCTCCCTTGCGGGCAGCCCGCGTGGCGAGCGGTATGCCGCTGCCAATCTCACCCGGCCGAGCGGCTTTGCCGGCATCGACGGGCTGTTCCGGTTGCGCGCCGATGGCAGCAGCGAGCGCGGGCTCGCCGTGCTCGAGGTGCAAGCCCAAGGCGCCCGCGTGATCGAAGCGGCGCCAAGCACCTTCGGCGCGGCCGGGTTCTGAGGGCGGTTTTCGGGTCAAGTCACCACGCTGTGCCGTGCCGGGCGCTGCCTGGGCAGCCACCGACGAGTACCCGGAGTCACGAGCTCCTATGCCAAAGCCGTCCTGCCCGCACAGCCGGCGGAGGCCAGGGGCGGGCATCGAGCCAATGCTCCACGCGACTTCAGCTGCTCGTCTGGGTTCCCGCCTGCGCGGGAATGCCGTGGGAGGATGTGTTGTCGCTCGCTCACTGGCGATGGTGGGTACTCGCGCGCTGAGCCTGCCCAGCGACTGGCCGTACTTTCCATGGTAGGGTCGTGGGCACGCGCAAATAGGTGCGAGCGCTGACAAGTGGTATGGACCCATTCGACCGGCGCCAATGGGACGAGCCTGGCTCGACCATGGACCTCTGGCCGGGCGCTGCGATGAGCCAGCGGGAAAGCGATCGATGCCTCCCACGCCCGAGACGGATTATGCGCGCGGCATCGGCCTGCTGCTGGTCGCGACGCTGGGCTGGAGCCTGTCGGGCATCTTCGTGCGGCTGCTGCCGGAGCTCGATGGTTGGCAGATCAATTGCTGGCGCGGCATGGCGACCGCAGTCACGCTTTCCGTCTTTCTGCTGATGGTCCATGGCCGCAATACCATTGCCCATGTGCGCAGCGTGCCGTGGGAGGCGATGGTCATCTACGCCGCCTTCTTCGCGTTCGGCTCGACGCTCTATGTGACCTCGCTCACACTCGCCAGCACGGCCACGGTTGCGGCAATCGGGGCGATGGCGCCGATCGTCACCGCCATTCTCGGCTTCGTGCTGATCGGGGAGCGTCCGGGGCTTGCCACCTGGATTGCGGCGGTGATCGCGGTTGTGGGCGTTGGCATCATTTTTCGCGATGGACTCGTTGCCGGCAACTGGCTGGGTGTGGTCGCGGCGATCACAACGAACATCATCTTCTCGCTCCAACTCATTCTGCTGCGGCGCTATCGCGGTGTCGACATGACGCCTGCCGTCGTGCTCGGCGGCCTCTCGACTTTCCTGATCGGTGGATTGATCGGCAACGGCCTCGTCATTCCAGCAGGCACGATGGGTCTGGTGCTGGCGATGGGTGTCGTTCAGCTCGCGCTGCCGGCGATCCTGTTCGTACGCGGGGCTCGCAGCGTGCCCGCGGTTACCATCAGTCTGGTGGTGCTGTTCGAAGCGGTGCTCAATCCGCTGTGGACCTATATCGGCGTGGGCGAGGTGCCCAGTGCGGACGCCATGATCGGCTGCGCCATCATTATCTCGGCAGTGTTGATGAGCGTCATCGCCGGCGTGCACATCGCGCGCTCGGTCACCCAGGCCGCCCAGCCAGCCGATGGCGGTCAGGCGTCGGTTCCGGCCGCAGCCGGCGATCAACCGCGGTAGACGACCTTGAAACGCTCGCAAACGAGCGGCATCTCGAGGGAAGGCGTGCGGCCGAGCCGCGCGGCCAGATCACGGTAGATGTCCCAGCAGGCCGCGCGCCAGCTCTCGAGCTGGCCGCCGAACTCGCCGTAGTCCGCCGCGAACGCCGGATCGATCGCCTGGAACGGGAGCGTGCGGACCTCTGTCGTCTCGATCACGGCGGCGGGCAGGCCCAGTCCGGCCTCGAGGATGCTGAGCGCTCCGACGCCAGGTGGGCGGCGGCCGTCCGCCTCGTACTCCCACAGCAGCGCACTGGTTGCGGTCTTGTGGCCGGCGAGGATCAATTGGGCGCCGTTGGAGGCGCTCGCGGGCGTGTTGCCGATCGAGAAGGTCTCGTAGAAGCAGGCCTGAGCGATCTCAGGATCGTCGAGGGTCGCCAGATACTGCGACCAGAAAGCGAGTGCGGACTGGATCGATTCCATGACAGCGCTCCCCTGTTCGTTTGTGGCTCCGAAGGAGGCCGTTGCTAGGGCTGAAATTTGCTCCGCTGATGACCGTATTTCCACAATCAATTTCCAGCAAGCCAACTTCTGTTGCTAGCGTTGCACCAAGCTGGCGGGTCGGGCTTGCGACATCGATCGCCAGCGTCCGCTGTGGGAGGAACGAATGGCTCGCGATACCAAGGATATGGTGCATATCACCAAATGGCACAATGGCGATAGGCGCTGGTCGCCCTTTTCCGACAAGGAGATGAAAGGGCGCCAGAAAAAGCTCCGCAAGCACATGGCCGAGAATCGCATCGATGCGGTGGTCTTCACCTCCTACCAGAACATCTGCTACTACTCCGGCTGGCTCTACTGCTATTTCGGGCGCAAGTACGCCATGGTCGTGACCGAGAAGGACGCAACCACCGTCTCCGCAGGCATCGATGGCGGCCAGCCCTTCCGGCGCAGCTTCTCCGACAATCTGACCTATACCGACTGGCGCAAGGACAACTATTTCCGTGCGCTGCAGCAGTTGACGAAGGGGGCCAAACGCGTCGGCATCGAGTTCGACCACGTCAATCTCGACTTCAAGCAGCAGCTCGAGGCCGCGCTGCCGGGCGTCGAGCTGGTCGATATCGCCCAAGGCGCGATGTGGATGCGCACGATCAAGAGCGCGGAGGAGCACACGCTCATCAAGGAAGGCGCGCGGCTCTGCGACGTGGGCGGCTGGGCGCTGGTCGGCGCGGTCTCGGCGGGCGTGCCCGAGCACGAGGTGGCGATGGCCTCGACCAATGCCATGATCCGTGAGACGGCCAAGTCGTTCCCCTTCGTCGAGCTGATGGACACCTGGACCTGGTTCCAGTCGGGCATCGAGACAGATGGCGCCCACAATCCGGTGACGAACAAGAAGGTCGAGAAGGGCGACATCCTTTCGCTCAACTGCTTCCCGATGATCTTCGGCTATTACACCGCGCTCGAGCGCACGCTCTTCTGCGAGACCGCCAGCAATTTTCAGATCGACCTGTGGCAGAAGAATTGCGCCGTGCACCGCCGCGGCCTCGAGCTGATCAAGCCCGGTGCCAAGTGCTCCGAGATCGCGCTCGAATTGAACGAGATGTACCGCGAGTGGGATCTGCTCAAGTACCGCTCATTCGGCTACGGCCACTCGTTCGGCGTGCTTTGCCACTATTATGGGCGCGAGGCGGGCGTGGAGCTCCGTGAGGACGTGGATACCGTGCTGCAGCCCGGCATGGTCGTCTCCATGGAGCCGATGATCATGCTGCCGGAAGGTGTGCCCGGCGCTGGCGGCTATCGCGAGCACGACATCCTGATCGTTGGCGAGAAGGGCGCCGAGAACATCACCAAGTTCCCGTTCGGCCCCGAGCACAACATCATCCCCAAGGGCGGCAAGCCGACGCCCGGCCGCCAGCCGAGGTCGTTCTACGCGGATGCGCTGAAGAGCTGGAAGACAGCGGAGAAGGGGCGGCCGGGTTAGCTCTCCAACCGGCAGGGCCGGAATGCGTGTTGGAGGAAACGTCTCGCACACCCCCATCCACCCGTCATCCCGGACAAAGCCGAAGGCTTTGATCCGGGACCTCAGCTACGGATGCCGCGCCCGTGGCCAGGATCCCGATCGCCGCTGTCGTGCCGAAGGCGTCCGGGATGACGGGTGAGACTTTGATGTGTTTCTCGAGAGCGAAGCCTAACCCGCCACTGCCCAGAGCGGCGGGTTGCGGCGGGTTGCGGCTCGGACCCAGCGGTTTCTCCGCTGCGCCCGAGCCAAGGGGTCTGACCCCATGAACACGGTCGCTCGTCCGGGATTGAAGCCGGGCGCAGGCCGGTCTACTCGAAAGCGGCAGCAGCAGCGAGGCGAGCATTGCCATGACCCGAGCCACCAAGCGTCCGATCGCCGATATCGAGCAACTCGCCCATGACGCGCTTGCCGCCCACGGCGCCTCGAACGAGGGTGCCCGCAGCATCGCCCGGGCGATCGCATTGGCCGAGGCGAGCGGCAACCGGGTGTGCGGCCTGTTCTATGTGGGCAAGATCTGCGAGCAGCTGGAGAAGGGTCTGGTCAAGGGCAATGCTGAGCCGAGGCTGATCGAGACCGGCCAGCCGGGGCGTCTGGTGATCGACGCCGGTCTCGGCTTCGCCCACACGGCGTTCGACCTGGGGTTGCCGCTCCTCGTTGCGGCGGTGAAGGCCCAGGGCTGCGCGACGCTGGCGCTGCGGCATTCCTATAACGCGCTGGACCTCGGCCAGTTCGCCGAGCGGATCGCCGAAGCCGGCCTCGTCGGCCTCGTCACCTCGAACTCGCCGGCAGCGGTTGCCCATCCTGGCGCGAGCAAGAAGCTGTTCGGGACGAACCCCTTCGCCTACGCGGTGCCGGGCCCGAAGGGGCCGAGCGTGATCGTCGACATGAGCACGAGCGCCATGACGAAGACCGCGATCATCTTTCGTGCCGAGGCCGGTGAGCCGCTCGAGCCCGGCTGGGCGGTCGACAACCACGGCAAGCCGACGACGGACGCCAAGCGGGCGCTAGAGGGCGCGATCCTGCCTTTCGGCGGGCAGAAGGGCGCCGCCATCAGCCTGCTGGTGGAGATCCTGGCGGCGGCGTTGACCGGCTCCAGCCTCAGTAAGGACGCAGGCATGTTCTCGGGCGAGACCGACCGGCCAGCCGACGTCGGCCAGCTCTTCATCGCGCTCGATCCGGGCGGGCCGGTCGGCGCCGGATTCCACGATCGGATGGCGAGCCTGGGTGCTGCGGTCGAGGACGCGGGCGCACAGCTGCCCGGCAAGGGGCGGCTCGCGCGCCGGGCCAAGGCCGCCAGGTCTGGCGTCGAGGTGCCCGACGAGATGTGGGCGAAGGTCGCCAAGCTCGCCGGCCGCAAGACGGGTTAGCGCGGCTCGGCGCGGCATGGTAGGGCACCGACGCGACCCGCCATCTCGCGAACGGAGCCCGCGCATGAAAGCCCTCGTCAAAGCCAAGCCCGAGCCCGGTCTCTGGATGCAGGAGGAGCCGGTGCCGCGGCTCGGGCCCGATGACGTGCTGGTGAAAGTCCACAAGACCGGCATCTGCGGCACTGACATCCACATCTACAAATGGGACGAGTGGGCGAGCAAGACGATCCCCGTGCCGATGATCGTCGGGCACGAGTATTCGGGCGAGATCGTCGCGGTCGGCAGCCACGTGAGGAGCGTGAAGGTCGGGCAGCGGGTCTCAGGGGAGGGCCACGTGATCGGCATGAGGAGCCGGGCGAGCCGGGCCGGGCGCTACCATCTCGACCCCGAGACGCGCGGCATTGGCGTCAACATTCCGGGCGCCTTCGCCGAATTCGTGAAGGTGCCGGCCTTCAACATCGTGCCGTTGCCCGACGACGTCGACGACGAGATCGCGGCGATCCTCGATCCGCTCGGGAACGCCGTGCACACCGCGCTCTCCTTCGACCTCGTTGGCGAGGACGTGCTGATCACCGGGGCCGGCCCGATCGGCATCATGGCCGGGGCGATCGCCCGCCATGTCGGCGCACGCCATGTCATCATCACCGTCATCTACCCGGTGCGATTGAAGCTCGCGGGCGAGATCGCCGACGTGGTGCCGGTCGACGTGTCGAAGGAGAATTTGAAGGACGTGATGGCGCGGCTCGGCATGCGCGAGGGCTTCGATGTCGGCCTCGAGATGTCGGGCGCGCCCGCCGCCGTCGAGCAGATGATCGAGCTGGTGCTGATGGGTGGCAAGATCGCGATGCTCGGCATCCCGACGAGACCCTTCCCGGTCGACTGGACGCGGATCGTGTTCAAGATGCTGACGATCAAGGGCATCTACGGCCGCGAGATGTTCGAGACCTGGCACAAGATGCTGGCCATGCTGCAGTCGGGGTTGGATGTGCGGCGAGTGATCACGCACCGGTTCAAGGCGAGCGAGTGGCAGCTGGGGTTCGACATCATGGCGCAGGGGGCGTGCGGGAAGGTGGTGCTGGATTGGGGGAGGTAGGGGAGGCTACTCGCGGCGGAGCAGGCGCAGGATGTTTTGCGTGATGCAACTGTTGGCGGCGATCGAGCGGGCGGTGCGGGATTTGTAGGTGTTGCGCTCAGCAGCGGGCCGGCAGAGACTCGGATCGCCGAGCAGCAGTCCGACGATGTCATAGGTCGCGCGTGACATCTTCCAGCCGATCGAGAGCCCGAAGGTCTTGCGGTCGAGCTCGATCGCCATGACTCGGCGATCTGGTTTGTCCGAGGCGCCTGCCGCTGGTCCGTTGTCGAGCTCCAGCCCGCGCGAGACGGCCTGCGCCACCGCCCGGCTCGACAGCAGCGCGCGAATGTTGAGGAGCGCGGAAATGGGGGCCATCGTATCGCTGAATCCGGTGCCGTCGATCTCGGCGAGGTCGGGGTCGCTCTCGGAATCTGTGACGAGGACCAGACGGAGGTCGACGGCGTCGCTGAGCACCGGCTCGCGCTCGAACATGCGGTTGAGAGCCTCGAAGATCTGCAACGCGGTCGCCGCGCCGGAAGCGTCGGCATAGCCGCCATCGACGAAGTTCCAGCGGTTACCCTTCCCGCCGACCGTCGCGCCATAGACTTGGGCTGGCAGCACGCCGGGAAAACGCGCACTCACCACTGCGGCCCCGATCAGCGAGACGCCGCGCGTTCCAAGGACCTGGTCGAAGTCGGAGAAGGAATGGAGGGTCAAGTCGCCCGCCCGCTCCAGCCCGAACGGCGCGAAGGCGACCCTGTGTCCGTTCTCGACCCAGGTCGCGTTGAGGACGAGCGCTGGCGCGACCGAGCGGGGGCTCCAATGGCCGGCGTATGAAGCGCAGAGCCGGCCAGTATCCGTGCACGCGCCGGTCGCCGGCCTGTCTCGATAGACGGACTCGACAATGCTCTCCTCCAAAGCCTTCGACCGGGTCACGGCATCGGGCGATATCTCGAAGGGATAAAGCTTACGCATGATGTCGGGAATGATGGTGCCGACGATCGGAGAGAGGTGGTCCTCCAGCGTGACCTGGGAGATGCGGTCGGTGAGGTCGCTGCCCTTCCCGCCGCAGTCGCTTTCTTGCGCCTGTCCTGCAGCGGCCTCGTGGACCACGGCGCTGCCGACGGCGCCGCCCGAGACGGCGCTGACGGCGAAGACATGCTGCATGAAGAGGGGACAATCGCGCTGCAATTGGGCGAACGCCCGGCCGATGGCGGTCGCGGCATAGAGGCCGCCGCCTTGGGCAGCGAAGACGAAGACAGGATAGGGCCTTTCTTTCGAGCGGAACAGCTCGCGATCGCGTCGTGACTCGAGCCAGTCGCGGAAGCTCGATTCCAGGTCGGTGGCGGTGGCGGAGTTCGCCTCGAGCCGGGCCTGGCGTTTGAGCTGCTCGCCGTTTGGCTGGACTGCCTCAGTCTGTTGCAGGGGCGGTGAGACGTTGCGGCTGATGTTGAGGAAGCCAAATGTGATGCCGATGGCTGCGAGTATGCCGATGAGCGGAATCCCAGTCAGGCGCGTGACGTAAGCGAGCAGCATCAATAGGCCATAGAGGGCGGCAATGACGCCCGCGATCGAGGCCAATGGCCCGAGCTGGCGCGTGACGGCGATTATTTGCGGGGCGCTTGCCGCCAACGGAGCGAAGGCTGCCAAGAGCGAGACGGCGCCGGCTGCAGCCAGTACACACCAGTGGGCACGACGGCTTCGGCGAAACGCATGCAGCGCGACGTGCAGGATGACGGCGCCGGCGGCGACGATGATACCGGCATGAAACGCGTGGAGCGGATCGACCTGGGGCGTGGCAAGAATGCCGGAGGCCTTCACCGGGCCGATACCGAGGTCGCCGAGCGCGGCCTGGTAGTTGAGGTTCAATCCTGCTGACCTGTCGTGTGTGATCCACAATCCCCAGAGAATCCCGGCGAATGGCAGCAGTGCGGCCAGGTGCGCCAGCCCATCGCGCTGGCGCAACAATCGCCGGTCGAAGCGGATGTCTGCGTGGTTTGGATAGAGCGTGTCGGCCCGCCAGGTGCTGAGCATGAAGCTAGACACGAAGATCAGCGCCGAAAGGAGCATCAGCATGCCGAGTCCGAGCAAGCCCCGCTGCCAATCCGGTTGCTCTACGATCGAGAGATAAATCTCACGCAGCTGGGCGCTGGTTGCCAGCAGAACAGCCGTCAGCAGCCCTGCGAGCAGAGGTGAAAAGTAAACCGTCTGCCCCCGATAGCGGAGGTTCCGCAGCCGCTCGTGGTTGAGCCAACGCGTGAGTTTCATCGACATGGCGGCTCAACTCCCTTGCTGGCTGCCGACGGGCTCGAGTCGCTCCGATTTGGACAGCGCCCGCTCGCAGACATCGGCGTCGCCGAGCGAGTAGGCGCTCAGGTAGATCTCCTCGATGCCTGACTGGGGATTCGCCTTCAGAAACTCGACCGCGCGGGCGATCAGCTTCGGGGCCACGGCAGCCACCTCGAAGCCGCCCTGGCCGGTGCCGATCATCGGGATCAGCACGCTGCGATAGCGGCTGCCGCCGAGCAAAGTTCGTCGACCTCGGGTATCGATCGTGGCGAGCACCTTGTCGATGCACAATTCGAGCGTCTCGATCGAGGTTTTCAGGCCCTCGCCGATCTCGCCTTCGACGGCCGCCACATGGAACAGCCGCTTCACCTTGTGCGTGCTGGCCAGCATGCCCGACGTCGTCTCGATCACGGTGCCGAGCGCGGCGAAGCTGCGACCGTTCATCTCCTTCCTGAGCGCGTCCGCGATGGTGTCCTGCTTGATGCGTTTGGTCTTGGGGAAGCGCTCGGCACCATTCGCGCGGATGGCGGCTGAGACCGAGCGGCCGAAGAACCGGTCCATGATCATGTCGGAATTCTCGGAGTTGACCCAGACATCCACGTCCTTGACGGCGAGGATGCTGCCGGTGCGATAGCCGACGATCTTGCTCGTGCCATTCAGTCGATACTGTATCTTCTTCGAGGTGCTCTCGTCGGCCTCGGCCATCCGCCGCGACTCGCGCTCGCGCAGCCAGAGTGCGGCGATCAAGAGCTTCGGGTCCTCGATCTCCATGCTCGACAGACGGCGGAACAGCTCCTCGATCGGCATCTCGATGATGCGAATGTCCTCGCCACCGCTGCCATCGCCGCCGCCCGGCGCGGTCCGATCGACCTTTCTGACTTGCGCGTAGTAGAGAAAGATCCGCTCGGTGCTGCCCCCGGGCGAGGAGAAGAACGAGGCGATCCGCTCGGACTTGGTTGCCTGATAGCCGGTCTCCTCCATCGCCTCGCGCACGAGGCATTGCTCGGGCGTCTCGTCCTGCTTGATCATGCCGGCTGGAGTCTCGAGCAGCCAGCCGTCGCCAAGCCGTGGCTCCAGCTTCGAGCCACGGACCTCGTCGAGGGTCGGCAAGCGAAACTGATCGACAAGGATCACGACCCGTTTTTCAGGATCGTGCAGCAACGCGGCGACCGCATCACCCCGCTCGAACACGAGAAACTTTTGCGGCGCACCCATGCCGCCCTTCACCTGCTCGTAGGAGACCTCGACCTCGTCGACCTTGAAGAAGTTGTCGAGCAGCCGCTTGCGGCCATGGATCTGATACTTGCGGCGCGGTCCCAGCATGCCCGTTCCCCCGAAACGCCAACGTCAATCTCGCCATCGGTTCCCGCCCACACTCGCACGCCGACTGGCGGCCGACAATCGGCGGTGAGCCGGCGGTTGCTTCACCGCCGCATCCATGGATCAATGCAGGTAGAGTGCATGCTCGAAAATCCAGGCCCGCCCCATGACACATGCCATACCGCTCGCCACACCGACTGTCGTCGATGCCGCGACCACGCATCGCCTGCTCGACTTTCCCTATCTCGTCGAGGCGCTGCATCGGGAGCACCAGAAGGGGGTCGATCAGCTCCAGGAGACGATCCTCGAGCAGGGGGGAGCCAGCGGGAACGCTTTTCTGCTGCTGCCGGCGTGGCGGCATGGCGACGCCATCGGGGTGAAGCTGGTGACCTCGTTTCCCGGCAATCTCGCGGGCAGCGACGGATTGCCCTCGGTGCAGGGGAGCTACGTGCTGTTCGATGGCCGCAACGGCTCGGTCAGGGCCGTGATCGATGGCGCGGCGCTGACACTCAGGAAGACCGCGGCCGATTCCGCCGTGGCTGCCAGGATCCTCGCGCGTGAGGATGCGCGCACCATGCTGATGGTCGGGGCCGGAGCGCTGGCGCCGTTCGTGATCGAGGCGATGCGGGCGGTGCGGCCTTCAATCGGGCGCATCCTGGTCTGGAATCGGACCGCATCGAGGGCCGACACGCTGGTTGCACAATTGCGCCAGCAGGGCGTGGCGGCCGAGGTCGCCGGCGACCTCGAGGCCGGGGTGAGGCAGGCCGACCTGATTTCTTGCGCGACCATGTCGGACCGTCCGCTGGTGCTGGGTGCGTGGTTGCAACCGGGCACCCATCTCGACCTGATCGGCGGGTGGTCGCTCGAAATGCGCGAGTGCGACGAGGAGGCGGTGAAGCGGTCGCTCGTCTATTACGGCAAGCCGGCCGCACTCGATCGCTCCGGCGATCTCGCCCTGCCACTGATGTCGGGCGCGGTGCCTGCAAGCCATATGATCGGCATGATCGAGGCACTCTGCCGCGGTTGCCATCCCGGCAGGCAGTCGCCCGACGAGATCACGCTCTACAAGAACATCGGCGGCGGACACCTCGATCTCTATACGGCGCTGGCGCTGATGGCGCGGCTTGCGACCGCTGGCTCGGCGCCGACCATCTCATAAGTGTTTTCACCTGGCTCTGAGATTGCAATGCGATGCGTCCGGGCGGTCAAGCCACGGAAATTCCTGCTGATTTTCTGACCGGCCGCAGCCGGATTGCACTTGCAACATTAACCAATTCTACATCTTTCGTCAATTATGCCGACGCATCTGCCGCATATAGGCGTCGATCGTTGGCCAAGCAGGGAAATTTGCCGTGGGTCGCGACGATCGCACCGGGAGCTGAGGCGGAACAGCGCAGCTGCGCGCCTTACCGTCACCAGAATGAGAGTTGCACAAGTCTTGCAGGGCGGCAGCCAGTTTGTTGGTTCTGCGATAGCGAGGGTGTGTGGTCATGAGTAGCACGACTGCCGTCAAGCCAGGCTTCAGTCAGTCGGTCACGCTGTTCGATCTGGGGCGGCGGGCCGTGACCTGGCGTCAAACGGCTCCGCTGTTGGCGGCGCTCGATGCCGTGTTGATCGTCGCCACCTCCACCATCAGCGGCTTGTTCTACGCCGAGGCGTTCTACGACGGTCGCAGCCCCGTGCTGGAGCATGCGCAGCTCGGGCTCTTTGTTGCGGCACTGTTTCTGGTCGTGGCCGTAATCCGGGGCGGGTACGACTATGTCGCCTACACGGGGCAGAATTGGTTCTCGGGCAAGGTGCTCGCCTCGTGGAACATCGCCTTCGGTTTGCTGGCCCTGATGCTGTTCATGATGAAGGCCGGGTCGGACGCCTCGCGGGGGGCGGTGATCCTGTTCTACCTCACCGGTCTTGGTGTGCTGCTGGCGGCGAGGCACACACTGGCCGGCGCCGTGTCCAGCGCGAGCCGCTTGGGCAAGCTGGCGGCACGGCGCCTTTTCATTGTCGGGCATGAGGCCGACCTGACGGCGTTCGCCCACCGGTTTCAGCCCTGGACCGGCGGGTTCTCGGTCGCGGGCTGGGCCAGCATCGGCAGCGACGAGGACGGCATCAAGCAGGCGGTCGAATTCGCACGGGCGGCCAAGCCCGACGACATCCTGCTGGTCGTTCCCTGGGCGGAGGAGGCGCGTCTTTCCCAGCTCGTCGACGCTTTCAAGGTCGTGCCTGCAGCGATCCAGATCGATGCGCCAGTCCTGTTCGATCGCTACGAGCGCGTCACGCTCTCCCATGCCGGCAGGATGCGCGGAGTGGTGGTAACGCCGGCGCCGCTCACGCCGTTCGACCGGGTGGCCAAGCGTGCGCTCGACCTGGTGCTGGCCGGGATGGCACTGATCGTGCTCGCACCGTTTTTTGCCGCTGTCGCCATCTTGATCAAGTGGGACAGCAAGGGCCCCGTCTTCTTCCGCCAGCGCCGGCACGGCTTCAATCAGGGCGAGTTCCAGATCTACAAATTCCGCACGATGACCGTGACGGAGGATGGCGCGAAGGTGATCCAGGCCAAACGGGGCGATGCCCGCGTGACCGGAGTCGGACGCTTCCTCAGACGCACGAGCATCGACGAGCTGCCGCAACTCCTCAATGTGCTGCTGGGGCAAATGTCGATCGTGGGTCCGCGGCCCCATGCGATTGCGCACAACCAGGAGTTCGTGGACAGGATCGCCCTCTATGCCCGCCGGCACAACGTGAAGCCAGGCATCACCGGCTGGGCGCAAGTGCACGGCCTGCGCGGCGAGACTGATACCGAGGACAAGATGCGTGCCCGCGTTGCGCACGACCTCTATTATCTCGACAACTGGTGCCTCGTGCTCGATATCCGCATCATCCTGATGACGGTGTCGGCGCTGGTGAAGCATCGGGACGTCTACTGACGCTGCTGCTGCCGGGCGTGGCATTCACGACCGGCACACGCACACTTGAAGCGGCGACCTGCATCTTTGAACGGGCTCGTTACCATACTCCGGTAGGTTGCACTGCAACGACGGAGAGAGCGATCATGTGGTGCAGGGACAAGCTATTGGCCGCCATCGGCTACGGGTTGATGGGTGCGGGCGTTGCAGTGATGCTGTTTGGTGCCTGGACCTTGCTCGATGCGCCGCGGGATCATGTGGGCGCGGCCATTGCGCGGCCTGCCAGCGGTGTGGAGCTCGTGCAGGGCTGATCGCCCGGGTGGGCTGGCGCCAATGTCATACCTGCTTGCACAATGACTGACCGATAGGTCGGTCAGTCATTGTGCGTCCGGCGCTCGCGCCGGCGGCCCTTGGCCGCTGAGCCTGCGATGCGAATGAAGAGTCATGATTTGTGCAGGCTGGTATCAGCCGCCACCCATCTGCTTCTTCATCTCCACGCACGGGTCGGGCCGCTCCGTCCGCGGCGTGAACACGATCCAGTCGACGGCTGGTTTGCCTTCGGGGTCTCGTGGCACGTAGTGCTCGGGATCCGTATGCCCTTCCTCCACCTCCAAGATCAGGACGGACACGATTTTCCGAGCCGGTTCGCGCTCGCGAAGGTGGAGGGGAACTCCCCGATCCGTCCGCACATGGCCGTTGCCGGCGATGAGCACGACCGTTCCACGACCGTGGCGCGCCGAGATCATGGCGTCGGCGAGATGGGCATCGCGGTAGCGCTGAGCAATCACCATGCCGCCGAAGGCAGCCTCGGGCAGCAGGCCGCAATGGCTCGCCGCGATCTCCTCGGCCAGCGCGCTTCTGAGCGCCGGATCGAACGGGTCGTCGAGCCTCAGCCGTGAGCGCTCTTCGGCTTGCAGCATCGACTTGCCACCGCGCGCGATCGCCCGCACCTTGCCGCGCGGAGCGTCGCCCGCA
The DNA here is from genome assembly GCA_031431235.1 of Hyphomicrobiaceae bacterium. Classification (GTDB taxonomy): domain Bacteria; phylum Pseudomonadota; class Alphaproteobacteria; order Rhizobiales; family Hyphomicrobiaceae; genus JANNSW01. Next base: position 19,740 of record JANPDA010000465.1, read on the forward strand.
ATGAGCTCGAAGTGGTGCTCGATGGCGGCAGCAAAGAGTGGGGCGTAGATCGCGGCGGGCGGCCAGCCGCTGCTGTCCCAGTCGAGAGCGCGCAGCAATGGGCCCGCTCCGCCAGCAGGGGCGTGTTGGAAGGCTTCGAGCGTGGCTTGCTGATCGGTCCGGATTTGCTCGAATACGATCGCTGCACGGTCAGCGCCTTCCGCTTGGCTGCAACCACCGTCCAAGAGCCTTGCCTGCAGCAGATGGTGATCGGGATTGTCGTGGACCTCGCCCAGCAGCAGGAAAGCGGGACAGCCCGATCCGGTCAGTCGAAAGTCAGTGGGTGTCAATCCTCGCTCTGCCGACCAGACGCGGCCGACCAGCTCATGATCGCGCAACAATGGCGAGCGCCAACCGCCCTCGGGGACGTTGGCGCCGCCCGCCAGCGCTGGCCGGGTCAGAGCCGTCAAGAGCAGCAAGCCCCCGACCAGCACCCGGCGCATCAATCCCGCTCCGGCCGGGGCGCGTCGCCTTTGCGCTCGCGCATCAGATTGACGAAGCGGCGGAACAGGTAGTGGCTGTCCTCGGGGCCGGGCGAGGCTTCCGGATGGTACTGCACCGAGAACACCGGTTTGCCCTGCAGGCGCAGGCCGCAATTGCTGCCGTCGAACAGCGAGACGTGGGTTTCCTCGACGCCAGCCGGCAAGGAGTCGCGATCGACGGCAAAACCGTGATTCATCGACGTGATCTCGACCTTGCCGGTGGTGTGGTCCTTGACCGGATGATTGGCGCCGTGGTGGCCCTGGTGCATCTTGCTGGTGCGTCCGCCCAAAGCGAGGCCCAGCATCTGGTGGCCGAGGCAGATGCCGAACACCGGCAAGCCAGAGCCCACGAGGGTGCGGATCTCGGGTACGGCATAGCGGCCGGTTGCGGAGGGGTCGCCGGGACCATTGGAGAGGAAGATGCCGTCGGGTTTACGGGCGAGGATATCGCTCGCGGTCGCCGTCGCCGGCACCACCGTCACGCGGCATCCGGCGGCGACGAGGCAACGCAGGATATTGCGCTTCAAGCCATAGTCGATCGCGATCACATGATGGTCGCCCGGCGCGCCCTTGCCGTAGCCTTCGCCCCAGACCCAGGTAGATTCGTTCCAGGTGTAGCTCTGGCCGGCGGTCACCTCCGGCACCAGATCCATGCCATCGAGGCCCGGCCACGCCTTGGCCTCGCGCTTCAGGGCATCGAGGTCGAGCTTGCCTGACGGCTCGTGCACGATGACCGCGTTGGGCATGCCGTTCTCGCGGATGCGGGCGGCGAGTGCCCGCGTGTCGACGCCTGTGATCGCGACGATGCCGCGCGCCTTCAGCCAGTGGTCGAGCGTCTCGCCAGCCCGGTAGTTGGAGGGCGCCGTCACGGCGGCCCGGAGCACTGCGCCGCGGACGCCGCGGGATGCGAGGTTGGAGGTCTCCAGGTCCTCCTCGTTGGTCCCCACATTGCCGATGTGGGGAAAAGTGAAGGTGATGATCTGGCCGGCATAGGAGGGGTCGGTCAGGATCTCCTGATAGCCGGTGATCGCGGTGTTGAAGCAGACCTCGCCGACGGCGGTGCCGGGCGCGCCTAGGCCTTCGCCAAGAATGACCGTGCCGTCGGCGAGCACGAGTGCAGCCGTGGCAGGCCGCTCGGCCCAGGCTGTGGGGGCTGGCGGGCTCGTGGATTTCTTGCGGGTCATTCTCGGTTCCATCGCTATGCTGGCGGTTTAGGCGAGGCGGCTCTCCCGGTCAACGTGATGCCACACTTCCTTCAGCCTCCATTCAGGTGGGAAGGCGCATTGTGAGAGTGTCGGTTCATGAGGCAGGCTGCTTGAAGGCTGCCCTCTGGACGGCTAGGAGATGGGATCGACGCGGGGATTGGATTCGTCCGCCGACCGGGGAGACGTCAGATGATCGTCCGCTGCTTGCTCGCGACTGCCGTTCTGGGAGCGTTGGCCATGCCCGTGCTGGCACAGGCGCCCGCCAATCAGGAAAGCTGCTTCTCGTTGATCGACAAGATCGCCAACGAGGCCGAGGAGAAGACCGTCGACAAAAAGGCCAGTCGCGAGATCGGCAGCCTGTTGCAGACACTTACGGCTAGCTGCAGCAGCAACGACATGGTGCTCGCCGGCAATGCGGTCAGCCAGTTGCGTAGCGCGATCGCCAAGCTGCCGAATTGAAGGCGGCCTGCATCGGAACCGGTGCCTCGACATGCGGTGCTCGCCGTCTGACGTTCCATCCCGAGCCATCGGGCGCGGCGCCCGGCTCGGGCTGCTCGAGCGCTTGATCGAGCATTTCGCCGATAGTGGGCGAGCACGGTTCACCAGCATGGGGCGCTGCGTGGAGGGGTGGCGGGCGCGCAATCCTGCGTTTGCCGGGCGGGGAGCGATCGAGGGGTAGTCCGCGGACGTGCTGGCATCTGGTTGGATGGCTGCGCCATGCCTGCTCAAGCTGGTGACAATGACACCGCGGACCAGCGGCGGCTGCCTCCTGAAGCCGGAGACAAGAAAAATGTTGCGGTATTTCAGCGGGTAAGGCGCATTTTTCGGTGACGCAGACACACGCAATCACACGCCTATCACCCGGTCACTTCGAGATAAGTTGCATTGCGTGGGCTACGCCAGCAAGGTTCTGTTAAGGTGCTGTTTGGCATGGTTCGTTACTGGTTGAGAGGCCGTCTCTAGACACCAGACGGTCACGTCGAGGATCGCGATGAGTAAGAAGGTCCGACTGAGTGCCTCCGGGCGCGCAACTGACACCGACGCTCCAACGGTGACGGATTTCCTCGCCCAAGTGAGTGACTATTTCGAACTGCTTTTGCAGGTTGAGGAGACATTGGCGGAGGATGGAGAGAGTGCCATCGAATGGCGTGTCACTGGTGCAGGCAAGACCAGTCCTCCTTACCTCGAGGCGGAGGCATTTCCCCGTCAGTTTGCAGTCAATGTAGACCGTCGGGCGGTCCTGGTGATCAATCACGC
>JANPDA010000466.1:0-7047 GCA_031431235.1 Hyphomicrobiaceae bacterium
CACGACCGGTAGCGGGCTGTCGGTTGCCGAGCGCGACATGATCGGCGCGATCATCCGGGGCAAGATCCGTGACGAGCGCTGCTGGAACCCGCCCACTGGCGCGGCTGGAGCCGACCAGATCGCCGTGCGCCTCAAATTCAAATTGCGTCGCGACGGCTCGGTCGATGGCGTGCCATCGGTGTTGAACGATTCGGGAGCTGCGAACTTCATGCAGGCGGCCGAAGCTGCCGTGCGCGCCGTCCTCGACTGCTCACCCTACGAGCCACTGGCGACCCAGCTCGGCGACCTCTATGACACCGGCTGGAACTCGGTCACCGTGAACTTCAGACCTGACCAGATGTTCGGCGGTTAGGAGGCCCGCAAAAACGAGTGAATCGGTTTCATTCAGCCCATTTCTCGCCCCGCCGTCTTCCCGGCCGAGCGACCAACGGGAGCGCCGAGCCGGGAAGACGGAGCAGTTGTTTTGGGGCGCGGCCTCAGCCACGATCCTTTCCTTTTGCCACCTTGGCAAAGCCCGAATTCTCCGACATTCACTGCTGCTGCGAGCCGATGAGCCGGCTCGAGGAGAGGTTCCACGCCATGATTGGACGACTGCGCACACAGCCCGCCGCGGGGTGGCTCGTGCCGATCTGGTCATTTGCCGTCTGCCTGTTGCTCGCCGTCGCGGCGATCGCCTCAGGCACGCCGGCTCGCGCCCAGGTCGACATCGACGTCACCGAAGGCAACCTCGATCCGCTGCGCATCGCCATCCCCGAATTCCTCGGCGACGGCGAGACTGATCTCCAGCTTGGCCGGCAGATGTCCGATGTCGTCTCCGGCGACCTCGAAAGCTCGGGCCTGTTTGCTCCCCTCGACCGCGCCTCCTTCATCGAGCGCACGAGCGACTTGAAACGGGCCCCGCGCTTTGCCGACTGGCGCGTCATCAATGCGCAGGCCCTCGTCGTCGGCCGCGTCTCCCAGCTGGGCGACGGCCGGGTGAAAGCCGAATTCCGGCTCTGGGACGTGCCCGCCGGCAAGCAGCTCGCCGCCCAGCAGTTCAGCACCAACCCCGACAACTGGCGCCGCATCGCCCACATCATCGCGGATGCGATCTACGAGCGCCTGACCGGCGAGAAGGGCTATTTCGACACCAAGGTCGTTTTCGTCGACGAGACCGGACCCAAGGACAAGCGCGTGAAGCGTCTCGCCATCATGGACCGCGACGGGGAGAATCTGCGCGCCCTCTCGACCGGCTCGGCGCTGGTGCTGACACCGCGCTTCAGCCCGGCGACGCAGCTCATCACCTACACCTCGTTCGAGAGCGGGAACCCGAAAGTGTTCCTGATGAACATCGAGACTGGCCAGCGCGAGCTCGTCGGCAACTTCCCCAACATGACGTTCGCACCGCGGTTCTCGCCCGACGGCCAGCGCGTCGTGTTGTCGCTGGGGACGCCCGAGGGCAATGCGAACATCTTCGAGTTGGACCTGCGCACCCGCCAGACCCGTCAGATCACCGCAACTCAGGCGATCGACACCGGCCCCAGCTATGCGCCCGACGGGCGCCAGATCGCGTTCGAATCGGATCGCGATGGCACCCAGCAATTGTTCCTGATGAATGCGGACGGCTCCAACCAGCGCCGCTTGAGCCTGGGGGAAGGCCGCTACTCGACCCCGGTCTGGTCGCCGCGCGGCGACTACATCGCCTTCACCAAGCAGCTGGACGGGCGATTCCTGATCGGCGTCATCAAGCCGGATGGGTCGGGCGAGCGGGTTTTGACCAGCGGCTTCCACAACGAGGGGCCGACCTGGGCTCCCAATGGGCGCGTCCTCATGTTTTTCCGCGAGTCGCAGGGGGCCAATGGCGGGCCACGGCTGTTCTCGATCGATCTGACTGGCTACAACGAGCGACAGGTTCCGACCCCCAACTTCGCCTCGGACCCCGCCTGGAGCCCAAAACTCAACTGATCTGGCGGGTTTTCCCCAATCTGGACGGCAAAACCGTTGCACGTTTTCCTCAGGCCGCCGCTCGTTTCGCGGTGGGACGCCGCTGCGCTTGATTTGTGGATCATCGGTGGTTAACGTCGTGAGTGTTGGGACTGAGATACGGCGTTGCATTTCAGCACCAATCAGGTGGAAAACGGTGGCAAATACCGGTCTAAACCTTGATCGAACTGAGGCACACCGGTATGCCTAAACACGGCGAAGGCCGTTAATGCAGAGGAGAGAAGACATGAAGGGCGTTATCATCGCGCTTGCGATCGTTGCGACGGCTGCGGCTCTTGGCGCTTGCCGGAAGGAAGTTGCCAGTGCACCGCTGAAGGGCTTCATGCCCACGATCTCTGTGACCCAGTAAAAAGGTCACTGCGGGCCATCGCCAGGGGAACTCCCCTACGATCGGACCCGGAGAGGCTTTCACGAGCCTCCAAGTCAGAAACCGCGCCATTGGCTCTCTGAGCGATGTGCGCGGTTTTTCTGTTTTGTGGTGTGATATCGCACCGGAGTGCGAGGCGCCTCGGCAATCGACGCCCGCCAGACTTCGGGATGAGCGCCAGTCTTGGTCAGCCCCCCTCGAGCTGCCCGTCACCGGAGCGACGGTCGCTATTGCCTGGCCAGCCCACTAGCCACCTCTTTGCTTGTGTTCCGTCTTTCCATTCATTGATCCCGCTTCGCCGGAATCGAATGAATGGGCGGGAGCACGAGGCACGCCTCGCATGATAGGCGACCGAGCACCCCTGCATGCCACTGCAATCGACGCACCCATTCGACGCAACCCCGTTCGACGCCCAAGACGAAGGCGCCTCGAGCCTGGCCCGGGCGCCTCCTTGGTCATCGTTTTCGGATTGGCGACGAGACAGCCGGGACTTCAGGGCGTGACTTCGACCCTGACGTTCCACAGCCCATAGCTGTTGACGAGGTTGTAGAACACGGCGGCATTGCTCGGATGCAGCCGGATGCAGCCATGCGAGGCCGTGCCGCCCAGCCGGCCGATCGCCGACGTGCCGTGAATGGCATACCCCTTCTCCGAAATCACCACGGCGTACGGCAGCGACATCCGCCATTGCTTGGAATAGTAGTTCCGGTAGGTCGTGATCGGGTAATAGGAGCCCACCGGCGTGCGCCAGCCGGGCTTGCCGGTCGACACCGCCCAGGAGTATGTCTTGCCGCCATCCACATTCACGAACATACGCTGCTTCGAGAGATCGACCGTTGCCGTGATCGATTGCGCGGCAACGGGAATGCTCGCGGCTCCGGCTGAAACGAGGCATGCCAAGACCGCGGCACTCGTCAGGCGCGCCACACGCGAGATCACTGTCATCATGATTGGCTCCCCAGATTGGATCGCACCACTTTATGGTGCTTTTCCCTCACGTCAAATCGAGCGACGCCATGCGGGCAAATTCATCAGCTAGCAGGGCATTTCGACCACAGTTGCGATAGAATGTGTGTGATGAGTGATTCGCGACTGGTTGCCAAGGCTGGCGAACGGAGCGGATCGCGAATGCTGTCGATGAGCACGCGACGACACCACGGACTGTGGCATGGGGGCATCTTGTTCACCTTGGACAAGTCCGTTAACGGTCACCGCGAGGCCATATTTCTGCACGAACGCTCGACTATGCAGGCCAGGGTGGACGCGGCTTGTAGGGGCTTGTCGCTGCGCCGCCGAGATTGAACATGGAAGGGAGCCGGACAATGATGGAGCAGGCACTCGGACGCGCATTGCTGCGCGTTGCCGTCGCCGCCCTCCTGGCGCTGAGCCTTACGGCCTGTGCGAGCCAAGTACCGCCGCCGAATGCCGCATTGGGCAATGGCGCGGATGGTGGCGGCCCCGTGGTGCCCGGCACCGAGCGCGATTTCTCCGTGAATGTCGGCAACACGGTCTACTTCACCACCGATAGCTGGGACCTGACGTCCGATTCGCAGCAGACGCTGCGCGGTCAGGCCGGCTGGCTCAACCAGTATCCCCAATTCACGATCCTGCTCGAAGGGCACGCCGACGAGCGCGGCACCCGCGAGTACAACCTTGGGCTCGGAGCTCGCCGGGCGGCGACTGTTCGTGAGTTCCTGTCGCGCCAGGGTGTCAACCCCGCCCGGCTGCGAACGCTGTCCTACGGCAAGGAGCGGCCGGTGGCGGTCTGCAACGACATCTCCTGCTGGTCGCAGAACCGACGCTCCGTAACGATGCTCAACCAGCGTGCCGGCACCTGATGCGCGGCACAGCCGTGCCGGATACGGGACGCGCCATCGAGTGGCTCCAGTCGAGCAGCTGGGGCGCTGAGCGATCATGAGGGAGTTCCACATGCTGACAGCGCGCGCCTGCCTTCTGGCTGTCGCCCTTTGCATCGCGACACCGGTGTTGGCCCAGACCGCCGATCCCGCCGATCCTGCGGCGACCAGCGACCTGGAGAACCGGATCGAGCAGCTCGAAGGGCAGATCGTCGACATGCAGGTCGTCACTGGCACGCTGCAGTCGCTGACCAGGGGCGGGGGAGCAGCTGCCGGCAGCCTGCGGACCTCCACTGGCGAGGATGGCGAGATCGACCAGCGTGTGCGCGGCATGGAATCGCAGATGCAGGCACTCGCCGCTCAGGTGCAGCAGCTCGCCCGCCAGATCCAGGCGCTGGACGCACGTGTGGGTGGCTCGGGTGGACTGCAACTGAACAGCAGCCGAGGCACGGCCGCCGTCGCTCCAGAGCCTGCTCCCGATACGGGCGGATTCGGCGAGACGACGATCGACCAGCAAGGCACCTCGGAGCCGATCGGCAGCAGCGACAATGACGCAAGCGCGAACGGCCAAGCCGTCGATCCGATCGGTGACCAGATCGCCTCGCTCGGAGAAGCCGGCGACCCCAACCAGGCCTATGAGGAAGCCTACGGCTACATGTTGCAGCAGGACTATGCCTCGGCCGAGGTCGCCTTCACCGAGTTCCTCGGCCGGCATGCCGGCAGCAAGCTCGCCGGCAATGCGCAATACTGGCTGGGGGAATCATTCTATGTTCGCGGCCAGTACAAACAAGCCGCCGACTCCTTCCTGAAGGGTTACCGCAACCACAAGAAGAGCCAGAAAGCCCCCGACAGCCTCCTGAAACTCGCCATGTCGCTCTCCCGGCTCGGCGAGAAGGATGCGGCCTGCTCAGGCTTCGCCCGGCTCGATACCGAGTTCCCCAATGCCTCCGCCCAGGTCAAGAGCCGGAACGCCTCCGAGCACCAACACGCGGGCTGTTGAACCGGACGCCTGCCCGATCGAGGATCGCGAGCTCAGCCGTCTGCTCGGCGGGCTCGAAGGGTTGGGAGACATCGTGCTCGCCGTCTCGGGCGGCGCCGACAGCCTCGCCATGCTGCTCCTCGTCGCGCACTGGGCGCGCGGGTTGGCTCGTGCTCCGCCCCACCTGCATGTCATCACCGTCGACCATGGATTGCGACCCGAGGCCGCGACTGAAGCACGCCAGGTCGCAGCCATTGCATCCGGGCTTGGGCTCGCCCACGAAACCCTGGTCTGGCAAGGCGAGAAGCCAAAGACTGGTTTGCCCGCCAAGGCGCGAGCTGCGCGCTACCGGCTGCTGCTCGAAGCGGCGATGCGCCTGGGAGCGAACGCCATCCTGACCGCCCACACGCTGGATGACCAGGCCGAGACCGTGCTGATGCGCCTTGCCCGCGGCTCGGGCCTCGATGGGCTGTCCGGCATGGCGCCAGCCGGCGAGATCGGTGGGATCGCATTGCTGCGACCCCTGATCGGGCTCCCGCGCAGCCGGCTCGTCGCCACGCTCGAGCGCGAGGGCCTGAGCTGGATCGAGGACCCCAGCAACGAGAATACGGCCCACGAACGGGTGCGGCTGCGGCTCGCGTCCGGCCAGCTGCACCGGCTTGGCCTTGGCAACGAGGCGCTCGCGACCACCGCCCGGCGGCTCCAGCGCGCGCGGCTCGCACTCGAGCACGGCGTCGACGCGCTCGCCCGTAGCGCTGCGGTGCTCGCGCCCGCTGGCTATGCCGAGTTCGATCTGGCCGCACTAAGGCTTGCGCCTGATGAAATCGCGCTGCGCCTGCTCGGCCGCGCTCTGGCGGTGATCGGTGCCGCAACTGAGCCCACGAGGCTCTCCCGGCTCGAACGGGCGTTTGCTGCCGTGCTGGCACCCGACGCCAAGGCCGTGACGCTGGGCGGCTGTCGCATCCTGCCCTGCGGCATGCGGTTGCTGGTCTGCCGCGAAGCGGGGCGCTCGGGACTGCCGTCGTTGGAGCTGGTACCGGGAACGCAAGCCGTCTGGGATCGCCGGATCGTCGCGACCTGCGGCCCCGGCGAGCCCGCGCCGCTCGTCGTTCGCGCGCCGACGGCGTCCGAGTTGAAGGGCCTCGCCGACGCCGGCCACTGGCGCCGTGACACCCTCCCGCTCGAAGCAGCGCGCACAGCACCAGCGTTTTTCCGGAACGACAAGCTGGTCGCGGCACCCTTGCATGGTGTGGCGTCGGCGGACGGGCCCCATCTTGCGCTCGTCCGCAGTGTTCTCGGCACCGCCACCGCCTGAGCAGCCCGTCGCTCAACCCATCGACGAAAGTGCCAGAGCGCCTCACCATTGCGAGCAGTCGTTCGCGAGGTAAGGCGGCGCGCGCGCCGACAAGCGGCTTTCATCTACCGAAGCGCCTCGAGCCCCTTGCTCCTCACCACGTGCAGCAGCTTCGAGGCGGTGCCGGTCGGCTTGCGCTCCCCGCGCAAGCACGCCGCGTGCTGCCGTCCGCCAAGTCCCCAACTCGGCCTCGTCGATGTTGTCCCGCTCGCTCTTGGCGCAGCCGTAAAGAAACGCCGCCCGATCCCCTGCCCGAAGGTGAGCAACGCACGATAGCCGCCGCGCTTGCCCTGGCCAGCCCGTGCCACGCGCTGCTCGAGAAGTCCACCGCCGAGATCGGCATCGATCAGACCTGCCTGGGCCTCGCGCATCGCACGGCAAAGCGCTGCATCGTCGATCCGCGCGCGCCGTTGAAAGCGGGCGAAGCCCACGCACCGATCGCGACCCGTTTCCGGCAATCCTCTGCGCTGGGATCGCATTGACTTGCGCTTGGTCGCGCGTCACGGTC
>JANPDA010000467.1:0-3622 GCA_031431235.1 Hyphomicrobiaceae bacterium
TGGCGCTCGGTGCGCTTCAGCGGCGGACCGTCCTCGAGGGGCCTCTCCTCGGCGCGCCATTTGAGGAGGCCGCCATTCAGCACCGCGACGTCGTCCTTGCCCATCGCGCGAAAAGTCCACCAGACACGCGGCGCGCTGAAAAGGCCCTTGCTGTCGTAGACGATGATGCGGGCACCATCACCGATGCCGAGCTTGCGCATGCGCGAGGAGAACTTGACCGGGCTCGCCAGCATGTGCGGCAGGCCCCGATCGGTGTCGGCGATCTCGTCGATGTCGAAGAACACCGCTCCCGGGATCCGTGCCGCCAGATACTCGGCCTTGGCGTCCCGCTGCTCGGCCGGCAGATGCCAGGAGGCGTCGATCACCACGAGATCGGGGGCATCGAGCTGAGCGGCGAGCGCGTCCGTCTCGATCAGCCATTTGTTGCCGGTGAATGTCATCGAACCTCCTCTCGGATACGCCCATGAGCTCCGCTCAGCCCTTGGCGAGCTCGATACGGATACGTCGATTCTGCGCGCCCTTCTTCTCGATCTTGGTGACGGCTGCGATGCCGACCTCGGCCGTCGAGCGGACGTGGGTCCCGCCGCAGGGTTGCAGGTCGATGCCGTCGATCTCGATCAGCCGGACGCGGCCGCGCCCCATCGGCGGCTTCACCGACATGGTGCGCACGAGCTCGGGACGGGCTGTCATCTCCTCGTCGGAGATCCAGCGGTGGCTGACGGCAGCCCCACGCTGAACGAGGGCATTGATGCGTGCCGTCAACTCGTCCTTGTCGAGGCCGGCCTCGGGAATGTCGAAGTCGAGACGACCTTCGCCGGCTCCGACCTGGCCCCCCGTCACCGGATAGGGCACTTGCGAGCAGAGCAGATGCAGCGCGGTGTGCGCTCGCATGTGCTGGAAACGCCGGTCCCAGTCGAGATGGGCTTGGATGGTCTCGCCGGGCTGGAAGCCAGCCTGCCCATCCGCGGGAACGTGCACGATGGTGAGGCCATCGGTCTCATAGACGGCGGTCGCGATGCGGATCTCGCGCCCGTCGGAAGCAAGCAACCGGCCGCTGTCACCCGCCTGACCGCCGCCGGTAGGATAGAACACGGTCCGGTCGAGCACGATGCCACCACGGGCATTGACCCCGACCACTCTGGCCTCGCAGGAGCGGGCATAGGCGTCCTCGCGAAAGATCTCTTCGGTCATGGCAATCTCTCGACCATCCTCAGACGCTTTCAAACATCGTAGGCAGCTCGTCGCCCTTGGTGTCGAGCCAAGCGGGTACTGGCAGACCCTTGCCGCGCAGGAACTCGGGATTGAACATCTTGCTCTGATAGCGGGTGCCGTAGTCGCACAGGATCGTCACGATGGTATGGCCGGGGCCGAGATCGCGGGCAAGGCGCACGGCACCGGCAATATTGATCCCGCTCGATGCGCCCAGGCATAGCCCCTCCTCGGTGACGAGCCGGAACGCGATCTCGAGGGCCTCGGCATCGGCGATCCGATAGGCGTCGTCGATGCGCGCGCCTTCCAGGTTCTTGGTCACGCGGCCCTGACCGATGCCTTCCGTGATGGACGAGCCTTCCGCTTTCAACTCACCCGTTTTCACCCAGCTGTGGATCGCAGCGCCATGGGGATCGGCGACCGCTGTGCGGATCGCGGGATTTTTCGCCTTCAACCCCTCCGCGACGCCTGCGAGCGTGCCTCCGGTGCCCACCGCCGCCACGAACCCATCGACCTTGCCGGCGGTTTGCTCCCAGATTTCACGCGCCGTCGTTCGCGCATGCCCCTCACGGTTCGCCACATTGTCGAACTGGTTCGCCCAGAGCGCGCCATGGGGTGCGGTGCGGGCAAGATGCGCGGCGAGGCGGGCGGAGTACTTCACGTAGTTGTTCGGGCTCTTGTAGGGGACGGCCGGCACCTCGATCAGGCGCGCGCCCAGCAGGCGCAACGTGTCCTTCTTCTCATCCGACTGGGTGTCGGGGATGACGATGACGGTGCGAAATCCCATGGCGGCGCCGACGACGGTGAGGCCGATGCCGGTGTTGCCCGCGGTGCCTTCGACGATGATGCCGCCCGGTTGTAGCTGGCCGCGCGCGACCGCATCCTCGATGATGAACAGTGCCGCCCGGTCCTTGACCGATTGGCCCGGGTTCATGAACTCTGCTTTGCCCAGGATCAGGCAGTCCGTCTCTTCCGAGGCGCGCCGCAGTTTGAGCATCGGCGTATTGCCGACGGCCTCGACGACACTCGTCTTCACGGGCAGTGTCCTTTCGCCGGTTTGGGGAGCTGAGTGAGCGACACTACCGGCGCGGGAGGATGGCGGCAAGCGGGGCAGGGGGCTCGTGCGGGCCCATCCGTCACCGGATGGCATCCAGACCACGAACCTTGACAATGGCGAGCAGCTTCAACGATGGCCCGCTCGGTTTCTTGAGGCCGCGCTCCCATTCGCCGACAAGTTTCGGCTTCACGTTCAGGTAGTGCGCGAGCACCGCCTGACTCACGCCCTCGCGCTTGCGGATGCTCAGGACGTCCCTTGCCGAGAGCGGCTCGACGGGCGTCAGGCATAAGACATCGAACTCTCGCATGGTCTGTTTGTCGATGACCCCGAGCCGGTGCGCGTCCGACATGGTCTCGTGGACAGCCTCCGCCATGGGGCTCCGGTACTTGCTAGTTGTTTTGCCCATCGGCACACGGCACCTCCACGTAGGCGTCAGCTGCGGCCATCTCGTCGATGTCCCTCTCACTCATGGCAAAAAACGTGGACGCGGTTCTGCGCCCGGCCTCGATATCCGTTTCGTCGACGCTCGCGCGGGCGCTTTTGGCGAAGCCGAAGAAAATGAGCGCACGGTCGTTCTGCCGATAGGCGATCACAGTGCGCCAGCCGCGCGAGCGTCCCTGCCCCGGCCGGGCCACCCGCTGCTTGATGAGGCCGCCGCCGAGATCGGCATCGATGAGACCGAGCTCTGCCCGGTCTATGGCCTCGCACAGGGCGTCATTCTCGATGCCTTCCCGGCGCTGGAACCGAACGAACCACTTGGTTGTGAAGATACGCAACTTCCGCCCCCAATTCGGTTTGTCTACCACCCTTGGGGTTGTACTTCAAGCTCCTCGGATGAGGCGTGGGCTTTCCAATTGAGCCTCGCGAAAAGGCCTCGCTCAAATCGAGCGTCACTCCCTCTTCGTTCAGGCGCTCCGCCAGTAACGATTGGCACCGCGCAGTTCGGCCCGCCCTGCGCGCGCCTGCGCGACCCGGGACCTCCTCCGCGGCCTCTGTGCCGAGCGGGTAAGATTTCGGATCGGCCTTCGGCCATCAGGGATGCCGGGTAGTAACGGGTAGTAATAGGAGACGAGGCGACCGAAGCCAGGCTGCGCCTTTGGTCGCCACGAGCTGCCTCAGCCATCGACTTTGCCTGACTCGAGAGGAGCTCGGATGGTGGCAGCCACCCTCGCCTCGCCGCACCGTCCCGAATCAGCACGGCGCTTTACCTGGCCTCAACCGCGGGCGTGTCAAATGACTTCACCGCCAAACAAGCTGGTGGGCATCCACATCTGCAACGGCCTCGATGAAATCGAGCGCCTCCTTTTCACTCTTCTGGCGCGCGGTCAGCAGCGACTGGCGCCGTGCCTCTTCGGC
>JANPDA010000468.1:0-6860 GCA_031431235.1 Hyphomicrobiaceae bacterium
CTGGCCGTTGCCGACGAAGCATGGCCGCCTGACGCCCAGGCCGTGACGGGCGATGCGGGCAGCCGGGTGCAGGTGGCCGGCGATCTCGCGCAGTTGCGGGCCGGGGCGCGGCTCGTGCCGCAGCATCAGGCCGCCCAAGAGCAGCTCGGCCGCGACCGCGCCGCCCAGCTCCTCGGGGATCTCGGGATCGTGGTTGCCGGTGATCCAGAGCCAATCGCGCCCCTCCTGCAGCGTGCGGATGGCATCGAGGTCCTCGGGCGCCAGCCGATCCGCCGCCTGGCGGTCGTGCAGGCTGTCGCCGAGGCAGACGACGATGTCGGGATCCAGCCGCTCGATCGTGCGCGCGAGCCGGCCAAGAGTGGTGCGGGTGTCATAGGGGGGCAGGAACGAGCCACGCTCGGCGAGCGCGGAGCCCTTCTCCAGATGCAGGTCGGAGACGATGACGGCGCGCTCGGCCGGTAAGTGAAGGGCGCCCGACTTGTCCGCGACCACGGGCTTGCCCGCGATCACGATGCGGCTGGCCGTGAAGCCGACCTCGCTCGCCTGCATTGCGCCCACTGCCGCCCTATCCATCGCGCATCGCCTCCCCGATCAGCTCCGTGCTCGCCTCGCGCAGCAGCATGTCGCGATCCTGCCCGACGACCCGCACATGCCCGATGTCGAGCAGCACCGGCACGGCAAGCGGCGAGACCCTCGGCAGCGACTTATGCCTGATTCGGCCCTCGGCGCGCTCGAGGAAAGCTCCAAGTCGGCCGATGTCGAGCATCCCCGAGGCCGCGTCCAGATAGGCGGCTTCCAGCAGCACATGGCCCGGCTCATGAGCTTTCAGCACGTCGTAGACGAGGTCGGAGGAGATGGTGACCTGGCGTCCGGTCTTCTCACGGCCGGGATGGCGGCGCTCGATCAACCCGGCAATCACCGCGCAATTGCGAAATGTCCGCTTCATCAGGCTCGAGTCCGCCATCCAGGCATCGAGGTCGTCGCCCAGCATGTCCGCCTCGAACAGGGCCGCCAGATCGAGCCGGCCGTCGGCGATCATCGCCGATAGGTCGGTCGCACACCAGACCGCGAGCGCATACTCGCTGGCAATGAAGCCGAGCGGCTTTGCACCAATCCGGTCGAGCCGGCGCGTCAGCAGCATGCCCAGCGTCTGGTGGGCGAGCCGGCCCTCGAATGGGTAGGCGAGGAGGAAATGTCGGCTGCCGTGAGGAAAAGTCTCGATCAGCGTCTCGTCGGCGCGCGGTATCAGCGAGCGGCGGCGTTGGATCGCCAGCCATTCGGCGACCTGTGGCGGCAGCTTTGCCCATTGCCGCTCGTCGGCGAGGATCAGGCGTACGCGCTCGGCCAGATAAGTCGACAGCGGGAACTTGCCGCCCTCGTAGCTCGGTACGCGCGGATCCTGCGAGCGGGTGCGCGAGACGAAGGCCTCGGTCTCGCGTAGCGCCTCGAACCGCAGCACCTCGCCCGCGAACATGAAGGTATCGCCGGGACTGAGCTGCTCGATGAACCATTCCTCGATCTCGCCGAGCACGCGGCCGCCCATGAAGGCCCGGCCTGGGCGAAGTGCTGCCCGCTGCCTGACGAGGCGCACCTTCAGCATCGGGGCTTCGATGATCGTTCCGACGTTCAAGCGATACTGCCCGGCAAAGCGGGGATGGGTCAGGCGCAACCGTCCGTCGGGCATGGGTTTCAGGCGCGCAAAGCGCTCATAGGCCTTCAGCGCGTACCCACCGGTCGATACGAACTGCACGACCCGGTCGAACTGGTCGCGCGAGAGACCCCAGTAAGGCGAAGCCGAGCGCACCTCGGCAAAGAGCTGATCGGGGAAGAACGGCTCCGAGCAGGCGGTTCCCAGCACGTGCTGGGCGAGCACATCGAGGCCGCCCGGGCGCACCGGGGGCGTATCCTGCGCCCCTTCGTGCGCGGCTTCGAGCGCGGCACGGCACTCCATCACCTCGAAGCGGTTCGCCGGCACGAGAATCGCGCGGGAAGGCTCCTCCAGCCGGTGGTTGGCGCGTCCGATCCGCTGCGCGAGCCGGCTAGCCCCCTTCGGCGCCCCGACCTGGACGACCAGATCGACGTCGCCCCAGTCGATGCCGAGATCGAGGGTCGAGGTCGCGATCACCGCCCTGAGACGGCCCGCCGCCATCGCCGCCTCGACCTTGCGGCGCTGACTGACGTCGAGAGAGCCGTGGTGCAGCGCAATTGGCAACGTATCCTCGTTCATCTCCCACAGCGCCTGGAACAGCAGCTCGGCCTGGCTGCGGGTATTGACGAAGACGAGCGTCAGGCGGTGGGCCTTGATGGCAGCGTAGATCTCGGGCATCGCATAGCGCGCCGAATGGCCCGACCAGGGTAGGTGCTGCTCGGTCTCCAGGATCGAGATTTCGGGCTCTGCGCCTCCCTTGGCGAGCACGAGTCCGGCGAGTTGCGTCACGCCCTCCTCAGGGGCTTGGCGGGCGAGGAAAGCCTGCAACTCGGAAGGCCGTGCGACCGTGGCCGACAGCCCGACGCTGATCGCCTGCGGCGCAAGCGTGCGCAGCCGGGCGAGACCGAGCGCCAGCAGGTCGCCGCGCTTGGACGTCACGAGGGCATGCAATTCGTCGAGCACGATCGAGCGCAACTGGCCGAGCAGCCGATTGGCCTGGGGATGGGAGATCAGGAGCGCGAGCTGCTCGGGCGTCGTCAGCAGGATCTGCGGCGGGCGATGGCGCTGGCGGGTGCGGCGCGAGGCCGGCGTATCGCCAGTGCGGGTCTCGATGCGGATCGGCAATCCCATCTCGGTGACCGGGGCCATCAGGTTGCGCTGCACGTCGACGGCGAGCGCCTTCAACGGCGAGATGTAGAGCGTGTGCAGATCGGAGGTGTCGGCAGCGGGCGGCGCCCGGCTGAGCTCGACGAGGCTCGGCAGGAACCCAGCGAGCGTCTTGCCGGCGCCGGTCGGCGCGATCAACAGGCTCGTGCGCCGGTCGCGTGCCGCCGCCAGCAGATCGAGCTGGTGCGGCCGCGGCCGCCAGCCGCGCGCGGAGAACCAGGCACGGAATGGCGCGGGGAGGAGGTCGGGCGAGGCGGCGTTGAGCAGGCGGGTGCGGGACATGGTCGACATCATGGCCTTCGAGGTCTACGCCAGCAGAAAGGACCGGCCGAGAAGTACGTTCTCGACCCACTTACACCCGTCATCCCGGTCGAGTGCCAGCCCTGACCGGTCATAGCCGCGTTGGACCATGCCTGGCACTCGAGCCGGGATCTTCGAAGCGAGCTCCGTGCTATTGGCGGAGATCTCGGATCGCCGCGTGTCGTGCCGCAGGCGCGCGCTTTCGGCAGTCGTGCCTGAGGAGCGCGCCTTCGGCACGGCGTCGTCGGGGATATGGGTTCGGTGGCGAACGTCTGCTCAAGCCAAACCCGCCATCCCCTTGGCCTTGGCGACGGCATAACGGAACATCTCGGGAGTGAGGCGGTTGGTGTTGGTGTTGTAGCGGGAGCAATGGTAGCTGTCGACGAGATGGAGGCCGTCCGCCAGCCGGTGTGCGGCGCCGTGCGCGAAGGGATGGCGCGCTTTCTGGGCGCCTGACGCCGACAGCACGTTCTCGTGCGCGATGCGGCCGAGCGCGAGCACGGTGCGCAGCTTGGGCATGCTGCTCAAGGTCCCACCGAGAAAGACGCGACAGGCCTTGGCCTCGAGCCCGGTTGGCTTGTTCTCGGGTGGCACGCACCGCACGGCGTTGGTGATCATGCAACCCGTGAGCGTCAGGCCATCATCAGGAGCAGCGCGATATGGACCCACGGCAAGCCCCAGCTCGATCAAGGTCGCATAGAGCAGATCGCCCGCAAAATCGCCAGTGAAGGGCCGTCCGGTGCGGTTGGCGCCCTTCAGGCCCGGAGCCAGACCCACGATCAGCAATGGGGCGTCGTGCGAGCCGAACGAGGCGACCGGCGCGTTGTGGAAATCGGGAAGCTCGCGTCGGTTGCGGGCACGGAATTCGGCAAGCCGGGGGCAGAGCGGGCAGTCCCGCTCGGGCTCGGCGGCGCTCGCGGGTCTAGCTTGCCGCATCGACATGACTCTCAGGGCTCGGCGAAATCGTCCTCGTCCTCAAAGACCGCGGGACCAGTGGTCGATGCCACTGGAGCCGGCGCGCCCGGACGCTGGTAGCGCCCTCCGCCGCCAGTCGATTCGCGCTGCGCCCGGATCGAGGGATCGCGGCAGATCAGCTTCTCCAGGTCGGCGAGATCGACGAACTGGTCGGCCTGACGCCGCAACTCGTCGGCGATCATGGGGGGTTGCGACTGCAGAGTGGAGATCACGCTCACGCGCTTGCCCTTCTGCTGCAGGGCTTCCACCAGCGAGCGGAAATCGCCATCGCCGGAAAACAGCACGATGTGATCGAGTTGCTCGGCCAGCTCCATGGCGTCGACCGCGAGCTCGATGTCCATGTTGCCCTTGATTTTGCGCCGGCCGGTCGCGTCGGTGAACTCCTTGGTGGGCTTCGTCACCATGGTGTAGCCATTGTAGTCGAGCCAGTCGATCAGCGGGCGGATGGAGGAGTATTCCTGATCCTCGATCAGAGCGGTGTAGTAGAGCGCGCGCACGAGCTGCGCCTTGCCGCGGAAGTAGGTCAGCAGCCGCTTGTAGTCGATATCGAACGTCAGCGATTTGGCAGTGGCATAAAGATTGGCACCGTCGATGAAGAGCGCGACGCGCTCGTTGGGATAGAAATGCATGTGATCACCTCATCGAGAGCAAAGATATTTTTTACCGAACAGGCTCGACCCACCGCGAGCAATGCGAAACGGGAGCGACCCCGCAGGCCGAGGAATGGCGTTATAGGGCATAATATGGGCTAGGCAATGGCCTACGTGCGGATGCGACGAATTGTTGGGGCAAATGACTGGCAAGGCGACACGGGTGCTGCTGGCGGTGGGGGCCAATGTGAGGGGCGCCTGGGGCGGCCCGCGCGAGACGATTCTGCGCGCGATCGGGGAGCTGCCACGGCGCGGCGTCGCGATTCTCGCCGTTTCGCCGTTGCTCGAGACCGAGCCCGTCGGCATGGTCGAGCAGCCTGGGTTCGTCAACGGCGCCCTGTTGATCGAGACCGCGCTCGAGCCGGCTGCGTTGCTCGCCCTGCTGAAGCGGCTCGAGGCCGATGCCGGGCGGGTTGCGTCGGTCCGCTGGGGGCCGCGGGCGCTCGACCTCGACATTATCCTCTTTGGCGAGCGGGCGGTCGGCTGGCGGGCCGGCCGTCCCGTTCCCGGCGCGCCCCTCGTCATTCCCCATCCCGAGATGCAGAGCCGCGCCTTCGTGCTCGAGCCCGCAGCCGCCATCGCGCCGGAGATGCGACATCCGATCCTGGGGGCAACGGTGGCCGAGCTCCTGGAGCGGCTCGAATGTCCCTGAGGTGAGCCGCCACTCTTGACCCTCGCCCTATGGCAGTGCAGCTACCGGCCATGAACATCCTCCTCATCGGCTCGGGCGGGCGTGAGCATGCGCTCGCTTGGGCATTGTCGGCGAGCCCACTGCTCACGCGGCTCACTTGCGCGCCGGGCAATGCCGGGATCGCCAAAATGGCCCACTGTGTCGCGCTCGACGTGACGGATCATGCGGCCGTCGTCGCCTTCTGCCGCTTGGAGACAATCGACCTCGTGATCGTCGGACCGGAAGCCCCCCTCGTTGCCGGGCTCGTCGACGACCTGGCGCGGGCCGGCATCAAGGCCTTCGGGCCGATGAAAGCGGCGGCCCGGCTCGAAGGCTCCAAGGGCTACACCAAGGATCTGTGCACCGAGGCCGGCATTCCGACCGCCGCCTATGGCCGTTTCACGGATCGGGCCGCCGCGCTCGACTATCTCCGCGCGCGAAAAGCCCCGATCGTCGTCAAGGCGGACGGTCTGGCCGCCGGCAAGGGTGTGACGGTCGCAACGACGTTGG
Organism: Hyphomicrobiaceae bacterium; assembly: GCA_031431235.1. Classification (GTDB taxonomy): domain Bacteria; phylum Pseudomonadota; class Alphaproteobacteria; order Rhizobiales; family Hyphomicrobiaceae; genus JANNSW01. The sequence goes on from JANPDA010000468.1 coordinate 5,921, forward strand.
CCGAGGCAGAAGCGGCCGTGGAGGCCTGCTTTGCCGGCAGTTTTGGAGCGGCCGGCGCCGAGGTGGTGATCGAAGAATTCCTGGAAGGCGAGGAGGCGAGCTTCTTTGCCCTGGTCGACGGCGAAACGGCATTGCCGCTCGCGACCGCCCAGGATCACAAGCGTGCCTTCGACGGCGACGTGGGCCCCAACACCGGCGGCATGGGGGCCTATTCGCCAGCGCCCGTGATGACCGCCGAGATGGTGCGCCGCACCATGGACGAGATCATCCTGCCGACGGTCGCCGCCATGCGGGCGCGCGGGACGCCCTTCAAGGGTGTGTTGTTCGCCGGTCTGATGATCACGCCGCAAGGGCCCAAGCTGATCGAGTACAATGTCCGCTTCGGCGATCCCGAGTGCCAGGTGTTGATGCTGCGCCTGAAGTCGGACCTGCTGCCGGCGCTGCTGGCGGCTTGCGACGGCGTGCTGAAGAGTTTCGACCTGAGATGGCACGAGGATGCGGCCTTGTGCGTCGTGATGGCGGCGAAGGGCTATCCGGGCGAGGTTGCGCGCGGGACGGAGATCCGCGGTCTCGACGCGGCGGCGCGGCTGGAGGGCGTCGAGATCTTCCATGCCGGCACCAAGGCCGCTGGTGACCGGATTGTCGCCAATGGCGGGCGTGTGCTCGGCGTGGCTGCGCGCGCCCCCAGCATTGCCCAAGCCCGCCAGCACGCCTACGCAGCTGTCGATCGGATCGACTGGCCAGACGGGTTCTGCCGGCGCGACATCGGCTGGCGGGCGCTGATGATGGAAGTGTACGAATGATCCAGCTCCTCGCCTGGGTGCTCGCCTGCATCATCGGCTCGCTGTTGGGCTCGCTCGCCTCCGTCGCGCACGGGGGCTATGAGGTCGCGGGGCACCCGGTCGCCGTCACCTGGTTGCGCGATCACCTGACCTTCACG
>JANPDA010000469.1:0-3669 GCA_031431235.1 Hyphomicrobiaceae bacterium
CGGATGCGAAGCTGGCGACGCTCGGCGCTCGGGCGATCTGGTAGCCCCGCCCTTCCCCCTTCCCCGCCCGCCCGCTACAACCCGCCGATGCTTCCTCCGATCCGCCACCACGCCTCGCCCAATATCGAGCCGCGCCGCCTGGTGGGGGGCCCCGACATGCTGATCCTCCACTACACCGGCACCCGCACCGCGGAAGAAGCCCTGCGCTGGCTCTGCTTTCCCGATTCCAAGGTCTCCTGCCACTATCTGATCGACGAGGACGGCCGCATAACCCAGATGGTCGAGGAAGCCGAGCGCGCCTGGCATGCGGGCGTGTCGCACTGGGCCGGCGAGGACGATATCAACTCGCGCTCGGTCGGGATCGAGATCCACAATGTCGGACACGGCTTTGGCTATCCCGACTTTCCCGAGGCGCAGATGCGCGCGCTCGAGGCGCTCTGCCGCGACATCATCGGCCGCCACGCCATCGCCAAGGAGCGCGTGCTCGCCCATTCCGACGTCGCCCCGCACAGGAAGATCGATCCCGGTGAGAAATTCGACTGGCGCCGGCTCTGGCAGGCCGGGATCGGCCACTGGGTCGAACCGGCGCCGCTCGACGGCGACAGCGGGTTTGGGCCCGGTGACAGCGGTGGCGAGATCGCACAGGCCCAAGCGCTGCTTCTGCGCTACGGCTACGGCATCGAGCCGAGCGGCCATTTCGATCAGCGCACGCGTTTCGTCGTAGCCGCCCTCCAGCGCCATTGGCGGCCGGCCAAAGTCGATGGCCGGCTCGACCGTTCGAGCGTGGCGACGCTCGAGCGTCTCGTTGCCGCGCTCTAAAGTCTTGTTTTGTCGCATTTTATTTCGGCGAACCGGTGGCCACTTCGTTGGAAAATGCTCTAACAGGCATGAATTCGGCTACCACTCCACCATCGCCCAGCGGGAAATCCGAGCCATGTCACCCCAACGCATGTCGCCGATCGCGGCGCTGATCCTCGTCCTCCTGTGCGCGATCTGGGGGACGAGCCAGACCGCTGTCAAGATCGCGAGCGAGGGGATCGCTCCCACCCTCAATGCCGGGCTGCGCTCGACAGCGAGCGGCGGGCTGCTGATGCTCTGGTGCCTCGCCCGCGGCATTCCCTTCTTCAAGTTGGACCGGAGGCTGCCATGGGGGCTGCTGCTGGGACTGCTGTTCAGCGTCGAGTTCATCGCCGCCTATCAGGGCATCGCCCTGACGGATGCCTCACGCGGCATCCTCTTCATCTTCATCAGCCCGTTCGTCACGGCGATCGGCGCGCACTTCCTGGCGCCGGGCGAGCGGCTGACGCTCGTCCGGGTGCTCGGCCTCCTCGTCGCCTTCGCCGGGCTCGTCGTCGCATTCGCCGATGGCTTGTCGGCGCCGCGGCCCGGCCAGGTCTGGGGAGACCTGCTGTGTCTCACCTATGGCGTGCTGTGGGGCCTCGACACGCTCATGATGAAAGTGAGCCCGCTGAAGGAGGTCACGTCCGAGCGGGCGCTGTTCTATGCGCTCGCCGTGTCGGCGGTGCTGCTGCCCTTGGCGTCATGGGCGCAGGGCGAAAGCTGGGCGATCGAGGCAACGTCACGCGTGCTCACCGCCTTCGCCTACACGGCCGTGGTCGTCTCCTTCTTCAGCTACGTCGTCTTCATCTGGTTCATCCGCCGGTTCGCCGCGACCTCGTTTGGCGCTTTCATGTTCCTGTCGCCTGTGTTCGGCGTGATCACGGCCGCGCTGGTGCTCGGCGAGCCGCTGTCGGCGAGCCTGCTCGCCGCCCTCGCACTGATCGCGGTGGGGATTTTTCTGGTCAACCGATAGGGCTCGAAACGGGAGCCTCACGCCTTGACGATGCCGCGGTAGATTTCCGTGAGCGGGAGCGAGATGCCGACGGCGCTCAGCGCGATCGAGGCACCGAGGCCGGCAATCTCGGTCGGCTCCGCCTGGAACGGCCGCTCGCTCCGATCCTCGCGCTGCCAGACCCAGCACTGCGCCGCGTCCTGGCTCGCGACGATGTAGGCCTCGAGCGAAGCAAGGCTCATGTACTCGGCCGCCTTCACCCGGAAGTCGTCATCCTCGGAGGAGGGGGATAGGACCTCGACGAGAATGACGGGCTCATCGGTCGAGAGTGCCTTGCCGTCATGGGGCGCGCGGGCGACAAGCACGTCGGGGAACCGTGTGTTGCTGCCGACATCGACCGCGAGGTCGCCGGTGAGGATCGACCATTCCTCGTCATCGAGGAGCAGGCTGAGCTGCTTCACGAACCGCGCGGAAATCCGCGAATGATCCCACGTTCCGCCTTGCTGCGTGACGACGCGCCCCCCGACCAGCTCACACCGCCTCGGCTGAGACTGTATCCAATCGAGGAAGGTGGCCTGGTCCATCCTGAGATCGAGTGGGGCGTTCACGTCGTTGCATCCTCGCGGCTTTACCCCGTGACCATAGACGCTGGCACCGCGGGACGCAAACGGAAGCGCCCGATCGCGCCCCTCAATACCGCCACTCGAACAGCCCCGCCGCTCATACACCTCCGCAGCCTCCTCGACGAGAGAGAGCTCCCAAAGCCTCACCGAAATTGCTTCAGCGTTGTCTGCTCTGTGTCCAGCGCTTCAATAAACCTGGCTGACGGTGCTGATGGATCACGCCAATGATGCGAATTTCATCGTCTAGAGCGCGAGAATAGATGGAATAGAGAAAGGTCCGAACGAGCGCACGCTGTACGTCTCTGACAATGAATGGGAACCTATACGGTCCGGCCACAACTCGCTCGAATACCTTCTCTACCTCGTCCAGAAGCTTCTTTCCGAGCCCAGCCTGTTGGGCTTCATACCAAGCATGTGCTCTTGCGATGTCTTTCGACGCTGCCGGTCGAACAACGACCCTCAGCGTCACTCGTCACCTTCGATCCGGGATCGCAACTCCGCCCAGCTCTCGCCACCCTTTAGATCCTTGGCGTCCTCTGCAGCCCGCCTTGCGATCAGCTTCCGATGCCAATCCGGAACTGGGACGCCTTCGGGCTCTGCAACAAGCGAGTCCCAAATCGCGGCAGCAAGGGTCAGCCGCTCCTCGGGAGGCAGCTCGAGGATCTCGTCTAGCTTTGCCTGTTCCATCATCTGCTCAAGCTACTCCCGGTCGGTTCGAATGGGAAGCATGGCTGCTGCATCAGGTCTCAATACCGCCGCTCGAACAGCCCCCGCCGCTCATACACCTCCGCAGCCTCCTCGACGAAGGCGGCCATGCGCTCGGCGCCGTGCTTTTCGCGCAGCTCGGCGGCGGCGGCACGCAGCTCCTCGGGTCCCTTGGCGCGGCCGGGGCGCAACAGCTCGTAGACGCCCATGATGGTGGCCTGGGGCACGTCGACCAGCTCGGCCGAACGCTCGAAGTTTTCCGCCAAGGTCGGCCGGCCGGCGGCACGCGCGATCTCGGCCTGCAGGCGGAGCGCCGCTGGCGTGATGCGCAGGTCGTCCAGCGTCACCGCGCCCGCCATCACGCCTTCGAGGGTCAGGGCATCGAGCCCCTTGCCGCGCTTGCCGGCGATCAACTCGGGGCGTTTCTCGGCAATCGGATAGTCGGCGATCGAGAGCTTTGTCCGGGTCATGCGGTCCTCCCGGCGCCGGCGAGCGCGATCTCGATCTCCTCGGGTCGCGCACCGTCCGCGGTCATCTCCGTCTCGATCG
>JANPDA010000470.1:0-10038 GCA_031431235.1 Hyphomicrobiaceae bacterium
GGAGGAGCAGCAGGAGCAGTGCGAAGCGGGTGGGACGACCGCACTGGCGAAGCAACCGATAGACGCAAGACCACATCTGCCCCTCCCAAGCCAACGACCTCGGGCATTATGGCAGAGGTGGCGGCGCATTGAAGCGTATTCGAGCCTGCGTGGATTTCCGCTGCGATGCTCAGCCCAGCGCGCGCGCGACCTTCGAGCCTGTCTGCCTGCCGAGTACGCCTGTAATGTAGGTTCCAGCCGCGATCAGCTTGTCGAGGTCGATGCCGGTAGCGATCCCCAGCCCTTCGAGCATGTAGACCACGTCCTCGGTCGCGACATTGCCGGAGGCGCCCTTGGCGTAGGGGCAGCCGCCCAGGCCCGCGACCGAAGCGTCGATCGCGGCGATGCCGAGATCGAGGCAGGCATGGATGTTGGCGAGCGCCTGCCCGTAGGTATCGTGGAAGTGAAGGGCGAGCTGGCCGGGTGGCACCTTGGCGGCGACCGCCTCGACCATGCGGCGGGCCCGCTCCGGCGTGCCGACGCCGATGGTGTCGCCTAGCGAGATCTCACCGCAGCCGAGTTGCATGAGTTGGGCTGCCACCTCGACAACCCTGGCCGGCGCGACATCCCCCTCGTAGGGGCACCCCAGCACGCAGGAGACATAGCCGCGCAGTGCGATCCCTTCTGCGCTGGCACGCGCAGCGACTGGCGCAAAGCGGGCAAGGCTCTCGGCGATCGTGCAGTTGATATTCCTGTGCGAGAAGGTTTCAGAAGCCGCCGCGAACACGGCGACATGGCGCGCACCCGCCGCGATCGCAGCTTCCAGCCCCTTCTCGTTGGGCACCAGCACCCAGGGCCTCAGGCCGGGCAGCGCCGCCACTGCCCGCAGCACCTCGGCCGAATCCGCCATCTGCGGCACCCATTTGGGCGAGACGAAGCTGCCGATCTCGATCTCGACGAGACCTGCCGCCCCGAGCCGCTCGATCAGCCCGATCTTGGCGGCAGTCGGCACGACCATCTTCTCGTTCTGCAGCCCGTCGCGGGGCGACATCTCGACGATCCGGATGCGGGATGGCAGGGTCATGCCAGTGCCTCACGCGACTCGAGCGCGACCGGTCGGGGCTAATCGAGGCCGATCAACTCACCCAGGATGCCGCGGCCGATGCCTTGGCCGGTGCGGTCGCCCTCCCAGAAGTGGAAGTGATAGTTCCGCGCCGTCGTCTCGCAGGAATTGTAGATGCAGCGGATCCAACCGTGATCGGGGATCAGGACCTCGTCGTCGCCGCGGTCGTCCTGGCGCACGGGGAAGGTCACGGGCTCCGAGCCGCCGATCGCGGTGACGGTCACCGACCGGTAGGCTTCACCCGCGAAATCCTGGGCTGCGACCGGCAAGGCCATGGCGACCGATATCAGGCCGGCGAGAATGACAGGTGTGGCAAGCATGCGCATCGGGCTTTCCTCGGGCAACGGTCGATTGCTGCCGATCCTACACCAATCGGGCCAGCGCCGGAACCCGCTTCGACTTCACCCGCTTCGACCTCACCCGCCTCGACTTCACCCGCCTCGACCTCGATCCGACATCGGGCTTGCAATCCGGCGCGCACTGGCAATGATCGCAAGGATGCCCAACGCTAGACCAGAACCGCCAGCCGGATCGATCGCTGATCGCATGCGCCGGCTCGCCCGGGAGCGCCTCGCCGGCCTGCGGAGGCCGCCGACGGGGCTGCGCCGGCGCGTCTACGAGGTGCTGGAGCTCGGGCGGGGCGAGGATCGGCTCAGCGCCTGGGTGGACGCATTCCTGATCGCGCTGATCGTGCTCAACGTGCTCGCCTTTGTCGCCGAGACGGTGCCGAGCATCGAGCGGGAATTGGGCGGCTGGCTGTTCGGTTTCGAGATCTTCTCGGTGATCCTGTTCTCGATCGAGTACGGCTTGCGGATCTGGAGCTCGGTCGAGGCGACCTTTCTGAAGCGGCTGCCGCCCTGGCAAGCGCGTCTGGGGTTCGCACGCAGGCCCGAGCTGCTGATCGATCTGCTGGCGGTGCTGCCGTTCTATCTGAGCTTCATCGCTCCCCTCGATCTGCGGCTGCTGCGCGTGCTCCGGCTGATGCGGTTCCTGAAGCTCGGCCGCTACTCGCCCGCCATGCATACGATCGTTCGCGTGCTCGGCAACGAGCGGCGGGCGCTGTTCGGCGCGCTGATGCTGGTGCTGACGGCGCTGCTGTTTGCCTCGACCGGCATGTACTATCTGGAATACCGCGCCCAGCCCGACCGGTTCGGAAGCATTCCGGAATCCGCCTGGTGGGCGATCGTGACGCTGACGACGGTGGGCTATGGCGACGTGGCGCCGGTGACGCCGCTCGGCAAGCTGTTCGCAGGCTTCGTCATGCTGACGGGCCTCGTGGTGCTCGCGCTGCCGATCGCCATCATCGCCACCGGTTTTTCCCAAGAGGTCGGCCGGCGCGACTTCGTGCTCACCTGGTCGATGCTCTCCAAAATTCCCATGTTCGCCGATCTCGATGCCCACGCGGTCGCCGAGGTCATGCGCTGCCTTTCGGCACACAATTATCCCCCGCACCACGAGATCCTGAAGCGCGGCGCGGAAAGCGACGCCATGTACTTCGTCGCCTCGGGCAAGGTGCGCGCGCTGACGGCCACGGGTGAGACCGAGCTCGGGTCCAGCACGTCGTTCGGCGAGCTCGCCATGCTCGAGCATGCGCCGAGCGACTGCACCTATACGGCGGCCTCGCGCGTGCGTGTGCTGCGGCTCGACCGCGAAGGCTATCAGCAGTTGCACCTCGCCTACCCCGAGGTCGGCAACCAGATCCGCCAGATCGCCGAGCGCCGGAAACTCGAGATCGAGGCCCGCCAAGCCGAGTAGCAGAGCCCGGTGCTTGCCTTTGGGCCCATGAGCGGCCAATCATGCGGGCAAAGCCGCCACAGACCACGCTGCAAGATCGGCATCCATCCGAGGACCCGCCCAATGATCGAGGACCGCATCCGCTCCTATGAGGCCGAGCTCGTCGCCATCCGCCGCGATCTGCACGAGCATCCAGAGCTCGCGTTCGAGGAGGTGCGGACGAGCAACGTCGTCGCCCAGAAGCTCGAGCAGTGGGGCTACAAGGTCGAGCGCGGATTGGCCAGGACCGGCCTCGTCGCGAGCCTCAGCAATGGCGGCGGCAACCGCTCGATCGGCATCCGCGCCGACATGGACGCGCTGCCGATCCACGAGGAGACGGGCAAGGCCTATGCTTCGAAGACCGCCGGCAAGATGCATGCCTGTGGCCACGACGGCCACACCACCATGCTGCTCGGCGCCGCCCGCTACCTTGCCGAATCGAAGCACTTCAACGGCACCGTGCATCTCATTTTCCAGCCGGCGGAGGAGGACATCGGCGGCGCCCGCATCATGGTCGAGGAAGGCCTGTTCGACCGGTTTCCGTGCGACGCGGTGTTCGCCATGCACAACGAGCCCGGCACCCCGGCGGGCAAGCTCGGCTTCCGCTCCGGACTGATGATGGCGGCGGTCGATCAGGTGCAGATCACCATCCGCGGCAAGGGCGGCCATGGCGCCGATCCCCACAATACGATCGACCCGATCGTGGCTGGTGCTTCGCTGGTGATGGCGCTGCAGTCGGTCGTTGGCCGCAACATCGATCCGCTGGCGCCCGCGGTGGTTACGGTCGGGTGCCTCAGGGCCGGCGCCGTCTGCAACGTCATCCCCGAGACCGCGTTCATGGATATCGGCATCCGCTTCTTCGACAAGAAGACGGGCGAGATCATGCGCAAGCGGATCGAGACGCTGGCGCGCTCGCAGGCCGAGAGCTTTGGCGCAACGGCGGAGATCACGTGGCTTCGCGGCTATCCGGCCGTCATCAACAATGCCGAGGAGACGGCGCTCGCCAAGGCAGCCGCGATCGAGCTCGTCGGCGAGGATCGCGTCTTCGACGTCCCCAAACCCTATCTCGGCAGCGAGGATTTCTCGTTCATGCTGGAGCAGAAGCCGGGCTCGTATCTGATGATCGGCAATGGCGAGAGCGCAGGGCTGCACCATCCGAAGTATGACTTCAACGATGCCGCGCTGGTGCCGGGCGCCGCCTATTGGGGCCACCTCGTCGAGCACTTTTTGAAGGCGTGATCACGTAGGCTGGCTGGTGCTGAGGCCGGTCCTCGACCGGCCGATGCCCAGCATGAGTGGCGCTGGGCTTTGACCGACGAGGTGTCGGCCGCGGCGCCATAGACGCCGTTATAGGTCGCGTGCCAAGTCATGGCCACAGACGACAAAGGCGGCCGAGCAGCCGCCTTTGGGACAAAACCAACCGTGGATCGATCGCGCCTTTGCTCAGGCCTTCGCGTCCTCGACAGGGGGCAGCTCGGCGGCGGCAGCCTCGGCCATCAGCGCGCGCGACTGGCCGAGCCAGTCCTCGCGCTCCATGCGTCCCTCCAGGTTCAGCACCTCGTCGACACGAGCGATGTCGTCATCGGAGAAATTGGTGATCTGCTCGAACTTGGTGATGCCGAGCTTGACGAGGCGCTTCTCCAGCTCCTCGCCCAGGCCCTTGATCCTCTTCAAATCGTCGGGCTCGCCCTTGGGCTTCTTGAAGCCTTTCCAGTTGTCGAGCTGGGCGAGCTTCTTGCCGCGGACGTCGGTGCGCTCGAAGATGCGGGCGGCCTTGCCGCGCAGACCGCGCAGGTAATACAGTTTGGCGCGACGGACTTCGCCGCGGCGCACCACCTCGACTGATTCGATCATCGGCGAATAGACCGGGAAGATGCGCTCGACGCCCTCGCCGTAGGAGATCTTGCGGACCGTGAAGTTCTCGTTCAGGCCCTGGCCGGCGCGGGCGATGCAGAGGCCTTCGTAGACCTGGACGCGCGAGTTCTCGCCCTCGACGATGCGGACGCCGACTTTCACAGTGTCGCCCGATTCGAATTGCGGCACCGGCCGTTTCGCGACGAGTTGCGCCACCTGCTCGGCCTCGAGCTGCTCGATGATGTTCGCCGTTGCGTGCGGTTTCATTGCATTTGTCCTTGTCGAGCACGCAGAGGAGCGGCGCACCGAGGCGCGGCTCTTGCGACAGAGCGTCGTTGGATTTCGTGCGTGCCTTGTAACCGAAGGCAATGGCGTTGTCGAGCCTTTCGGGTCGGGCCATCCGGGTCGGGCTATCAGCCCCGAGTTCAGATTTCCCCTCTGAGCTTCACGGCAGCGTCACCCAGGACCTGGCCAAGGACGGCTCGGCTATGGCCTCATCGGGGAGCGGCAGGTCGAGTGCGGCGACGAGCGTGCCGATCGCGGCAAGCACCCGATAGCTATTGAAGACGGCCGACAGCTGCTCGGTTGCAAGCGTCGTCTCATTGACGAAGATCTCGTTCTGGATGTCGAGAATGTCGAGCAGCGAGCGCTGACCGAGGTCGAACTGGCTCGTATAGGCAACGACCAGCTGCCGGTTCTCGTCACGCTGGCGGGCAATCGTCTCCAAGCGCTGACGCGCCGAGCGGATGGCGAGCCAGGAGATGCGCACCTCCTTCTCGATGAAGCGAGCGGCGTTCTCTGCCGTCCGCTCGGCCTGGTCGTGGCGGTGCTTGGCCTCACGCACGCGCGACGTGTCGATGCCGCCATTGTAGAGGTTCTTCTTGAGGGTCAGCATCGCAGTCAGCTCGTTGGACAAGCCGAAGTCGCCGTCCTCGCTCGATTCGTGGCTGGCCGCGACCTCGATGCCGACTTTGGGATAGAACTCGGACTCTGCCGTGCCGATGGCGGCCTCGGCCGCGAGCGCATCATGGCGCAAAGCCGACAGCGAAGGGGCGTTGGCCACCGCGAGAGCGACCGCTTCCTCCACACTGCCGGGCAGATGAGCATCGGGAGACGTCGCCGGCGCGAGCCGCCCGGGTGCCTCGCCGACGACGGAAACAAAGAGCGACTGCGCGTCGATGTGACGGGCCTTGGCATCGATCAGCGAGGCCTCGGCACTCGCCACTCGCGCGCGCGCCTGCACCAGCTCGGCCTCCGGTGATTTGCCACCGGCGACGCGCGACTTCACCCGCGACTGGAACTTGCGGTGGGCCTCGAGGTTGTCCTCCGAGATCCTGAGCACACGGCCCGCACGCTGCACCTCGAGATAGGCTTGGATCGCCTGCAGGGCGAGCGAGTTGGCGGTATCGGCAACCCGGTGGCGCGCGCTGTTGACGCGATTGCCTTGCCGCTCGACCTCATAGAATGTCTTCCAGCCGTCGAACACCGGCAGCTCGATCATGCCGGACACGCTGCCTTGCATGGTGTCGTCGTCGAAATCGTCGAGAGCGCCTTCCTTGTCGTTCTCCCGGCGGAGATAGCCGCCCTTGCCGGTCACGTCGAGCTTGGGCCGCCCGAGACCCTTGGCGGCCTCGAGATCCTCATCGATGGCGAGGCGATTGGCCATCAAGGCCTGGATTTCGGGATTGGTGAAAAGTGTACGCTCCACGATCGAGCGCAAATCATCGGCCCCGGCTGGGACCGTCCACAGCACAATGGCACAAGCAATGCCGACTGCGCACAGCCACGCATCCCGCAACATGACGCCCCCTGAACGCTACTGGTACGAACACCCTCGCTTCAAGAGTTTTCATACGGTAGCGGCCGGCGGCATGGCTGATGCCGGAACGTCGCATTCACCGCAGAACCGCAAGTTATCCACAGGTAACCGACAGGTTGCTCCCGGCGTCATACGTTGCTTCACTCGATTGGCTAGGCGATCAGGTTCCCTTGCGCCTTCAGCACCTCCGGGTCGGTCTCGACCACATGCGAGAGCGTCACCACATCGGCGCCGCCCGCGAAATTGCCGGTTCCACTCTGATCGATACGGATTGTCGTGCTCGTGCCATCCGTCGTCGCCTGCACGAAGTCGCCGATCGCGCTCGTGCCCTCGACGTAGCCTGGGAGCAGATCGGACAAGTCGATCACGTCGCCGCCCGGGCCGAGCTGGAAATCGCTGACGACGTCGGGGCCGTCGACCTCGTCGCCCGCCGCCCAGGTGAGCACGTCGGCGCCGATGCCGCCTGAAAGCAGGTCGATGCCGGTGCCACCCGCGAGCGTGTCGTTGCCCTCTCCACCCAATAGCGTATCCTCACCGCCCCCACCCAGCAGGGTGTTGGCGACCGCATTGCCGGTGATGGCGTTGGCCAGCGCATTGCCGCCACCGAAGACGGCTGCTGCCATCAGCTCCAGGTTCTCGAGATTTGGATTGAGCCAAATGTCGACGCTAGAGCTGACGAGATCGGTACCCTCGCCAAAATTCTCGGTGATCGAGTCACCAGCGTCGTCGACGATGTAGGTATCGTCGCCATCACCGCCTGCCATCACGTCCGCACCGGTGCCGCCGTCGAGCCTGTCGTCGCCATCGAGACCGGAGAGCGTGTTGTCACCAGCATTGCCGGTGAGCACATTCGCAATGCCGTTGCCGGTGCCGCTCACGGCAGCGCCGGTCAGGGTCAGGTTCTCGACATTGGCCCAGAGCGTCTGATCGACACTCGCGAGCACGGTGTCGGCACCAGCGCTTGCGCCTTCCACGACCAGATCTCCCGCATCGTCGACAATGTAGGTATCCTCGCCATCACCGCCAGTCAGGGTATCGGCGCCGGCGCCACCGTCGATCGTGTCGTTGCCGATGCCGCCGGTCAGGACATTGCCTGAGCTGTCGCCGCTGATGGCAACGCCGCCGGTGCCGATCTCAATGTCGAGCCCGAGCGGACCGGATACGGCAATGTCGGTCGCATAGTCCGGAGTAGGCACGATGCCGGTCGCCATGAAATCCTGGGCGAGCGCCGTGACGCTCATGTGGATCGTTCCGCTCGCGCCGGCAGCCGGCGTGAACGTCAGGCCCGCGAGCTGGGCCGGAGTGATAAACCAGTACCCGTCGATCGGCGAGTATCCGGCACTGAAGATTCCGCCTGCCGGCACGTCCGAGATGATGATCGACAAGCTCTCCGAGCCGTCGGTGTCGACGAGGCCGGCGAGGATGTTGATCGGGATGGCGGTACCGGCCAGACCGCTCGCGTCGTTGACGAGGAGACCGGGCGCGTCAGCGACCGGATCGATCCGCATCTCGAAAGCCCCCGCCGTCGCGGTGCCACGCACGCCGTTGTCGATCGCGACCGCCGAGAACGTCGCCGCGATCAGACCCGACCAGTTGGCGGCTGGCGAGAAGGTGAGCGCATTGGCCTGCGCCGCCGTTCCGTTGAACACCCATTGGCCGAAGCCGTTGAACAAAGCTGCGCCACCAGAGGGCAGGTTGAGGGTGCCGCCTGCGGGCAGGTTGTCGAAAGTGATCTCGACCGTCTCTCCCGGGTTCTCGCCGGCGAGCAGGCCGGTCCGGTCCTCCAGCAGGATGCCCAGGTCGAGCACGACGGCCGCACCGTCCTCCTCGCCGATCACGTCACGGGGATAGATGCTGACGGTGTCGGCGACAGGCGTCACCTCCACGTCGAACGACAGCGCCGTCGTCGCCGTGTCGCCGTTCGACTTCTCGACCGAGAAGGCTTCGAGCGTCAGTGTCATCGTCCCGCTGTAATGGGGCGGCGGCAGGATCAGCAAGGTGGCGAGCGATCCGACCGGCACTGTCCAGCTGCCGTCGCCATTGTTGGAGCCGGCCGAGAGGATCGCGTCCTCCGGAATGCCCGAGATCTTGGCCGAGCGCAGCTCCGAGCCGTCGGTATCGACGAGGGCCACGGATAGTCCCGGCAGTGCGATCCAGCCGTCCTCGGCGCCGGAGACATCGGGTGCTGCACTGCCCGAGTCCGGCACGGTGATCGAGGGAGCGTCCGCATCGGCCGCGAGTTTCACGGTGAAGGTCGAGGTGGTGAGGTGGGTGTCGCCATTCCCCGGCTCGACCGAGAGCCCGCTGACCTCGATCGCGAGCGTGCCGTGAGCGTGCGCAGGCGGCGTCAGCACGAGGCTCGCGGCGATGGCTGCGATCTGGGCGGCCGTGCCGGTGATCGTGTAGACATTGCCGGCATGGGCCAGGCTACCCCCACCGCTGGTGTCGCCCGAGAGCGAGGTGCCCGCCGGAACCCTGATCGTCACGGGCCCCTGGATCTGCTCGCTCAGTGTACCGTTGGGATCGGTCGTAGCGAATGCGAGATTGAGCGCGATGCCGTGGTCCTCGTCGAGGCCTGCGCCATCGACGACATCGACGGGTGTGATCGTGATGGAGAGCGGATCGGCCGAAGGTGTCACGTCGATCGTGCCGGTCTGCGGGGCCGACTCGGCCTCACGGAAATGCAGGTTGGTCGCGACGGCGACCGCAGTGAAGGTCAGCTCGCCGGAGAAGTCGGCAGGCGGTGTGATCTTGACGAGCCCGGCCGCGAGCGAGGCAGCGGAGGCAAACAGCTGGCCGGTCACCGGGTTGTAGATCGCCCCTTCGACGACAATGCCGGACGGCAGGCTCGACAGGATGACGGTGATCGACGGATTCGTGCCGTCAGCTGGATCCTTCACCGCGCTGATGTTGAGCGTGAGCTTGCCCGAAGTGGCTTCCCCCGCGTCCGTCGTGCCGTCGAGATTGGTGTCGAGGTCCTCGGCGACGATCATCGGCCCGATCGTCAGGATCGGCGGCAGCGGATCGATGGCGATGCCACCACCCCCGCCCGGCGGCGCGATGTCGACGCGGAAGGGCGCCGCGCTCGTGGCGATGGCGCCGTCGTTCTCGGTCGCAACCGTCGTCAGCGTCAGCTCGACGGTCTCGGCGATCAGCGGATCGCCCCAGGCGCGGCCGGTGATGTGGAGATCCGCGAGGTCGGCCTGCGAGAGGTACCAGGTGCCGTCGCCATTGTTGCTGCCGACGATGTTGCCGGCCGAGTCGACGAGGTTGAGCCGCAGGTCCGGGTTATCCTTGAGACCCGAGACGATGTAGTAGATCGACTCGGAGCCGGTCCGGCCCAACCCGGCATCAGTGTCGGTCGTTTCACCCCCGAACGGATGCACGTTGACGTCGATGAGCGTGAACGAGCCGCCGGAATAGTCGGCATCCGCCGGATCGTTGCCGGCGTCTCCGGCATGGACGGTCGGCCTATCGGCAACGCCCTTCA
>JANPDA010000471.1:0-7713 GCA_031431235.1 Hyphomicrobiaceae bacterium
CAGACGACCTCGAGCAGCTTCGCGATGGATCTGAAGAAGTGGCGCTCGATCATGGCGGCCTACGAGGGCGGCGGCTATGCCTCCACCACTTCCCTACAGCACGCGATCGACGACCGCCTGCAGCCGCGCGATCGTGCCGTCCACGTCGGTCAGCTTGTCGAGGCCGAACAGGCCGAGCCGGAAGGATCGGAACTGCGGTCCCTCGCCGACCTGCAACGGCACCCCCGCCGCGATCTGCATGCCGGCAGCGAGAAACTTCTTGCCGTTCTGGATCTCGGGATCCTCCGTGTAGGAGACGACGACGCCCGGCGCTCCGAAGCCTTCCGCGGCTACCGATGACACGCCCTTCGCCGCCAGCATCGCCCGCACGCCGTTGCCGAGCGCCCATTGCGCCTCCTTCAGCTGCTCGAAGCCATAGGCCCTGGCTTCCTCCATGGCATTGCGCAGGCCCAGCAGGCCGTCCGTCGGCATGGTCGCGTGGTAGGCATAGCCGCCGCCCTCGTAGGCCGCCATGATCGAGCGCCACTTCTTCAGATCCATCGCGAAGCTGCTCGAGGTCGTCTGCTCGAGTCTGTCAGCCGCACGTTGCGACATCATCACCAGGCCAGCGCACGGGGTCGCCGACCAGCCCTTCTGCGGCGCGGAAATCAAGACATCAACGCCGGTCGCGGCCATGTCCACCCAGACAGCCCCCGAGGCGATGCAGTCGAGGACGAGCAAGGCTCCCACCTCGTGCGTAGCCTTCGCCAAGGCGGTGATGTAGCTGTCCGGCAGGATCAGCCCCGATGAGGTCTCGACATGGGGAGCGAGCACGACGCCGGGCTTCTCCTCGTGGATTTTCGCCACCACCTCGGCGATCGGCGCCGGCGCATAGGGCGACTGCCCGCGATTGCCAGCCTGGCGAGCCATCAACACGGTCGTGCGCGCCGCAAACCCTCCCATCTCGAGGATCTGGGACCAACGGAACGAGAACCAGCCATTGCGGACGATGAGGGCATGCCGTGCCGTTGCGAACTGGCGGGCGACGGATTCCATCGCGTAGCTGCCGCCGCCCGGCACGAGCACCACAGCGTCGGCCCGATAGACCTCGCGCAGGGTCGCGGAGATATCGCGCATCGCGGCCTGGAACTTCGCCGACATGTGATTGAGCGAGCGGTCGGTGAAGACGACGGAGAATTCTTGCAGGCCGTCAGGATCCACGTCAGGACGAAGTCCGGGCACCAATGCCTCCCTTGGCAACGATTTGAGTGAGCTTGCAGCGATCAAGCCATACATCCTGCTGGAAATCGAATCCCTTCGTCCTGCCAGCGGCCTGACGTCACGTTCCGCCGCTGTGTGGGGCCTCGGATGTCGCCTCCTCGCGGGCGCAGCCGCGGTCACTGGGCGGGCGGCCGAAACCTTCCCATGATCTGCTGCCCGTTGGAGCCGCGCGCGCAGTGCTCAGCGACGGCCGGCGTCGGCTGATCGGATCACGCGCCTCGATGCCGTGTGGCATTTGACGTCGGCAGGGCCTGCTCGGAATGCCGCCTTCCCGACAGCCCGCTACGGCGCAACGGCCTCCAGCCTCGCCACCTCGGCTTCGAGAGCGGCAATGCGGCCGTCGCGCTCGGCGACGATGGCTGCGATATCGGCTGCCTCGAACCTTTGCGGGATATGCTGGGGGCAATTGGCGTCCCAGGCGGTCACGGTGAACAGCAGCGCCTGCTCGGGCCGCGCTTTGTATCCGCCCGGCATGAGCTTGGCCATCAGCTCCCTATCGCCCTCCACCACGCGCGCCGTCCCCCAGATCTTCACGCGCCGGCGTTCCTTGTAGTCGATCAGGAAGAGTTGCGCCCTCGGATTGTCCACGAGATTGCCTTGGGTAATGTATTGCCGGTTGCCGACGAAATCGATCAGTCCGAGGGTTGTCTCGTCGAGCACCCGCAGGAAGCCGGCCGGCCCGCCACGATGCTGGATGTAGGGTTGGCCTTCGGCATTGACCGTCGCGAGAAAAATGCTGGTCTGGGCCGCGATGAACTCGGCAAGATCCGGCGTGATGTGGGTCTGCCAGGACCCGCCTTCCTCCATCCGGCTGTAGGAGCGGCGCGAGCCCTTGCGGTCCTGCACGGCCTTGACGGATGGCGTGAAGGCGACATCGCTGGCGAAGCGTTGGGTCGAAGTCATGATCGCCTCCTCAAAGACCGAGATCGCTCAACGACGGATGGTCGTCGGGGCGGCGCCCGAGCGGCCAGTGAAACTTGCGCTCGCCGTCGGCGATTGCCAGGTCGTTGATGCTCGCCAGCCGCAGCCGCATCAGGCCGTGCTCGTCGAACTCCCAGTTCTCGTTGCCGTAGCTGCGGAACCAGTGGCCGCTGTCGTCGTGCCATTCATAGGCAAAGCGCACGGCGATTCGGTTGTCGTGGAACGCCCAGACCTGTTTGATCAGCCGGTATTCGAGCTCGCGACTCCACTTGCGGACGAGGAATTGCTCGACCGCCCCGCGGCCCTCGACGAACTCGGCCCGGTTGCGCCATCGCGTGGCGGGCGTATAGGCGAGCGCCACCCGTGCGGGGTCACGGCTGTTCCAGGCATCCTCCGCCATACGCGCCTTCTGTTCGGCGGTCTGGGCACTGAACGGGGGAACGGGTGGTCGCGACATGGATTTGCTCCCTCGAAGGGCAGGACGTCGTTGGCCGTGGGGTTGCGGACGGCAGCCGGACGCCACCGTCCGCAAGTTACTCAGAGCTTGTCGACTGGGATCGACTTGATATTCGTCCAGTTGCTGTCGGCCTTCTTGATATTGCCGGCAATATCCTCGGACCATTTGCTTTGGATGTCGCCATTGAGGTTCAGGTAGAGCCTGCCATCGACGATCTTCCAGTAGCGCGGGTCGCCGTCGAACTTCTTGCCGACTGCGGCGCCATAGGCGCAAAAGCCGCCATAGGCCGGCTCGAACTTGGTCGGCTCGGCGTTGAAAGCGTCGAGATTGGCCTGGTCGGCGAAGCGGTAGGTCGCGCCGTCGTAGGCGACGGCAAAGGCGTCGGTGCCGACCGTGGGCTGCCCCTTGAAATAGGAGACCACGTCATAGCCGTGGGCGGCAAGGCCCGGACCGGCCAGCGTTGCGCCCTTCGAGACGTTCTGCTCGTCGGCCGCATGGGCGGACCCCAGCACAGTCGGTGCCGCCAACAGCGAAAGGCCGAGGGCAGCGGTCATTGCGGTCACCAGAGTGGATCGAAGAATGCCCATATCGTTGCGCTCCTTGCGGTCGTTGCTGGCCGGACTGGCCTGCTGCGACAGGAGATAGATCCTTCCAAACGTCGGAGGCAGGCCATATGAATGGAAGTCATCCTTCCATTTCCTGGGAGTCTTGATGGATCGGTTCGAAGCGATGTCGACGCTGCTCGCCGTGGTCGAGGCCGGCAGCCTGTCCGCGGCTGCCCGCCGGCTCGGCTCGCCGCTGTCGACCGTCAGCCGGAAGGTTTCCGAGCTCGAGCGCCACCTCCAGACCCGTCTGCTGATCCGGTCGAGCCGCCAGCTGACATTGACCGATGCTGGGCGATCCTACGTGGCCGCCTGCCGGCAGATCATCGATGATGTCGGGGAGGCCGAGCGCACCGCAGCCGGCGAGTACAGTGCGCCGCGAGGCAGCCTCGTCATCACTGCGCCGATAGTGTTCGGGCGCCTGCACGTCCTGCCGATTGTCGTCGAGTTCCTGGCGGCTTATCCCGATATCGACATCCGCATCGCCTTTGCGGACCGCATCGTCCATCTGCTCGATGATCATGTCGACCTCGCCGTGCGCATCGGCGACCTGCCTGACAGCGGTCTCATGGCAACTCGGCTCGGCACGATCCGGCGGGTTGTCTGCGCCAGTCCAGCCTACCTCGCCAAGCATGGCATCCCGAGCGAGCCCGCGGATCTCGGATCGCACCAGTGCATTACTTTCGACGGGCTGATGTCGCCCGATGTCTGGACGTTTCGATCAGGCAAGGCCGATATCGCGGTCGCTCTTCGCTCCCGCCTCGTTGTCAACACCGCCGAAAGTGCGATCGATGCTGCCATTGCGGGCCTCGGCATCACGCGGGTGCTGTCCTACCAGGTTGCGACGGTCACGCAGGTGGGCGTGCTCGCGCTCGTGCTGGAGGCATTCGAGCCGCCGGTCACTCCCGTCAGCCTCGTCTATGCCGGTCAGGGTCTGCTGCCGCTGAAGCTGCGTGCGTTTCTCGACTTCGCCATGCCCAGGCTGAGGAGCGTGCTGCCATCGACCGATGCATAGCCCGCGGTGATACCAGCGAGGCTGTGTTGCAACCGCGCAACGCTCAATCGATACGCTTCAGGCGGAATGTCCCGCCGCCGCCATTGCAGCCGCAACTATCCGGGGTGAGGCAGGCAACCGACCAGTCGCCCGACATCTCGCGCCCGTCATTGCCGAGCGTGCCCGCGCCGCAGAACGGCTGGTGCCCATAGGGAGTGCCGCTGAACCAGATCTCGAACATCACCGTTTCTAGGCTGCACGAGCCCGACAGCGTCAGCTCGGCATGGCTCGAGGGTACATCCGATGGGAAATTCACGGCCCGCCCCACGCCTTCGATCGAATGCCGGTTGAAATCGATTTGCGCCTCGAGGCGCATCACGCAACCCTTGGGAGCGCCTTGCGTGCCGGTCAGCTCGCCCTCCCAATGAGGCGCCCGCGCAAGATCGAGGGTCGGCTCCAGCAGGAAGTGGAGCGCTGGGGATCGACGGGTCAGGGTGGAGATTTCGGCTTTCTCGGTCATGGCGAGGAGGTGGGGATGGTAGAGGGTTTTGTCCAGGCCCGCGCGTTTACTCTGCTACCGTCGCGCCAGCTAGGGCCATTTCACCACGGGCGGCATCGAGGAGAGGATCGAATCCACGTTTCCCCCGGTCTTCAGGCCGAACACCGTGCCGCGATCATAGAGCAGGTTGAACTCGACGTAGCGGCCGCGCCGCACGAGTTGCTCCTCGCGGTCGGCATCGCTCCAGGGGGTCGCGAAATTGGCGCGCACGATGCGCGGATAGGCGTCGAGAAAGCCGCGGCCCACGTCCTTGGTGAAGGCGAAGCGCGCGTCCCACGTACCGTTTTCCAGATAGTCGTAGAAGATGCCGCCGATGCCACGCATCTCCTTGCGGTGCGGCAGATAGAAGTATTCCTCGCACCAGGTTTTGAACCGGTCGTAGTCCGCGACCTCGTGCGGCTCACAGGCGCCGCGCATGGCCGCGTGGAAAGCGACGGTGTCGGGGTCCACTTGCGTACGGCGCCGGGCGAGCACTGGCGTCAGGTCCGCGCCACCGCCGAACCAGGATTTCGTCGTCACCACGAAGCGAGTGTTCATGTGCACGGCGGGCACGTTGGGGTTCTGCGGGTGGGCGATCAAGGAGATGCCGGACGCCCAGAAGCGGGGATCCTCCTGCGCGCCCGGGATCTGTTTTCTGAACTCGGGCGCGAGCTCGCCATGCACGGTCGAGGTGTGAACGCCGACCTTCTCGAGCACACGGCCTCCCATCAGGCTCATGATGCCGCCGCCGCCATCGGTGCCGGTGTGGTCGGCACGCTGCCAAGGCGTGCGCACGAAGCGGCCGGCCGGATTGCCCGACAGCGGCGCTCCGGCCGGTAAGTCGGCCTCGAGCGCCTCGATCGCCGCGCAGAGCCGGTCGCGCAGCTCTTCGAACCAGGCTCGCGCCAGGGATTTCTGGTCATCGAGCCCATCTTGTCCGGTCGGCATGACGTTGACCTCGCTCCGAATCTCCGCTTCCGGTGTAGCGGTGATGCCCTCGGGGCTCAAGCCGCTGCCTCCTTCGAGCCCAAAGCAGCGCGCTTGCGACACCGCCGCGACAGGCGGCAACCCGCCTCCCCGAAACGCTTCGACGGTCGACGCGTCCCGCTTCCGGGAAGGCGAAGGGGGAGTGTAAGGGGGGAAGGAGGGGGCGGGGTTGGATTTTTTTGCAGGGGGGTGATCAGGGGAGTTTCGGGGTTTGGGAGGGAGGGCACTTCGGGCCCCTCGCGGCGGGGCGCTCCGTTTGCGACATCCGGGCGATCGACCGTCCATTTTGCCTCACGGCAGCTTCATGATACGGTACCCGAAGCTCGGCCGGCTGCCGCAGGTGACGCGATTGACCCGAAGGCGAACCGCGTGGGGCCGAACAATGCGACTGTAGCCATGTCCGCTTACTCGCAAAGCGTCCCAACCACATTGTCGTCGGCGCATCAGACCGTTCCCAGTTCCTTCGGCTCGATGTGCTGCTCGCGACGAACTCCAGTCACCCAACGCGGCCAACTGCAACCACAAAGCCTTCACGTAAACAAAAATCAGGGTCGTCGAGCAAAATCAATGGATTGGCTGCTATCTCCTCCCAACGGGCGATGTCGCTGGTGGGGACGTTGTGCTTCGAGGCCATCCGGGACATGTAGGGTAAAGCGTCTGAGACGTATTGTCGAACCGCCGGAATAACAGGTTGCCATCTCTCGACAAACCAAGTTTTGCGACGAATGTCCTGGAGACCAGCCCGTCGAAGCCGGGAGGGCATCGACGGTCCAGACCATGGGCCGAGCAGTCCAGTCTCGACCGCTTGCGCTTTGCGCGCTGCGATCTGCCTGGCCACCGCGCCAGGATCGAAAGGTTGATACTGAAGCAAGCTTGAATCGAATTCCTTAATCGCAATATGGCCGTTAGGCTTCAGGACCCGCTTGAACTCATCAATCGCAAGATCAAATTCATTGGCGGTCAAGTACTGCATGACATTGGCCGACCAAACGCAATCGAATGTCTCATTGGGGTATGGTAGCGCAAGCATGCTTCCGACATGCGTTGCGATTTTGCCTTGAAGCTTTCCGGCATCAATCAATGCGTTGATGCGATCGATGTTCTCGGGCGCCAAATCCAATGCGTCTACGGTGCCCGTCGAGCCGACCAATTGAACCATCAGCGGCAAAAAGCCACCGCCACCACAGCCTGCGTCGAGCACCTTCCATCCGGGCTGAATTTCGACATAGCGCAAACCGTCCTCGTACTCAGCACGCGCGCTCTCGAAATGCGCATCCAGCCAGTGGGCGCCAGACAAAGCGTGCCCGGTAGATGTTGTTTGCGCTGCGTTCGTCACAACCGGTTCTCCCAAGGCTCGCTACAGCGACAACTTTCTACGATACTGAACCTACTGGCGTTTGCTAAAGGTCCGCTATCCTACCGATCAGCTGTCGAACCGCAAGGCCGGGCTCGCTTGGTCGGAGACTGTCGGTCATGGCCCATCGCGTCACGGCGCTGCATCGGACGGACGGTAGCCCTTCCCGGCAGCGGACGCCAGCCGTCGGTGACTGCCCTCCGGTCGTGCTTGTCCGATTGCGACAAGGCTCCAATCGATGGAGGAGCTCGCTCCTATCCAGGTCTGCAACCCGCATCCCTAACTGCCCAAGGAGGCGACACGCAACGACGGGTCGTTTCGCGCGGATAGGGCAGGCCCCTTGGTCCCCACCATCGCGGCTGAGGCGAGCTCCCTTTTCCGCCTTTGCCTCGCCCATTCCCTGGCCTAAGACGTATCCCGTTCCGATCGACCGACCATCCGCGCCGCCCCGGGCCGAGGAGGCCACTTCCCATGTTCCGCTGGTTCGAGACGCTCGTCGATCCGTTCCTGACCGGGGACGGGGAGCGCCCGCCCGACCGGTTGGGCAAATTCTACCGCCACTATGCCGGGCAGATCTGGCCGATCTTCGCGGCGCTCGCG
>JANPDA010000472.1:0-17404 GCA_031431235.1 Hyphomicrobiaceae bacterium
TCCAGCCTGCTCGCCCGCAACGATGCGAGCGTGCTGCTGATGATGGGAGCGGGCCGGCTCGCGCCCTATCTGATCGCGGCGCACGCCTCCGTCCGGCCGATCAGCCGCGTGCTGATCTGGAACCGGACGCGGGCCAACGCCGAAGCGCTCGCAGCCCGGCTCGACCGGCCGGGGTTGTCAGTTGTTGTCGCCGACGACCCGGCCGTCGCCGCCAAGACAGCCGACATCGTCAGCTGCGCTACCTATGCGACCGAGCCGATCCTGCACGGCGCGTGGTTGCGCCCCGGCGCCCATGTGGACCTGGTCGGTGGCTACGCGCCCCATTTCCGCGAGGCGGACGGGCAAGCCGTGCGCCGGGCCGGCGGCCGGCTGTTCGTCGATTCGCGCCAATCGACGGTCGGCGTTTGCGGCGACGTGATCGGGCCCATGACCGAGGGCGTGCTCGCCGAGGACGGGATCACCGACCTGTTCGAGCTGGCGAGCGGCAAGCGCCCCGGCCGGCAGGCCGAAAGCGAGATCACCGTCTTCAAATCGGGCGGCGGCGGCCACGAGGATCTGGCGGCCGCACTCGCGCTCGTCGAGCGGGCGGGGCGGTAATGGAACGGGCGACCGACACAAGCTGACCCGGATGAGAAGCGTTCGAGCGGACGGCCTTGTCGTTTCGAATCTGAATCGACGATCCTCGACCTCCCTTGACAACCCAGTCCGCCAAAGCCCTATTCGCGGCGATGGCGGACCTCTGGCGGCGTTTCAGCAAGGACTGGGCGGCAGTGCTCGGGCTGATATTGGTTGGGCTGATGGGTCTGGCTGCCATCGGCGCGCCACTGCTCGCGCCGTTCGATCCCAATGAGCAGTTCCTCGACGGTCTGACCGTGGAAGGCTCGCCCTTGCCACCGTCGTCGCGGTTCTGGTTTGGCACCGACACGCTCGGCCGCGATCAGCTCTCGCGGGTGCTCCATGGTGCAGGCACCTCATTGCTCATCGGCGTCCTTGCCAATGGCGTCGCCGTGCTGATCGGCACACTGATGGGTGTGACCGCGGGCTACCTCAAAGGCTATGTGGGCGCCGCCATCATGCGCTTCACCGATCTCATGATGGCCTTCCCGGCGCTGCTGCTCGGCATCGCACTGGCAGCCATCCTGAAGCCGTCGCTGCTCATCGTCGCGCTGGTCATCGCTCTGGTGAACTGGGTGCAGATCGCGCGCGTCGTCTACACCGAGACCCTTGCCCTCTCGGAGCGTGAATACATCGAGGCCGCGCGAGCGCTCGGCGCCCGGCCATCGCGTATCCTGCTCCGGCATCTGCTGCCACATCTGCTGCCGACCGTGCTGATTTACGGAACCCTCGGCATCGCGACCACGGTGCTGTTCGAAGCGACGCTGTCGTTTCTCGGTGTTGGCGTGCAACCGCCGACACCCTCCTGGGGCAAGATGATCTTCGAGAGCCAGAGCTATTTCCTGACGGCGCCCTGGCTGGTGTTCATCCCCGGCGCCGCGATTCTCCTCGTCGCGCTCGGTTTCACTCTCGTGGGTGACGGCTTGCGCGATGCGCTCGATCCGACGCAGCGGGGGCGCCGCTGATGCTGCGCTATCTTGCCGGGCGACTTGTGACGTCCGTCGGTATTCTGCTGGGTGTTACCCTGATCACCTTCATGCTCACCTTTCTCATTCCCGCCGATCCGGTGGCCATGATTGCCGGGCGCAATTCCACTGCCGAGACCCGGGCCGTCATCCGCCAGCAACTCGGACTCGATCGGCCAATGCCCGTGCAATACGCTGACTATGTCGGCAGACTCGCGAGAGGCGATTTTGGCCGTTCCTTTGCCCGCAAGACCGATGTGGGCGATCTGATCTGGTCGCGGCTGCCGGCAACATTGCTGCTGATGCTCGGCGCCATCATCGCCGAGCTCGCCATCGGCATCCCGGCCGGCATCTATGCGGCCACGCGCCGCGGCAGCCGCAGCGACAAGGCGGTCATGACACTATCCTTCGTGGGAGTCTCGGCGCCGCAATTCGTGGTCGGCCTGTCGCTGCTCTATGTGTTCGCCTACATGCTCGGTTGGTTTCCGCTGGGAGGCTACGGGACGCTCTGGCATCTGGTGCTGCCGGCCGTGACGATGGGCATCGCGGGCGGCGGCTGGTACAGCCGCATGATGCGCTCATCCATGGTCGATGTGCTGCGCCAGGACTACATCCGCACCGCACGCGCCAAGGGTGTTCCGGAATGGCGCGTTGTCATGAAGCATGCCGCCCGCAACGCCGTGCTTCCGATCATCGCCATGATCGGGCTCGATGTCGGGATCTTCATGTCGGGCGCGGTCGTGGTCGAGAGTGTTTTCGGTTGGCCGGGCATTGGCCAACTGCTGTGGCAGGCCATTCAGACCATCGACATTCCGATCATCATGGGCGTCACCACGGTCGCGGCCGGGTTCATCATTCTGGGCAATCTGCTGGCCGACCTGGTCGCGCCGCTCATTGACCCACGTATCCGTTTGGGATGATATGGCGTCACTCGGGTGCCGGGCTCCGCTCATGATTGCCGGGACCAAAAAGGGAGGTTTATCCATGAAACGCGCTTTCTTGGGCGCTGCTGCCGCCGTTCTGCTGGCGCTTGGCGGCCCCGCACTGGCCGAAGAGCCCAAACAGGGTGGGGCGGTCGTCGTAACGTTCAACAACGATCTGACTACGCTCGACCCCCAGGTGGGCTACGACTGGCAGAACTGGTCGGTGATCAAGGCGATGTTCGATGGCCTGATGGACTACAAGCCAGGCACCACGGAACTGGTGCCAGACCTGGCCGAAAGCTTCACGCTTTCGGACGATGGCATGACCTACACCTTCAAGTTGCGCGACGGTGTCAAGTTTCACAATGGGCGGGTGATGATAGCGGCAGACGTCAAGTGGTCGATCGAAAGAGCGGTCAATCCGGCCACGCTGTCACCCGGTGCCAGCTATTTCTCGGCCATCGAGGGCTATGAGGACATGGCCGGAGGCAAAGCAAAGGAGCTGGCAGGTGTTACGGCTAGCGACGACAAGACGGTGGTCATCACGCTGGCGCGGCCCGATGCGACCTTCCTCCACGTGCTCGCTCTCAATTTCGCGCTCACCGTGCCCAAGGAGGCCGTCGAGGCGGCAGGCGCCGATTGGGGCAAGAAGCCCGTGGGCACCGGCGCATTCGAGTTTGTCGAGTGGTTGCCGGGTCAGCAGCTGGTGCTCGAGCGCAACAAGGATCATTACAAGCCCGGTGTTCCCTTTCTCGACAAGGTGACCTTTCTGTTCGGCCTCGATCCGACGGTTGCCGTGCTGAAGCTCAAGAACGGCGAGGTCGACATCCTGGGTGATGGCATACCACCGGCGCAGTTCACCGAGGCCATGTCCGATCCCGCCAACAAGGATCTGATTGCCGCAGGCGACCAGTTGCAAACGGGCTACGTGACCATGAATGTCACCATGCCGCCGTTTGACAATCTGAAGGTCCGGCAGGCGGTCAACATGGCGATCAACAAGGACCGCATCGTCAAGATCATCAACAACCGCGCGGTAACCGCCTCGCAGCCCCTGCCGCCGGCCATGCCCGGCTACAATACCGAAAACAAGGGCTTTGCCTTCGATCCCGACGGGGCCAAGAAGCTGCTGGCCGAAGCCGGCATGGCCGATGGCTTCACGACCGAGATCTACGCCATGAACGTCGATCCCAATCCGCGCATCGCCCAGGCGATCCAGCAGGACCTGGCGGCCGTCGGCATAAAGGCCGAGATCAAGTCGGTCGCTCAAGCCGAGGTGATTGCGGCGGGCGGCACAGGTAAGGTGCCCATGATCTGGTCGGGCGGCATGGCCTGGATCGCGGATTTCCCCGATCCAGCCGGATTCTTCTACCCGATCCTCGGTTGCGGTGGTGCGGTCGATGGCGGCTGGAACTGGGCGCGCTATTGCAACAAGGCGCTCGACGATCGGGCGGCCAAGGCCGACTCCATGGTGAAGTCCGATCAGGCGGATGCGCGCACGCAGGCTTGGAAGGCGATCTTCGACGACGTGTCGAAGGATGCACCCTGGGTGCCGGTCTTCAACGAGAAGCGCTTCACCTATCATTCCGCGCGGCTCGGCGGCGATCCATCCCTCTACACCGATCCCATCCATATCCCGGTCAACTACGACTACATCTTCGCAAAAGACGCGCAATAGCAACAAAGACCGTGAAGTCGTGAAGTCGCCAAATCGGCAAATCGTGCCCTCCGACTTGGCGACTTTACCACTTGGCGATTTCACGTCTTTGTTGCTGCCCAAGTGCCCCACTGGAACCAACTCATGCACCATCACACCATCCACGCCCACCAGTGCCACTATGGCTGGAACAATGCCAATACGCCGGTCGTGATGGCGCGGCCTGGGGAAACGATCGAGTTTCACCCGGTCGATTCCTCGGGCGGGCAACTGACAGCCACCTCGACCGTGGCCGATCTTGCCAAGCTGGATTTCGCCAAGGTGAACCCGGTGGCCGGCCCCGTCTTCATCGATGGCGCGATGCCGGGCGATGCGATCAAGGTGACGCTGCTGGATTTCACGCCGTCAGGATGGGGCTGGACGGCCAACATCCCCGGCTTCGGTTTGCTCGCGGATCATTTCAAGGAGCCGGCGCTGCATATCTGGAGCTATGACAAGGTCAGCCTGCAGCCGGCCGCTTTCGGTCCGGGCGGGCGCGTGCCGCTGAAGCCGTTCTGCGGCACTATCGGCCTTGCCCCAGCCGAACCCGGCACCCATTCGATCGTCCCGCCCCGCCGCGTTGGCGGCAATATGGACATCCGCGACATGGCGGCAGGCACCGAGCTCTACCTGCCCGTCGAGGTCGCCGGCGGCCTGTTTTCGGTCGGTGACACGCATGCCACACAAGGCGACGGCGAAGTCTGCGGCACGGCCATCGAGAGCCCGTGCTCGCTGTCGGCTCGTTTCGACCTGATCAAGGACGCCAACCTGAAGTTCCCGCGCTTCACGACGCCTGGCCCGGTTGCACGTCATCTCGACTATGCCGGTTACGAGGCCACAACGGGCATAGGTCCCGATCTGATGGAGGCCGCACGATCGGCGGTCCTGGCAATGGTGGAGCTGATCGCCAAGACGCATCACGTGTCGGAGGTCGACGCCTACATGCTCTGCTCGGTCGCCGGCGACCTCAAGATCAGCGAGCTCGTCGATATGCCCAATTGGGTGGTCTCGTTCTATTTCCCGCGCTGCATCTTCAAATGATGGCAGCTGGCGTGACGGCGCCTCTGCTGCAGGTCGAAGGCCTCTCGATCGGCTTCCAGACAGAGACCGGCGCCGTTCGTGTGATCGAAGGCGTATCGTTCGCCCTCTGCGCAGGCGAAACACTGGGGTTGGTCGGCGAATCCGGCTGCGGCAAGAGCGTGACGGCGCAAACCTTGATGCGCCTGCTGCCGATGCCGCCGGCTCGCATCGAGAGCGGGCGCATCCTGTTCGAGGGCGAGGACCTGGTTGCCGCCGGCGAGCGGCGGCTGCGCACGCTGCGCGGCGACCGCATGGGCATGATCTTCCAGGAGCCGATGACGTCCCTCAACCCCACCATGTCGGTTGGCGCGCAGATTTCCGAAGTGCTGATACTGCACCGGGGAATGACCGCAAGCGAGGCTCGCGTCAAGTCGATTGCAGGTCTCACCGAGGTCGGGATCGGTTCGCCCGAACGGCGCTACGATCAATATCCGCATCAACTCTCGGGTGGCTTGCGCCAGCGCGTGATGATCGCCATGGCGCTGGCCTGCCGGCCCGCTTTGCTGATCGCCGACGAGCCGACCACGGCCCTCGACGTCACGGTGCAAGCCCAGATCCTCGAACTGATCGCCCGCCTGAAACGCGAGTTGGGCCTCGCCATTCTGTTGATCACCCATGATCTCGGCGTGGTGGCCGAAGTCTGCGACCGTGTCGCGGTCATGTATGCCGGTTCGATCGTCGAAACCGGCCCGACCGCGACCGTCCTGACGAACCCGCATCATCCCTATACGGCAGGCCTGCTGGCCTCCTCGCCCCGCCATGCTCGGCGCGGTGTGGACCTGCCGACCATTGCAGGCACGGTTCCAGCTCCCGGCAATCGCGGGCGCGGCTGTGCCTTTGCCACGCGCTGCCCGCGCGCGCAGCCAAGGTGCGCAGACCTGCGACCAAGTCTGGCCGCAATGGGCGCAACCAGTGCCGCCTGCTGGAACCCATTGTCATGACCCGAGCAACCACCGCACCCGACCTGCTGCTCGAAGCCGAGGGCCTGGCAAAACACTATCGAGCGCGCGATGGCCGTGGCGTCGTCAAGGCCGTGGACGGGGTGTCGCTGACGCTGCGCGCCGGTGAAGTGCTCGGCATTGTCGGGGAATCCGGCTGCGGTAAGTCGACCTTGGCGCGACTGCTACTCCGGCTGATCGAGCCGACCGCTGGAACCATCCGCTTTGCCGGCGAGGATCTGATGGGGCTTGGGGCCGCGCAACTCCGCGCCCGCCGTCGCGACATGCAAATGGTCTTCCAGGACCCCTACGC
The DNA here is from genome assembly GCA_031431235.1 of Hyphomicrobiaceae bacterium. Classification (GTDB taxonomy): domain Bacteria; phylum Pseudomonadota; class Alphaproteobacteria; order Rhizobiales; family Hyphomicrobiaceae; genus JANNSW01. The sequence goes on from JANPDA010000472.1 coordinate 6,531, forward strand.
CTCGCTCGATCCGCGGATGACGGTCGCCGAAATCATCGCCGAACCGCTTGATATCCACGCCATTGGCACCCGCAAAGACCGATTGGCCAAAGTCGAGACCCTGCTCGATATGGTCGGCCTGGGGGCGAAGGCCGCCCACCTCTACCCGCACGAATTTTCCGGCGGACAGCGCCAGCGCATCGGCATCGCGCGCGCCATCGCGCTCGAACCCAAGCTGGTGATCCTGGACGAGCCGGTGTCGGCCCTCGACGTCTCGATCCAGGCCCAGATCCTCAATCTGCTGGCGGAGTTGAAAGCCAGGTTGAAACTGTCCTACATCTTCATCTCGCACGATCTGTCCGTGGTCGAGCACATCAGCGACCGGGTTGTGGTGATGTATCTCGGGCGCGTGGTCGAGACCGCGCCGGTCGCGGACCTGTTTGCATCGCCCAAGCACCCCTATACCGAGGCGCTGATGTCAGCCGTGCCGGGCCTCGGCGCGAAACAATCGCTCGCCCGCATCGTCCTCAAAGGCGATCCGCCCAATCCAGAGCAACCACCGCCGGGATGCCCGTTCCATCCGCGCTGCCGGCACGCACTCGAGCGCTGCGCAACCGTGCTGCCGATACTTGGTGATCCTGCAGCAAGTCGATCACCACACGCCGTCGCCTGTCATCTCCATGGAGCATCCAGGCAGCTCAGCGCCGCCACCTGAAACCAGGTCACTCGCACTCCCGCCAGATTGGCGATGTCGCTCAGCGCGACGAGGAAGCGCCTGATGGCCCATGCTCGTGCGCAATCTCGAGCGAGTTGCATGGCCTCGGCGCGGTGCGCAGGAAGAGGGGGCGTAGGGACCGGTCAATCTATTACGCGATTTGGTGTCAGCCACGCTCGATGGGCGGCGCCTGGAAGCTGCGGTCCAAGAACGCAAACCCGTTAGCAATGGCAATTCGGAATCGAGCTGCCGGTCGATTGTTGATCTAAGCCGTCAGAGGAGCACTGTCTGCAAGCAAACGGACGCCCGGTGAGCGGCGCTCCCCGGGCGTCCTGCTTTCTACCATCAAAGCTTCGGCATCATGACCTTGTCGATGATGTGGATGACGCCGTTCGATGCGCGGACATCGGCCGAGACCACCTTGGCATCGCCGATGCGAAGGTCTGAACCCTTGCCGTCGATCATCAGCTGCTGGCCCCCGAGCGTCGCGAGACTCTGGCGGTCGCCTTCGAGCTGCTCGGACAGCAGTGAGCCCGCAATGATATGGTAGGAGACGACGGCGACCAGCTCGTCGCGGCTTTCTGGCAGCATGAGCATTTCCAGCGTGCCTCGCGGCAACGCATCGAAGGCCTGGTCGGACGGCGCGAACACGGTCAAAGGACCTGCCCCCGCAAGCTCGTCATCGAGGCCGGAGCTCTTGGCGGCAGCCAGCAGCCTTTCGAATATTCCTGCATCGGCTGCCACCTCGGCGATCGTTTTCGTGGCCGCAGTCGATGCGTAGGCCGTCGGGGGCAGCGGCAGCATGAGCAGTGTCAGGCCGAGCGCGGCGGCGATGGAGGTTCTCATCGGGTCGGGTTCCTTTGGTTGGCGATCGGCGAGCGTCGCCACATCGAAGCTGGTCAGGTTTCGAGCTGGGCGCGCAGAAACGAGCGTTGCTTGTCGAGCAGCTTCATCGCGCCGACGACAATGTCCATGCTGGCCTCATCCTCGGCCGCGACCAGAATCTCGAAGATGCGGCGCATCTCACTGCGAGCCGTATCGTAGTCGGCCTTCAGTGCGTCGAGCACGTCGTCCGCCCTTGTCGAGCGTGGAAGGTCGCGCAGCAGCGTCGAATGGCGGGACACCTCGAATGCAGTGCCTGCCGCGACGCCACCGACCGCCATCACCCGCTCGCCGACCTCGTCCGACAGCGCTTCGAGATCCTGGCTGAACTCGTCGAGCATCTTGTGCAGCGAGTAGAAGCTGCCACCCTTGGCGTTCCAGTGGGCGCGCTTGGCGCGCATCTTCAGATCGAGCAGATGCGCGAGGCATTGATTGAGACCGGCTACGACCGTGTCGCTCTCGCTGCTGGACAGGCCTTGGCGAGGCTTGCCCGTTGCTGCAATCGGGGAATGAGAGACTCGGGCATCGGTAGGGGAGGCTTGGCCAAGCATATCACTGTCTCCATTGGTTGATGCGGGCAGGTCGAAGGAATGCAACTGCGGGTCAGCGGCCCTGGGATATTGCTGCGAAGTGATCACGCAACTCCCGGCGTTGCGCCTCCAGATGCGCGGGCGGATCGGCATCGCGGCTGCGATAGCTGGCAATGCACCGGCCGAGCTCGCTGTAGGTGGCACGCTCGTCGACGAGGTTGCAGACAGGCCGCCCTGCCCGGTCGGTATGATGCAGGTCCATGGTGGTCTCCAGGTTCTGAAGTGACATTGAGGGTGACGGCGCGGCGACGGTCGGCGTCATCGAGATTCGGATTGACCGGCCTGCACCGCTCCCATCAGCTCGCTCAACTGCCCTTCGGTGAGGGCACTCACGTCGATGCCTGCGCCCGACAGTGCGGTGAGCACCTCCGCGATCGGCAAGCCCTGCAGCTGATCGAGATCGATGCCCGCTGCGGACACGATGCCGTCGACAGAGAATGCCGAGGACGACGCGCCCCCGATCAGATCTCCGAGGTGCTCGGTGAGGCGGGTGAAGTCGAACATCTTGGTCTCCAGATCGTTGCATGTGAGAGGCCGGAAGGCCTCCTTGGGTGACCAGGAGATTGGGTGGCGGATCGATCGTAGCAAATTGATTTTGGGCGCGGAATTGATAGATATGCTCTATCGAAATCCCGAAAGCTGCCCGGCGGCCCGCTCAGAGCAGGGTGATATCCGGTAGCTCGCGGCGAAGTGTGGCTCGGATATCGTCGGCCAACAGCGCGAAGGCAGCGCCGAGTGCGCTCGACGAGCGCCAGACGATGCCGATGGTCCGGTAGAGTGCGCGGCCCTCGAGCTCGATCTGGCGAACTGCTCGGTCGGTATGAAGCTCCCGCCGGACATAGAGGTCCGGCAGGAACGTCAGACCCATGCCCATGCCGACCATCTGCCGCAACGTATCGAGGCTGGTTCCTTCATAGCTGGAGAGGAGCTGGGCCCCGAACTCCTCGCACAGCGCCGCGACCTGGGTTCGGAGCTGATTGCCGGGACCCAGGGCCAGGATCGACTCGCCCTTCAACTCCGCCTTGTGGACCGCGCCGACGCGCGCAAACGGGTGATCGATCGGCGCAACCAAATGCAGTGGCTCGCGAAAGAGCGGCAGGCTCTCGAAGTCGCCGCTGCGGATCGGCACCGGCAGGATGAGGAGGTCGTGTTCGCCGGCCTCGAGTCCATCGGGCAACGCCGTCGGCACATCCTCGCGCACATAGAGCCGGAGATCGGGATAGGCGGAATGCAGCGGGCCGATCAGAAAGGGAAGCAGATAGGGTCCGATCGTGTGGGGCAGACCGAGACGGACGAGGCCGCTCAGCCCGCCTTGATGGCTGCGCGCAAGCTCCCGGATGGCACGCTCTTGCCGCGCGATCTCGCGGGCGTGCTGGAGCACCTGATCGCCGATCGGGGTCATGATGATGCCGGCGCGGCTGCGCTCGACGAGCTGGACACCCAGGCGCCGCTCGAGCTCGGCGAGTTGGGCGCTCAAGGTCGGCTGGCTCACGCCGACGCGATCTGCGGCGCGACGGAAATGACGTGTCTCACTGAGGGCAACGAGGTACTCGAGTTGACGCAAGCTCGGCATCGCGCGGCCTCTCCCGGAACGTGTTCAGGCGAGATGGTGTCCGTCTCGCGCCTCGACAATGTGACAAGATAACGATCTCGAGACCCGAATCGTGAATCCCACGATCGAAGCGCCCGCCGGAAGTCTCGATAGACAAGTTCTATCATGACTCGCACACATCTCGACTTGAACCTCTCGACCCGAGCGATGATCTGTTGGAAGTCGAAGGTTTCCAGGCCTCGCCAGGCGAGTCTGATGCAGCAGGCCGAGGGATCAGCTCTCTGGACAGCCCACCTTGGGCATTCCGGACATCGCCTTCGGTCACGCGCCGCTGACCGCGGCGGCGCGTGACCCTGCCGGCAGGGTCGGCGCGTGCGGGGTAGAACGGCTAATGCGTATGGGGACGGTTGTCTGTCTCGCCAGGCCGAATAGCGTAATCGGAAGAATAACGAAGGATATGAAAGATTTCGCGCAATGGATGTAGCGTATAAATCCGGCCAGAGTGAGGGAGAACATACGCCTTAGGCAATGGCACTCGGCAACCATTTCCCCCGTTCCGCAGTTACCTGACCTGCCAGCACGTCGGTCTAGTTATGTCAGATGGCATCTGCGATGGAAAACGTTGCATTAGCTACCACTACTACAATATACAGATATCGCCCGTCGCAACCAAGCGTCTGCCGATAGAATGCTTTCTCATCACAATGGTGCAAGCCTTTTCATACGCGAAACGGCGATCGCTTGGGTCATCATGGCCGTGAGACCGAAGCCGAGAGGGGCGAGTACCTAATCATGGCCTACGATCCACAAACGCCTTACGCAGTAAGGCAGTTCAACATCGACGTGCTCGTTCCGATCGAGGTTTTTGGAATCGATGCATCACTCACCGTGTCGTCCCAGGCAATGCTGACGACGGTGCTGCTGGTGGTTGGTTATCTCTACTTCGCTATGAGCGAGGGCGCAATCGTTCCTCGTCGCTGGCAGTCAAGTGCAGAGCTTATTTATGAATTTGTCGAAGGGACTGTTGTCAAGTTCGGTGGACCGGAGGCATGCCGGGCCGTTCCGTTCGTGTTGACACTGTTCGTGTTTATCCTGTTTGGAACACTGCTCGGCCTGACACCCGTAAAATTTACATTCACCAGCCACCTTGTCGTCACCCTATCGCTTGCGTTGCTCGTTTTTTTCTATGTGAGCTGGCTTGCCATCCACCTTCACGGCACGGGCATTGTTAGGATGTTTCTACCTGCTGGTACACCTATTTATCTCGCCCCGCTCATATTTACGATTGAACTCATTTCGTATTTGTTCCGCCCGATCACACTCGGCGTCCGCATTTTTGCAAACATATTTGCCGGGCACATCATGTTAAAATTGTTTGGAGATTTGTGTGCGATGCTTGTCGATACATTCGGTACTATGGGTGTTTTAGCTGCAGTGATTCCATTAACAATGATAGTCGTCATGTATTTCGTAGAAGTATTCATAAGTGGGATTCAATCCTATATATTCATCGTGATAACATCGATATATATCAAACAAGCGATCGATGGTCACTAGAATAAACAATCAAACGACAGGAACTCAACGCCATGACAGATGAAGGTATGAGATTGTTATCAACAGCGATCGCAGCGCTGCCGTTGATCGGAGTTGCGCTGGCGCTCGGTAAGATCTTCGCAGACTGGCTTTCCGCGATCGGCCGCAACCCATCCGCATCCGAGAAGATGCAGAGTGTCGGCCTCCTGGCCTTCGCACTCACGGAGGCCGTCGGCCTCTTCGCCATCATCATTGCCCTCTTGATTCTGTTCGTCGGCTAGACACCACCAAACCAGGCAAATGAAATGAGGCCTCCAATGCCAGCATCTCTCCTCTGCCCCGCCTGCCAAGCGGACCTCGTCATGGCCGAACGCCAGGGCATCGAGATCGACTATCGCCCGAAGCGCCGTGGCGTGTGGCTCGACCGAGGCGAGCTCGAGAAGATCGTCGAGCGCGCAGGCGTCGGGCCCTCTCGCGCAGTCGTCGGCTCGACGTCCGCGCCGGCGCGGCTGCGCTCGACGAGCTGGACACCCAGGCGCCGCTCGATCTCGGCAAGCTGGGCGCTCGAGGTCGGTTGGCTCACGCCGACGCGATCTGCGGCGCGACGGAAATGACGCGTCTCACTGAGGGCAACGAGGTGCTCGAGTTGACGCGAGCTCGGCATCGCGCGGCCTCTCCCGAAGCGTTTTCAGGCGGGATGGTGTCCGTCTCGCGCCTCGACAATGTGACGAATCAACACCCTCGAGCACGGTGATGTCGATAGACGACTTCTATCGCGGGTCGCCCGGAAATCGATTTGAACCTTACGCCCCGCGCGACGATCTCTCGGATGTCGAGGGCGAGATCCTCGACAGACCAGAACAGTGTGGCAAGGCCTGGGTTCGGAGGACCACCATGAAGGCGATCGGAGAATGGATGCGACGGGTGCTCGAGTCGAGGGTGCGGGCGCGGATGCGCCTGCGGCATTGGCGCAAGGCGAGCACGGCCATCGAATCACGAGCACCCGGCCCGTCGCCGCGCCGACCGGCCCATGCCCGATGGGGCATGCGCCCGCATGCAATCCACTGGCCCCCCACGCGATGAGCGCCAGATTACATCCTCATGATCGAGACCCCTATGCTGACCGAGACCTGGACCACCATGATGGCGCAAGTCTCCGCCAATCAGGAGATCGCGATCGCGCTCGCCTTCGGCGTCAGCATGGGGGAATCGATCATCGGCGTGTCGTTCTTCACGCCGAGCACCGTGGTGCTGGTCGCCAAGAGCGGGCTGATCGGAGCGGGGCATCTCGCGTTCCTGCCGATCTTTCTCGCAGCCAGCGCAGGAGCTGTCGTCGGCGACCTCGTCGCCTATGCGATCGGCGCGCGGCTCGGACCGCACCTGCGGAGCGTCTGGCCGATCTCGCTCAATCCCGGTCTGTTCGAGCGAGGCCAGGACTTGCTTCGCCGATACGGGTTCTGGAGCCTGTTCGCCAGCCGCTTCATCGGGCCTTTGCGCTGGATGATCCCGACCATCGCCGGAGCCTGCGCCATGCCGTTCCATGTGTACGTCGCCGCGAGCGTCAGCTCGGCCCTGCTCTGGGCGGCCGTCATCCTCGTGCCGGGGAGTTTCGGGCTCGCCTGGACGCTGGGCGGGCAGTGATCGGACAGCCCCCACGCTCGAACGCACGAGCCGCAACCGTTTCGTCTTCGCCGAGGTATGCAGCAGCTCAGACCTCGCTGCACACCCAACCCAGGAAAGCACGCGATGTCGCTCCTCTGCCCCGCCTGTCAAACCGACCTCGTCATGGCCGAGCGCCAGGGCGTGGAGATCGACTATTGCCCGAAGTGCCGTGGCGTATGGCTCGACCGTGGCGAGCTCGACAAGATCGTCGAGCGTGCCGGCGCAGGCCCCGCTCGCGCGGCCGGCGTCTCGATGTCCACGCCGGAGCGCAAGCACGACCAAGACACTGACGACGACGATGACGATCGTTGGCGCCGATCCGGTCGGCCGCCCGGCAAGCGCAAGAGCTGGCTCTCGGACATTTTCGATTGACCGAGAATCTGCTCGCACGCTGACGGTCCGTTTGAATTGAGCGCTCGGCGATCGCGCGATGGAGTGACGACATGGAGTTCCTGTTTCCAATTCTTGGTACACTCTGGCTGGGCACGCCCTTGTGGATGTGGCTCGTCTTCGTCGCCATCGTGCTGCTGCTGCTCGTCCTCGACCTGGGCGTTCTCCACCGCGACAATCACGAGATCGAGATCAAGGAAAGCCTCGTGCTCTCCTCGGTCTACATCGGGCTCGGAATTGCCTTCGGGCTCTGGGTCTGGTGGCAGCTCGGGGCGCAATCCGGCATGGAGTACCTGACCGGCTTTGCCGTCGAGAAGGCGCTCGCGATGGACAACGTCTTCGTCATCGCCTTGATCTTCGCCTTCTTCTCGGTGCCGCGCCGCTATCAGCACCGCGTGCTGTTCTGGGGCATCCTCGGCGTCATCGTGCTGCGGGCGCTGATGATCGGCTTGGGCGCCGCGATCGTGGCGGAGTTCGCATGGGTGCTGTACGTGTTCGCCGCCTTCCTGATCGCGACCGGCGTGAAGATGCTCACCGTCGGCGAGAAGGAGCACGACATCGCCTCCAACCCGGTGCTGAAGCTCGTCCGCGCCCGCTTCAACGTCACCGATCAGCATCATGGTGAGCGGTTCTTCGTCCGACACCAGAGCCCGGATACCGGTCGACTCTCCTGGTACGTGACGCCGCTGTTCCTCGCGCTCGTGATGATCGAGATCGCCGACGTGATCTTCGCCGTCGACAGCGTGCCCGCCATTTTTGCGATCACGACCGATCCCTTCATCGTCTACACGTCGAATATCTTCGCAATCCTTGGCCTGAGAGCACTCTACTTCGCCCTCGCCGCCATGGTGCATCGCTTCCACTACCTGAAGCACGCGCTCGCGCTGGTGCTCGTGTTCATCGGCTCGAAGATCTTCGTCGCGGATCTGTTGGGGATCGAGAAAGTGCCTCCCGTGATCGCACTCGTCGTCACCTTCGGCCTGCTGGCCGGCGGAGTCGCCTACAGTTTGATGCGAACCGGGTCCAACGAGAATCCGCACCAGCATCACGAGAAACCCACGTGATCAGTCGCGCAGCGGACCCTTCGTCGGCTCGGCGCGCTCGACTGGGACGGGAACCCGATCGGCCGATGGCAGACCCGGTTGCGCGCAACCTCGAAGGGCGATCCGTAGTTGGCGGCTTGATTGCCGAAAGATCAGTGGGGTGCCAGAAATGAGTCGCCGAGAGCCCAATGGACTCCGCCACGGGTGGAAGGAGCACATCGCCGAACGCAAGGCCCTTCGGCGCAGCCGGCTCGTCTCGAGAACCAACCGCAAGCAAGCGTCGTCAGGAGCTTCTCTGGACCGCTCGCCGGGCCATCCCATTGATCTACCTGCCCTGGCTCGTGAGCTGGACGCGCTGATCATGACAGTGGATGAGACGGCAGCGTCGACGCTCGAGCGCTGGCACCCTCACATCGAGCGCCTGAGTTTCCGGGTGTCCGCACAGAACCTCGCTCAGTATCTGGCTCTTCGTCAGCACGATCTGAGCAGCCTCCAGGAACGGCTCTCGGAGCTCGGCTTGTCCTCCCTCGGTCGCTGCGAAGCTCGAGTGGGGGACAGCCTTGCTGCGATCAGGGCCACGATCAGCTCGATCAATGCGAAGGCTGAGATGGCCTATCCACCACACGGATGGAGCCGGCGCGGAGCCGCCCTCCTGAAGCGCAACACCGAGGACATTTTTGGCCTCGATCCGACCGGCCCTCGCACCCGGATCATGGTGACCCTGCCGTCCGAAGCTGCAGCGACACCAGACCTCGCCCACGAGCTCATCGAGGCGGGGGCGGACTGTGCCAGAATCAACTGCGCACACGATGATCCTGCGACCTGGTTGAGAATGATCTCCCACGTCAGAGGCGCGTCGGAGCTTCTCGGCCGGGACTGCAAGCTGCTGATGGACCTCGCCGGACCCAAGTGCCGCATCATCGACGTCTCCGAGCCCGAGGCGACGGTCGAGGAAGGCGAAGTCGTCGATATCCTGAGGTCCCTGGCGACGCGGTCCGCCAGCAACCACAAGGCATTCAGCATTTCGTACGACGCGGCGGTCGGCAGGCTTGCGGCCGGACAACGGATCTCGATTGACGATGGCAAGCTCGATCTGATCGTGGAGCATGTCTTTGCCGGCGGTGTCGCCGCAAGGGTCGCACGAAAGCGCACGAAGCGCGGGAGACTTCGGCCCGGCAAGGGTGTGAACTTCCCCGATCTCGACCTAGATATGACGGCATTGACCGCCAAGGATTTGGCCGATCTCGACGTGGTCCTCGGGCATGCCGATATCGTCGGTTATTCGTTCGTTCAGACCCCAGCGGATATCACGCAACTCCGCGGTGAGATGCAGCGCCGGCTAGGCCGAAGACCTTTGCCGGCGCTCCTGCTGAAGATCGAGACGCGGCGAGCTATCGACAACCTCCCCGATCTCGTGGTGGAAGCGGCCGGGCAGCAGCGGACGGCCGTCATGATCGCTCGTGGCGATCTCGCCGTCGAGTTGGGCCTCGACAGTCTGTGCGAGCATCAGGAGCAGATTCTCTGGCTGTGCGAGGCCGCGCATGTTCCGGTCGTGTGGGCGACGCAGGTGCTCGAGGGGCTCGTGCGCAAGCGCAATGCGACGCGCGCGGAGGCGACCGATGCAGCACTCGCGCAGCGGGCCGAGTGCGTGATGCTGAACAAGGGTCCCCATCTCGTGGAGGCCGTGCGATTCCTGGACGATATCCTGAGGCGAATGGACAGGCATGTGTTGAAAAAATCGCCCGTTCTCGGATCGCTATCTGCGTGGCGCAAAGCGGAGGTTCGCGGGACGTTCGGTCGCTCCGAGGCTTGAGGTTTGCGAGCCACTCTGTGCAACAGGCCTGCTCGAAACTGTCAGGCGATAGGTGACAGCTGCGCCGTCCCCACCTCGCCGGTCAGGCCGTCGAAGATGTCGATCGTGGTGCCAGCGTAGTCGACGGACAACCGCTCGCCGGCCGTGTGCGTCTGCCGCATCGCGGCAAAGCGCGCCTGCGGCATCGCGGCAATGCGCGCCTGCGGCATCGCGGCAATGCGCGCCTGCGGCACGACGTCGGCGACAGGCGTTTGCGCCAGTCCTGATACAGATCGCAAAAGCGACTGTAGCCGTAACTGCCGGGATGGACCGCACGGTGCTCCTCCCAGATCAGCTGCAGCGTTACGCCGGGCCGCTTCAGCTCGCGGTGGACGGCGGCCCAGTCGGGCTTGGGGCGCTGATCTCCAGGGATCGCCAGCGGCGGCGGGAACAGGCGCGCTTCCAGCGCCTCGTCGGTCAACTCGTCGGGCAGCGGCCATCCGATACCGACGCGCCGGGCGCGGGCCAGATAGTCGACGACCGTACTCTGGCCGATGCCGAGGCTCGCGCCGATCTGCCGGCTCGGCAGACCGGACGCGTGCAGCCTCAGCACATCGCGAAGTTTGCGCATGGGCAATCTCGCTCCGGGCATGTCCTGCTGCCTCTTGCAAAGGGAGGCGAGGCGATGCCGATTCGCAGATCACCCAACGACGAAATCACGAAAATCCACAGG
>JANPDA010000473.1:0-45921 GCA_031431235.1 Hyphomicrobiaceae bacterium
CGGCAACGACGTGCTGTTCGGTGGGGACGGCAACGACAAGCTGTTCGGCGGGGACAGTAACGACAAGCTCCTCGGCGAAAGCGGCAACGACAAGCTGTTCGGCGGCGGGGGCAACGACACGCTGAGCGGAGGCGCCGGCAACGACCGGCTGAATGCCGGTGGTGGCGAGTCGAAGGACAAGCTGACCGGTGGAGCCGGCAGCGACAAATTCGTGTTCACCTTCGTCGGTGACGACGTGCCGGGACACAATGCGGTAGTGAGGATCACCGATTTCACGAGCGGTGAGGACACGATCGTCATCAATGTCGACGCCGGCTTCACGTTCGCCGATCTGTCGATCCGCTACGTCGGCAACAACGCCATCATCGACAACGCCAGCGGCAACAGCGGCGACATCAAGGTGATCGGCGTGCATGCCAATGGCGGAGTGCTGCAGGAATCCGACTTTCAGCTCACCTGACGACCCGCGCCTCGTGCGCCATTCGCGCGGCCCGTCGCGGTCGCGCGGATGCGCTTTGCCGATTTCGAATGCCGCCTTCGACGGCACGCGGCTTGCAACCCCTTCGGACATATCGAAAAAAAGTTCCCGGCTTGTTCCCAGCGGAACAGCGCGCGACGGCCGTTCGGCCGATATTCATCGCAACGGGACCCGGTGAAGAGCGCCGGGCCCCGGCAACACGAAGGGCAAGAGCCCGCGGAGATGATCATGGCGAAGAAAACCGGCACTGCAGGCAACGATAAGATCGATGGCACGTTCAATGCCGATACGCTGCTCGGCCTGGCAGGCAACGACACCCTGACCGGCAACGACGGCAACGACACGCTGAGGGGCGGCGCGGGCAACGACAAGCTCTACGGCGACGACCCGACCGGCCAGACCATCGGCATGGACAAGCTCTTTGGCGAAGCCGGCAACGACAAGCTGTATGGCGGCTTCGGCAATGACACGCTGAGCGGAGGCACCGGCAACGACAAGCTCTATGCGGGCGGCGGGGAGTACAAGGACAGATTGACCGGCGGCGACGGTCAGGACAAGTTCTATTTCACCGGAATTGGCGAGGACGTGCCCGGTCACAATGCGGTCGTCACGATCACCGATTTCACGATCGGCGAGGACAAGCTCGTGATGAAGTTCGGCGTCGGTTTCGCCGATCTGTCGATCGACTACGTCGGCAACAATGCCATCATCTCGAGCCCCAACGGCAACAGCGGCGAGATCAAGCTGCTCGGCGTGCATGCCGGCGGCGCCGAGCTGCACGACACCGACTTCATCTTCTCCTGAGATCGCGGGGTGCGGTGCGGTGCGCTCGAGCGCCCGCACCCTTTCCGCTCCCTGTCCTCGCGTAGAGCGACGCCGCGATGCAGCGTCAAGCGGCAAGGTTCTGATTTTTGTTTTTGGTCTGTCGATGGGCCCACTTCAATTGTCCATCACCGGGGGGTGAAAGAGGGAGCGTCGAGACGAGCGGCAGGCTGAGTTTCGAGATCGATACGGCCGGGGAACGTGATCGTGGTGGACGAGCTCCGCGACCGGAACGATCCAAGGACGCCCGCAAAAACAAGTGAATCGGTTTCACTGAGGGCATTTCCCGCCCCGCCGTCTTCCCGGCCAAGCGACCAACCGGGAGCGCCGAGCCGGGATCCAGCACAAAAAGGGCTGAAGGCCCAATAACTCGCACGATCTCGTCGGGGGACTGGCCCGTCCGGGGCCTGGATCCCGGGTCGATCTCCGCCCCGGCTGAATGCCGGGCACAACTTCGATCGCCCGGGAAGACGGAGCAGTTGTTTCGGGGCGCGGCCTATGTTCTGACTCATTGATTTGGCATCCCAAAGGAATGGCCAGATCACAAGCCAACAGTTTATCGTGTTCCGACTTTCCATTCAGTGTTGAAACTTTGTGAAAATCAAATTGACTGGCCGTAATACTGGCCGGCAGGGGCAATCCGCGGATCATCGAGCCGGCCGTGGCGCGACTGATCGGCACCCGAGCTTGCCGCGGCCCCAACCGGCTGATACCTGCCACATCGAGCAACGATCAGCCGGACGATTCCACGCATGCAACGCCTGTCGCAACCGCATCAGAGCCTGGGCGCCGACTACGATGTGGTCGTGGTCGGCTCGGGCTATGGCGGGGGCGTAGCCGCCTCGCGGCTCGCGCGTGCGGGCAGGCGGGTCGCGGTGCTGGAGCGGGGCCGGGAGTACTCGCCGGGAGAATTCCCGTCGCGCTTTCCCGACTTGCGCCGCGAGCTGATGGTGACGGGCGGCCGGAGCGGTGCGCCGATGAAGCCCGGCCTGTTCGATTTCCGGCTCGGCGAGCATATCCATGTGCTGACGGGTTGCGGGCTCGGCGGCGGCTCGCTGATCAACGCCGGCGTCGCGCTGCGGCCTGATGTCCGCGTTTTTGCCGATGAGTTGTTTCCCGCGGCATTGCGGTCCGACGGCCGGCGCGAGGAAGCCTATGCGCGCGCGACGGCCTGGATCCGGCCCACACGCGATCCGCGCGCAGCCGAGATGACCAAGTACCGGGCGCTCGACCGGGCAAGTGGCGCGCTCGGCAGATCGCCTGAGGCCGCGCCGGTCGCCGTCTCGTTTGCCGACACGCTCAATCCGGCGGGCGTCCACCAATCCGCCTGCACGCGTTGTGGCGACTGCTGCTCGGGCTGCAATGTGGGGGCCAAGAACACCGTCGCCGTGAGCTACCTGCCCGATGCCGCCGCTCACGGCGCAGCGATCTTCGCCGGGCTGACGGTCGAGCGGATCGAGCGGGTCGGTGCGCGCTGGCGGGTGCATGTGCGGGCGAGCGAAGGCAAGGCCGAAGCATCGAGCGTGCTCGCCGACATCGTCGTGTTGGCTGCCGGTACGCTGGGCTCGAGCGAGCTGCTGCTGCGCTCGCGCGAGGCCGGGCTCGCCATGTCGGACCGCATCGGCGAGGGCTTCTCGGCCAATGGCGACATCATCGCCTTCGGCTATGGCGGGCGCGAGCGCGTGGGGGCGATCGGGGTCGGGCATCCGCCGCGTCCGGGCATCGAGGCGCCGGGCGCCAGCGTCTCGGGCCAGATCGTGCTCGATGATGCCGGCGACCTCGACCGTGGCATGTGCATCCAGGAGGGCGTGCTGCCGTCCCCACTCGGGCCGGTGCTGCCGGTGATGTTCGTGCCGGGCGGCAAGCTGCTGGGTGCAGCCGAAGCCCTCTTCCGTGGCGTCTATGATGGCGCTCTCGCCCGCACCCACACCTTCTTCGTCGTCTCCCACGACAGCGCGTCGGGCCGGATCGTGCTGAAGGACGGCCGCGCCGCGATCGTTTGGCCGGGCGTGGCGGAGGAGCCCGTGTTCGAGCGCGTCGACAGCGCCTTGCGCGCGCTCTGCCAGGCTTCAGGCGCGAGCTATGTCAAGAACCCGCTGGCGACGACCATGATGGGCGCGCGGCCGGCGACCGCGCACCCGCTCGGGGGCTGCCGCATGGCTGAGGATGCGGCCCGCGGCGTCGTCGACGATCGCGGCCGCGTGTTCGACGGCCGGGTCGCGCGCTCGACCCATCCAGGTCTCTACGTCTGCGACGGCTCGATTTTGCCGCGCTCGCTCGGCGTCAATCCGCTGCTGACCATCACGGCGCTGGCGGAGCGCGCGATGATGCTGCTGGCCGAGGACTACCAGCTGCGCTTCGATGTGGCGGCAAGAGCGACGAGCATGTAGAATGTCGCCCATGCAGCACCGTCAACTGAACCATGAGGAGTTGACGCTTGCCGCGATCGACGACGTGATCGCTCGGGGCAAGCGTCTGGACTGGGCGGAGTTGCGCCGCGCGATGCTGGCCGACGCCAGTATCCGGGAGAAGGTCATGCGCATCTGTGCCGCGAGGGTCGTCGACCCCTATGCCCAGCGCTATCACTTCTGGAAGCACTATGCCGAGCACCACGCGCCTGGCTGACTGTGCAGCCGCCGACGACCTCCTGACCATCCGCGACCTGTTGCGCTATGCGGTCTCGCGCTTCACCGCGGCCGGTCTCGTCTATGGTCATGGCACCACGCGCGCGCTCGACGAGGCGGCGTTCCTGATCCTTGAAACGCTGCATCTTCCCATCGACGAGCTGGAGCCCTGGCTGGAGGCGAGGCTCACGCGGGGAGAGCGCGAGCGCCTGCTGGAGCTCTTCGAGCAGCGGATTTCAACGCGCAAGCCCGCCTGCTATCTCACCCGCTCCGCCTACATCCAGGGCCATCGCTTCTACGTGGATGAGCGGGTAATCGTGCCGCGCTCCTACCTGGGCGAGCTGCTCGGCGGCGATCTTTCCCACCTGATCGGGCCGGCGGACGAGATCACGAGCGTGCTCGACCTGTGCACCGGCTCGGGTTGCCTCGCCATTCTGGCCGCTCTCGCCTTCCCCAACGCCGTCGTCGAAGCGGTCGACATCTCAGGTGATGCGCTCGAGGTCGCCCGCCGCAACGTGGCGGATTAAGGCTTGGAGGAGCGGGTGCGGCTCTACCGTGGGGATCTGCTGGCTCCGCTCGGAAAGCGCCGCTTCGATCTCATCCTCTCCAATCCGCCCTATGTGTCGGCCGCCGCGATGGCCGCGCTGCCGCCCGAGTTCCGCGCCGAGCCCTCGCTTGCGCTCGCCGGCGGCGAGGACGGGCTCGACATCGTCCGCCGGATCCTGGCTGGCGCCCGCCGTCATCTCTCGCCCATCGGCCACCTGATCGTCGAGATCGGCACCGGTCAGCAGGCGCTCGTCGCCGAGCTGCCCGACCTGCCCTTTCTCTGGCTCGGTACCGAGGAGAGCGAAGGCGAGGTGTTCCATTTGCCGGCGGCGGGGTTGCCCGGCCGATAGCGATCTCCAGTCTCGCCGCTTTGCGGGCTCTCGAGCATGACCCAATCGCACGATGGCGCTCGACGGCTGCCTCGGGCAGAACAGAGCCGATAGGACGCCTTCTCCCGATTCGCGAAGAGGAGCCATGCTCTCCGCCCTTGTGAACCTCGCCCGCCTCGCCCGCGCGGGCCTCGTCTTTGCCGAGCACGGCGTGCGCTTCGTGCCGAAGGGCACGCCCGTGCCGGTGGCGCTGCGACTGGCCCGTCTGGCCGCACTTGCGATCGGCGTCCTCACCTGGCCGTTGCGCAGCACGCGTGCGGGCGCCAACCAGACCCGGATCGCGGCGGCGCTGGCCGACCTCGGCCCGTCCTACATCAAGGCGGGACAGTTTTTCGCGACGCGCGGCGATCTGGTCGGCCGCGAGCTCGCCGCTGATCTGGCCGGCCTGCAGGACCGCATGCCGCCCTTCCCCGAGGCCGAGGCCAGGCGCAGCATCGAGCGCGCGCTGCAGCAGCCGGTCGAAAGCCTCTTTGCCGAGCTGGGTCCCCCGGTCGCCGCCGCCTCGATCGCCCAGGTGCACAAGGGTGTGATCGAGGACGAGAAGGGACGGCGCGAGGTGGCGGTCAAGGTGCTGCGGCCGGGCGTCGGCCGGCGCTTCGACAGCGACCTCGAGAGCTTTGCCTTCGCGGCCCGCCTGATCGAGTGGATCGATCCCCGGTCGCGGCGGCTGCGTCCCGTTGCCGTGGTCGATACGCTCAAACGCTCGGTCGAGCTCGAGCTCGACCTGCGGCTGGAAGCCGCCGCCATCTCCGAGCTCGGAGCCAACACCGCAAAGGACGAGGGCTTCCGCGTCCCCCAGGTCGAATGGACCCGAACCGCCAAGGAGGTGCTGACCGCCGAGTGGATCGAGGGCATCCACATCGACGACGTCGAGGCGCTGTCAGCGGCCGGCCACGACCTCACGAGGCTCGGCACCGACGTCATCCGCCACTTCCTGCGCCATGCCATGCGCGACGGCTTCTTCCACGCCGACATGCATCCGGGCAACCTCTTCGTCGACCCGCAGGGCCGCATCGTCGCGGTCGATTTCGGCATCATGGGGCGGCTCTCGCCGCGTGAGCGGCGGTTCCTCGCCGAGATCCTCTACGGCTTCATCGCGCGCGACTACCGGCGGGCGGCGCAGGCTCACTTCGCAGCCGGCTACGTGCCCGAGCACCATTCGGTCGAGGTCTTCGCGCAAGCCTTGCGCGCGATCGGCGAGCCGCTGATGGGCCGGCCGGCGGAGGAGATCTCCATGGGCCACCTGCTCGGGCAGCTGCTCGAGTACACGGACGTCTTCGACATGCAGACCCGGCCCGAGCTGATCCTGTTGCAGAAGACCATGGTCGTGGTCGAGGGCGTCGCGCGCATGCTCGATCCCCGCCTCAACATCTGGACGGCGGCCGAGCCCGTCGTCGAGGAATGGATGCGGCGCGAGCTCGGCCTGGAAGGCCGGCTCGAGGAGGCACGCATGGGTGCCGGCAAGCTCGGCAAGGCGCTCGGCGATCTGCCGCCCTTCCTGCTGGAGGTCGAGCGTGTAGCCGGCTCTTTCGTGCGCATGGCGGAGCGTGGCATCCGGCTCGACGCGGAGACGGTCGAGCGGCTGGCGGAGGCGCAATCCGGGCGACGAGGGTGGCTATGGCTGTACGTGCTGCTGCTGCTGATGGCCGGATGGTGGGCCGTGCTCTATTTCTGGCCGCCGTTCTGAGCCTCACACGATCTCGTCCTCGTCGAGGAAGGGCTCGGGCTCGGCCTCGGCCGGCACCGGCAAGGGCAGGTCCTTCAGCCACGCCATATTGAAGAGCGCGTCGCCCTGGTTGACGACCGGCAGCCGTGTCCGGCCGATGATGATGCCGCGCTTGGGCGATCGGATCTCGGTCAGCACGTCCTCGTAGGGGTTGGCGATCGCCCCGATCATCTCGTTGGGCTCGAGCGTGTCGCCGGTCGAGCGGTAGGAGAGCAGCACGCCCCCTTCGGGCGCCCTGAGCCAGCGCGAGGACTGGGCGTGGATCGAGTGCTCGCCCGCCGCCAGGCTCGCTGGGATTCGGATCATGCCCTTGCTGGCCATCACGCCGAGGATGCCGCGCACGCCGGTACGGATTGCGGTCTCGTCGAACCGCAGGCCTTCGCCGCCCTCGTAGACGACGACGGGAATGCCGAGCGCGCGTGCCGCCTCGCGCAGCGACCCTTCACGCTCGGGCGCCGTCAGCATCAGCGGAGCCGCGAACGCCGTGGCGATCTCGCGTGCATCCCTCACCTCGAAACTCGCCCGGATTTGTGGCAGGTTCTCGCGATTGGCCGAGGCCGTATGCAGGTCGATCCCCAGATCGGAGCGCGCGACCACCTCCCGCATCAGCAGATGGGCGAGCCGGGCGGCGAGCGAGCCCGACGCATTGCCGGGAAAGGCGCGGTTGAGGTCGCGGCGGTCGGGCAGATAGCGCGATCGCGCGATGAACCCGAATGCGTTGACGACCGGGATGCAGAGCAGCGTGCCTTCCAGGTCCTTCAGCTCCTCGATGCGCAGCAACCGGCGAATGATCTCGACGCCGTTGATCTCGTCGCCATGCACCGCCGCCGAGACGAAGAGGGTCGGCCCCGGCTCGCGACCATGCAGCACATGCACCGACAGCGATATCGGCAGATGGTTCGACAACCGGCTGACGGGCAGCTCGACCAGCCGGCGCGTGCCGGGCTCGATCCGTTCGCCGCCGATCTCGAATGGCTCTCGCATGGTGCCTGACATTCGGTTTTGCCGCCGCCATCCGCTCGCGTCGGGAAATCGTCCGGTCGCCACTTAAACAGAATTCGACACCCAAACCCACATCCCTCATTCCGCACGGCCCGATGTCGATCGATTGTGACGGGTGTGGGGTTGGCGAACCGTTGGTCAACGAGGACGACTTTGCCTAAACTCCAGGCGAATCAGCCGGCAGAGCGGAGAGACCCGAGCATGCGAGCTTCGAGCACAACCAGCACCATTCTCGACGACGCCGGACCGGCGCTTGCCGCAGCCGAGCGGCTGTTGATCGCGGCCCGCGCCGGCACGCGAGCGCGGGTGGAGGCAGCCGGCGGCATCGATGCGGCCCAGCATGCGGCACACGGCCTCGCCTGGCTGGCGACCACGGTCGAAGCGCTGCGCCAGATGCTGGGTTGGGCGCGCCGGCTCGAGGCCGAGGGCAAGCTCGGGCTGATCGAGCGGGGTCTGTTGGCGGCGGCCTATGGCGAGTACCTGGCGCAAGCTTGGGGCGGCATTCCCATGAACCAGACCGAGCTGATCCGCCCGGCTCAACTCGGTGTGCCAGCCGAGGAGGTTGTGCGGTTCGCCGCCGCCACTGCTGGACTTGTCGAGGCGGGCACGTCGGATGCGTTGAAAGCCGGGATCGCTCAGGCAATCGCCGAGCAGTCGGAGCCGGGCGCGGCCGGCGATCACGGCCTCGACGACACGTTGCGCCACTTCCAGGGCGAGATGCGCCGGTTCGCCTCCGCCGAGGTCGCGCCGCACGCCCATCGCTGGCACCTCGACAATGCCTATATCCCGCTCGAGGTGATCGGGAAAATGAGCGCGCTCGGCGTGTTCGGCTTGACTATCCCGGAAGAGCACGGCGGGCTCGGGCTCGGCAAAGAGTCCATGTGCGTGGTGTCGGAGGAGCTGTCGCGCGCCTATATCGGCGTCGGGTCGCTGGGCACCCGCTCCGAGATCGCAGCCGAGCTCATTCTGACCGGGGGCACGGCGGCGCAGCAGGCGCACCTGCTGCCACGGATCGCATCCGGGGAAATTCTGCCGACGGCCGTCTTCACCGAGCCCGACACCGGCTCCGACCTTGCGTCCTTGAGGACCCGTGCCGTGCGCGACGGCAACGTCTACCGCGTGACGGGCCAGAAGACCTGGATCACGCATCCGGTGCGCGCCGACCTGATGACGCTGCTGGTGCGTACCAATCCGGCCGAGGCTGGCTACAAGGGCCTCTCCATGCTGCTCGCGCCCAAGCCCCGCGGCACCGACGCCGATCCCTTCCCGGCCAAGGGCATGCGCGGCAGCGAGATCGAGGTGCTCGGCTATCGCGGCATGAAGGAGTTCGAGATCTCCTTCGACGGCTTCGAGGTGCCGGCCGAGAACCTGCTCGGCGGCGTCGAGGGCCAGGGCTTCAAGCACCTGATGCAGACCTTCGAGGCGGCTCGCATCCAGACGGCGGCGCGTGCCGTCGGCGTCGCCCAATCGGCGCTCGATCTCGCACTTCGATATGCAACCCAGAGGAAGCAGTTCGGCCGCGCCATCTACGGTTTTCCCCGCGTGCGGAACAAGATCGTGGCGATGGCGGTGGAGACCATGGTCGCGCGCCAGTTGACGCTGTTTGCCGCGCGCGAGAAGGACGCCGGCCGCCGCTGCGACCTGGAAGCCGGCATGGCCAAGCTATTGGCCGCCCGTGTCGCCTGGGCCGCCGCCGACAATGCGCTGCAGATCCACGGCGGCAACGGCTTCGCGCTCGAATACCCGATCAGCCGCGTCTTGTGCGACGCCCGCATCCTCAACATCTTCGAAGGCGCCGCCGAGATCCAGGCGCAAGTCATCGCGCGACGGCTGCTGGAAGGGGCGAATTGACGGGCAATGCCGCGGCGAGTGGCTCCGGCGCCAATCGACCAGCCTTCCCTGCCAATCGAGGCTGCGTGATCCGGCGACAACCTGACGAACGTACCGAGATCGGGATCGGGAGGAAAATCCTCCAAACATTCATCATCGAGGGAGTTCGTCATGATTGCACTGCACCGCGTGGCCGCGGCGCTGGCCGTATCCGCTTGGCTGATCGTGTCCGCTGGACTGGCTCATGCAGGGAACGTCGTCGAGGAGGCGTCCAAGGCAGGGAGCTTCAAGACCTTGATTGCTGCTGCCAAGGCCGCAGGTCTCGCCGGCACGCTTGCGAGCACGCGCAACATCACTGTGTTTGCCCCGACGGATGCCGCGTTCGCAGCGCTGCCGGCCGGGACCGTCGAGAATCTGCTGAAGCCGAAGAACCGCGGCAAGCTGCGGGCAATTCTCACCTATCACGTGCTCGGCCAGCGTGTCGGCAGCAAGAGCATCCGCCTCGGACGCTCCCATATCCGCACCCTGAACGGCAAATCCGTGCGGGTGAGCAAGGGCGTGTTCGGAGTGCGCGTGAATGGCGCCAGGGTGGTTGCCGCCGACGTCAACGCGTCGAACGGCGTCATCCACGTGATCGACCGCGTGCTGCTGCCCTGAGCCGGTGGACGTGATAGTTGGCCATGACCCCCGCCGCGGCGCGTGACGTGGCGGGGTTTCCAGTTGATTTGCCGCACAGCGACCGCTTCCAAATCCCTATCCTCCTATGGCAACAGGCCAATGGGGCGGGCGGAATGCCCCGTCTGGGAGAATTGTCATGCGCGTCAAGCTCCTCGCCATCATCCTGCTCGCTTTCATCTTCGGCGCCGGTCTTGCCGTGCTCTTCGACCCGGGCGGGGTGCGCCAATGGCTGGCGGGGCAAAGCTCCGGCACGGCACTCATCGGCGGCCCGTTCAGCCTCACCGACCACACCGGAAAACGCGTCACCGACAAGGATTTTCGCGGCCGCCTCATGCTGGTCTTTTTCGGCTTCACTTATTGCCCCGACGTCTGTCCGGCCGGCTTGCAGACCATTGCCGCCGCACTCGAGCTGCTCGGCCCCAAGGCGACTGGCCTCACTCCGGTGTTCGTGACCGTCGACCCCGAGCGCGACACGCCCGCCGTGCTGGCCGATTATCTCGCCAATTTCAATTCCTCCATTCGGGGCCTGACCGGAACCACGGCCGAGGTGGCCGAGGTGCTGCGGGCCTATCGGGTCTATGCCCGCAAGGTCGAGGACAAGGGGTCGCTGGGCGCCTACACTTTCGACCACAGCTCGCTCATCTACCTGATGGACGCTGAGGGGCGCTACCTCACCCATTTCCGGCATTCGGAGCCGCCCGAGGCGCTCGCGAGTGGTCTCGCGGCGCATTTGTGACGCACTGAATGGTGGGTTGGCGAATCGGAGGACAAGTGTTAGCCTCGGGGAGAAATTCTCCATGAGAATCTAGGGGGTTGTGTAAGGCCGACGGGGTGTGGACAACCTGTGCATGGCTGGCAGGCGTTCGATTGGGAATACCGGGGGGAAGCCTGCATGCTCTATCACTGGTTCGAGCTCAACCGGGCGGCATTCGGCCCGGCGAGAGCGGCTGCGGGTGCTTGGCGGATGATGGCCAACAATCCGTTCAACCCGCTTTCGTCGACCCCGGCCGCGCGCAGCGCGTCGGCGTTCTGCGAGGTGTTCGAGCGAACGACTCGGCGCTACCAGAAGCCGAGGTTCGGCATCACCTCGACCGGCATCGGCGGCGAGCGTGTCGCCGTCACCGAGGAGGTCGTCTGGCAGCAGCCGTTCTGCCGCCTCCTCCACTTCCGCCGCGATGTTCCCGCCGACCGGGCGGCATCCGATCCCAGGGTGTTGCTGGTCGCCCCGATGTCGGGTCATTTTGCCACGCTGCTGCGCGGTACCGTCGAGACGCTGCTGCCGGGCCACGAGGTCTATGTCACCGACTGGCAGGATGCACGATCGGTGCCGCAATCGGCCGGTCGATTCGATCTCGACGACTATATCGACAGCATGGTGGAGCTGTTCCGCCTGTTCGCCGGCGATGTGCACGTGGTTGCCGTTTGCCAGCCCTCGGTGCCGGTGCTGGCAGCAGTTGCGCTGATGGAAGCGGATGGCGAGCCGAGCGTGCCGCGCAGCATGACGTTGCTGGGCGGGCCGGTCGACACACGCATCAATCCGACGGCGGTCAATCGCCTCGCCGAGCAGAAGGGCACCGACTGGTTCGCCCGCTCGGTCATCACCACGGTCCCCTGGCCGCATCAGGGCCGTGGCCGCGACGTCTATCCGGGCTTCCTGCAGCTGACCGGGTTCATGACCATGAACCTCGATCGGCACATCACGGCGCACAAGGATCTGTTCCTCCACCTGGTGCGCGGCGACGGCGATTCGGCCGACAAGCACCGCGAGTTCTACGACGAGTATCTGGCCGTGATGGATTTGTCGGCCGAGTTCTACCTGCAAACGATCGACACTGCGTTCGTGCGCCATTCGCTGCCCTGCGGCACGATGACTCACCGCGGCAGGCGGGTCGATCCTGCGCTGATCCGGCGGGTGCCGTTGATGACGGTCGAGGGCGAGAACGACGATATCACGGGGCTGGGGCAATGCGCGGCCGCGCACGTGCTTTGCTCGGGCCTGCGTCCAGAGCAGCGTAATCACTACGTGCAGGCAGGTGTCGGCCACTACGGTATCTTCAACGGCTCGCGCTTCCGCTCCGAGATCGCGCCGCGCCTCTCCGGTTTCTTCCGTGCCAATGACAGGGCGCGCGCAGCCGTGGTCCAACCAAAGCCGCTCGGCCTTGTCGCCGAGGTGCTGGCGGCCGCGCCGCAGACGCTCGCCAGGGCCGCGGAGGTCTTTTCGCTGGGAGCGGTCGCGTGTGGCAGTCATGCGGTCGGGCTCATCTATGGCGAGGGTTGACCGCCGCGCAGCTGGACAGGCTGCGGGCGTGCCGTCCCCGGTAGAATTGCCTGCTGGCCCGTCAGATGGCCGCAAGTTGCGTCTGCAGCATTTATTGGCCTTTTTCTAGTGCGAATCAGTAGGCAACTAGGTGTCGTCGGTCAGTTTTCGAGAGGCGAGGCAGAGTGTGATGGCGCGGGCAGATCTGGACGCATTCCCGTCGGAGCACTCGATCAGGGTCGCGGGGGTCGAGGCTCCCGTTCGCGTTCGCAAACACCCCACGGCGCGCCGCCTGACGCTCCGCGTGAGTCATACCAGCCGCGCGGTGATCGTGACGGTGCCGCGCACGGCGAGCCTGGGCGAAGCGGGACGTTTCGTCGGCAAGCATCTCGACTGGGTCAACGAGCGGCTCGAAGCGCTACCGGATCAGGTGCCCTTTGCCCAGGGCATGATCATCCCTTATCGCGGTCATGAGCATATCA
Source organism: Hyphomicrobiaceae bacterium (assembly GCA_031431235.1). Classification (GTDB taxonomy): domain Bacteria; phylum Pseudomonadota; class Alphaproteobacteria; order Rhizobiales; family Hyphomicrobiaceae; genus JANNSW01. The sequence goes on from JANPDA010000473.1 coordinate 12,835, forward strand.
TCCGGCTCGCCGGCCCCAGCCGGGGCCAGCGGGTTGCCTGGACCGAGGGTATGCGGGCGGCCCAGAAGGCTGTTCGCGACGCCGACGAGGCCGGTCTCAGCCCGTCCCGGCGCAAGCCGCTCGATCTCTATCTGCCGAAGCTCTTCGTCACCGGTCACGAGGAACATGCGCCGCGCCGGCTGAAGGACTGGCTGGTCAGTCGTGCCCGCGAGGAGATCGGAATGGCGGTCGCGGTGCATTGCGACCGGCTCGGCCTGAAGGCGCGCCGCCTCGTCGTTCGCGACCAATCGAGCCGTTGGGGGTCATGCTCATCGGCGCGTGTGCTATCGTTCTCCTGGCGCCTGATCATGGCGCCACCCTTCGTGCTCGACTATGTGGCAGCCCACGAGGTCGCGCATTTGAAGGAGATGAACCATGGCGGCCGCTTCTGGCGGTTACTCGGCCAGACCTATCCCGAGGTCGACGACGCGCGCCGCTGGCTGCTCCAGCACGGGGCTACCCTGCACTCCTATGGCGCAGCGGAAGATTGAGGACGCCTCCCGGCGTTGCGCCTGCGCCGTGTGGGAGCTGGCCCGGCGCGGCGGCTGACATCGCGCCAGATCACGAACAGGCCGGCGCCCACGATCAGGGCCATGCCTGCGATCGTCATCGGACCGGGCACTTCGGAGAAGATCACGAGCCCGAGCAGGGTCGCCCACAGCATGCTGGTGTACTCGAACGGGGCGACGACGCTCGCTTCGCCCGTGCGGTAGGCCTGGGCGAGGCAATAGAAACCGAAGGCCGAGATCACGCCGGTGATCGAGATCAGCCCGAGGTCCACGGCGGTCGGCACGGCCCAGGAGCGCGACATGAAGGCGAGGCTCGGGTGCGTGCTCTCGATCGGGGTGCCTTGCCAGAGCACGAGGCCGAGCCCCGCGCTCACGCCCAGATAGACGATGGTCGAGTAGAACGACATGATCGAGGCCTGCTCGGTCGGGCCGAGCACGCGCGCGAGCATCGCATTGAAGCCATAGGCGATCGCCGACAGCACGGCGATCAGGGCGGCCGGCTCGAACACGCTGCTGCCGGGACGGGTGATCAAGAGGACGCCGGCGAAACCAACCAGCACGGCCAGAATCCGATCGATGCCGACCCGCTCCTTCAGGAAGAGCATGGAAAGCATGATGATCACGAGCGGGGAGGAGAACGTGATCGCGACCACCTCGGCGAGCGGCATGGCGGCAATGGCGAGATAGTAGGTCGTAAAGCACGTGAACGCGAGCAGGGCGCGCAGCACCTGCAACCCGATGCGGCGCGTGGTGAAGCCGGCAAAGCCCACGTCGAACCAGGCGATCAGCGTCACGATCGGCAGTGCGACGATGCTGCGGATGAAGACGATCTCGTGCACGGGATAAGCGCCCCCGCTGACCCATTTCACGATCACGTCCTGGAACGAGAAGATGAAGACGCCAAACACGAGGAACGCCGCGCCGCGCGCATTCTTGCGCGATTGGCTGTCGGCAGCCGGGGGTGGGGCAGGCCCAGCCGGTCGCGTTCCGGCAGTTCGCCTGGGGACGGGAGCAAGACCGACAGGTGTCATGGTCCGGCTGGCTGTGCCCCGTTCGTCAGGCAATGGCTCGCCCGATCTCCCGGATCGAGTCAGTGGTTGCCGCCACGATCGTGTCAGCCTCCGCGCGCGTCAGGCAGAGTGGCGGGGCGAACCCGATCGTATCAGCCTCGGGCATGGCCCGCGCGATGACGCCCTTCTCCAGCATCGCCGCTGTGATGCGCGGGGCGACCTTGAAGGGGGGATCGAACAGCTTCCTCGACTTCTTGTCCTGGGCGAGCTCGACCGCCATCAGCATGCCATCGCCCCGCACATCGCCTACCAGCGGCTCGCGGCCGAGGGCCTCGCGCAGCGCGGCGAGCATGTAGGCGCCCGTCTCCTTTGCGTTCACGACCAGCCCGAGCTTGTCGATCAGCTCGAGGTTGGCCACGCCCGCCGCCGCCGCGATCGGATGGGCCGAGTAGGTCCAGCCATGGCCGAAGGCGCCGAGCTTGTCGGTGCCGGCTTCCAGCACCTTCCAGATCTTCTCCGACACGACGCTGCCTGAGAGCGGCATGTAGGCGGAGGTCAACCCCTTGGCGATCGCCATCAGGTCGGGCTTGATGCCGAAATGGTCCGAGCCGAAATAGGTGCCGAGCCGGCCGAAGCCCGTCACGACCTCATCGACCAGGAGCAGCACGTCGTACTTGGCCAGAACGGCCTGGATCCTCTGCCAATAGCCCTTGGGCGGCGGCACGATCCCGCCCGTGCCCATCATCGGCTCGCCGATGAAGGCGGCAACCGTGTCGGGTCCTTCGGCGAGGATCAGCTTCTCGAGCTCGTCGGCGCAGAACTGCGAGAACTGCTCCTCCGAGAGCGAAGCGTCCTTGCGCCGGAAGTAGTAGGGCGCCTCGGTGTGCAGGATGGGCGCGCGCGGCAGGTCGAAGGCACGGTGGAAGAGATGCAGCCCCGTCATGCTGCCCGAGATGATCCCGGAGCCGTGGAAGGCGCGCCAGCGGGAGATGATCTTCTTCTTCTGCGGCCGGTCCAGCACGTTGTTGTAGTACCAGACGATCTTGACGTTCGTCTCGTTGGCATCCGACCCGCCGAGGCCGAAGAAGATCCGGCTCATGCCCTTGGGCGCGCGGTCGATCACCATCTTGGCGAGCGTGATCGAGGCTTCCGTGCCGTGCCCGCCATAGGCGTGGTAGTAGGCGAGCTGGTGGGCCTGCTTGGAGATGGCCTCCGCGATCTCCTTGCGCCCGTAGCCCACATTGACGCAGAAGAGACCGCCGAAGCCGTCGATGTAGCGCTTGCCGGTCCGGTCGACGATGGTCGAGCCTTCGCCCCCCACCATGATGCGCTCGGGCGCCTCGCCGCGCGCGAACTGCGCGAGATGGGTCGAGGGATGGAAGAAATGGTCGCGGTCCCAAGCTTCCAGCTGATCGCGGTTCTCGAGGTTCATGAAGGTCCCTCCGGGGGTTCGTGCCGTGCTCGGCGCCTTCGGAGAACCTTAGCGGCCCGAGGAGGCCGGCGGCAAGGCGAAGGGCGCATGCCTGACTATCGCTGCGGTGCGGCCAGCAGGATCGAATACTTGCCCTGCCGTCCCTCGATCACCGTCGTCTTCAGGTCGTCGATGATCCAAGGCCCGACATGGCGGCGGAAGTGCACGCCGTCCCAGAAGTTCTCGTCGGTCGTGGTCAAGGCCGATGCCACGCGGAAATCGACGAGAAACGCTCCACGCCGGTGCGCGATCAGCACGAGCTCGCTCTTGCACGCTTCGACGCGCGCCTCCGCCTGGCTGCCGCGCGATGGCAGGTTGGCGACATGGGGCGGGATCAGCACCAGCAGCTTGCGCGTTTCAGCCGGGAGTGCCGTCAGCACCTCGTCGAGCCAGGCGATTGCGGGAAAGCGACCCGAAATGGCCGGCGCCTCGGCCATCGGCTCGGGTCCGGCGACGTTCCAACCGCCCTCACCCTCATCGGCGAATTTCTCGCGGGCCTGCTTCAGGTCGTAGGTCTTCTCGTCGGGCGTCTCGACCAGGAAACCGTCGGCGCGGGTTTTCGGGTGCACGTATCCGAGGTGGAAGCGCAGCAGAGTAAGAGCGCTATCGACCGCTTTGCCATTGAAGAGATAGGCAAGGTCGTTCCAGACGTTGTCGTCGTAGAGCCATTCCGGCGCCGGGTTGTCGCGATGGCCGTTGGGGCCGATGTCCTCGAAGCACCAATAGCGATCGAGCGACCACAGGAGCGTGCCGCCATTCGTCTTCCAATGGCGCGCCGCGAGCAGCCCCATCAGACGCTGCTCCCAGGGCGTCGCGCCGTTCATGCCGAGATGGGCGAAGCGCCCGCCGAAAATATGGGCGAGCGGTATGGGATCGAGCGGGCGCGAGGACGACATGCCGATCACGTAGGAATCGTACTGACCCGAGCGCACCATCGCCGGAAACATGAAGCGCTGGTTGCCATTCATCGGTGGCCGCTCGATCGATAGCGCCGTCGGCAGGCCGCTGCCATAGGGATCGACCAGGGCGACCAGCGCGCCGAGCAGAGCCGAGGTTATGCCAAATACGCCCGCGAGCGTTCGCAAGTACCTCGACCAAAGGGGCGGCATGGCTGGTGGATCGTCCGGCAGGCGGATCGCCCAGCGTAGTGGCACGAGCAGGGGATCGGTGATCCGCGCTGTCGACCAATTGCTCTGCTGCGCCACGCCTTGTCCCTCAGAACTGGAAATAGATGAAGGTCTGCGGCTGGCCCTTGCCGACCTCGAGCACGCAGTAGACGGCAAGGGCTGCGACGAGCGTGGCCAGGATGGGGCTCGGCTGCAACCGGGAGTAGACGAATGTCGTTCCGCTCCAGCCGATCAGTGAGACGGCCGCTGCGACAGCGATCAGCACGCCCCCCTCGAAGCCGCCGTCCGTCCCGCCGCGCCCCACCAGCCCTTCGAGCATGCGGAGCGCGGTCGCAAAGTCGGGCGCCCGGAACAAGACCCAGCCGGCAAGGACGAACAGCATGGTGACGAGCCAGGAGAGCACGATCGGTAGTCTGATCCCCGACGCGCTCCAACCCCGGCAGACGACCAGGCCCACACCGTGCAGCAGCCCCCAGGCGACGAAGGTCCAGCCCGCGCCATGCCAGAGCCCGCACAGGCCCATGGTGATGATCGTCGCGAAGATGAACCGCGCCGGCCCCTCCCGGCTGCCACCGAGCGGGATGTAGAGATAGTCGCGCAGGTAGCGCGACAGCGTCATGTGCCAGCGCCGCCAGAAATCCCGCAAGTCGACCGCCCGGTACGGCATCTCGAAATTGACCGGCAGCGCGAGCCCCAGCATCAGCGCGACCCCGATCGCCATCTCGGAGTATGCCGAGAAATCGAGGAAGAGCTGCAGCGAGAAGGCGAGGCTGCCCGACCAGGCCGTCGCGAGATCGGGCACGCCCTTGCCGGCCCCCGCGAACGCCGTATCCGCGATCGGGGCGAGGCGATCCGCCAGCAGCACCTTCTTGGCGAAACCGATGACGAAGAGGGTCGCGCCCTGGCTCAGCCGTTCGGCAAGCCCTTCCCGCCGAGGATCGAGGTCGAGCTGGGGCAGGATCTCGTTGTGCCGCACGATCGGCCCGGCGATCAGCCGGGGAAAGAACGCGACGAAAATGAGGAACCGGCGCAGGGGATAGGGCGGCGCGCCACGCCAGCCGAGATCGACCAGATAGGACACGATCTCGAAGGTGAAGAAGCTGATGCCGATCGGCAGGATGATGCCGGGCAGCCCCACCTCGATGCCGGTCAGTGCGACGAGGTTGCCGGCGAGGAAGGCCGCGTACTTGAAGAAGGCGAGCACCGCCAGATTGGCCGCAACACCGGCGATGAGAATGCTGCGCCGGCCGCTCGCGAGATAGGCGCGCGAGACGAGCCAGGAACCCACGGCCTGGCCGAGCAGCAGCGGAATGAATCGCGGATCCCACCAGCCGTAGAACCCAAGCGAGAGCGCGAGCAGCACCCATTCGCGCGGTGCCGCTGCGCGCCAGGGCGCATACCAGAGCGCGAGCACCAGTGGCAGGAAGGCGAGCACGAACACCTGACTCTGGAACAGCACGCCGAGCCCCTTGGTGCTCCCTCTTCTCGGTGGCGACTGTTAGGGAGGGGGCGGGAAAGCGTCAACGGGGCGCAGCGTAGCGTCAATGCTTGGCAAGCAGACGCCCCGGCTCGGGACAGTCGATCCCATCGTGGCGCAGTCGGTAACGCAAGCGTCATCGCAACCTGCTGCAATCGTTGATAATTCGTGAGAATTTCCGTATGAATACGAATGAGCGATGCAAGCCGCCGTTCATTCCATCAGGGTCCGCCGCAACCAAGAAAGAGCAGATCATGATCGACCTCGTTGCCACTCTCGCCCTCGGCCTTGCGATCGCGCTGTTCGCCACCTGGACCCATCTGGTGATCGCGAGCCGGACGCCGACCTTTGCGATGGAAGCCGAGACGAGTGCCGCGGCGATCCCCTTCGCGCTGCTGTTCCGCGCGATTGCCGGGCCGGGACTTCTCATCCTCGCCTGCATGAGCGGCCGGATCGCACGCAACGATCAAGCCCTCGCCGCCGGCTGGCTCGTTGCCGCCGCCTCCTGGGCCTATCTCACCGGCTCGGCGCTGTTGATGGTGGCTTGAGCTACCAGACGAGCCGCGGCACGGCGGCAACGGGCCTGCCGAGACCGGCCTTGCCGAATAGCTCCTCGATCAGCGCGGCATCCAAGCCGCGTCCGGCTTCCACGTGAACGCCCGAGGGGATGAAGAGCGCATCGATCCCAAATGCGGCTGCGCCCGCCATGTCGGTCTTCAGCCCGTCGCCGATCGCGAGCACGCGGCTCGGGTCGACCGGCTTACCGCCAGCCTGCTGCAGAGCCGCTATCGCCATCTCGTAGATCGGACGATGGGGCTTGCCGGCATAGACGACCTCGCCACCGAGCCGCTCATAGGCCGCCGCCAGCGCACCGGCACAATAGACGACGCTGGCGCCGCGTTCGACCACCAGGTCCGGATTGGCGCAGACGAGTGGAAGCGACCGCTTGCGGAAGCCGGCTAGCATCTCGGCATAGTCGTCGGGTGTCTCGGTCAGATCATCGATGAGGCCGGTACAGATCACCGCTTCGGCCATGGCCGCTGGCGCGAGCCGGGCCTCCAGCCCTTCGAACACGGCGCGATCGCGCTGCGGTCCCAGATGATAGAGCGGCCGATCCGCCAAACCCCTCACCAGCCCACGCGTCACGTCGCCCGAGGTCACGATCGCATCGTAGGCTGACGCCGGCACGCCCAACCGGCCGATCTGGGCGGCGACCGAAGCGAAGGGCCGCGGCGCATTGGTGATCAGCACCACGCGCCCGCCCTCCCGGCGGAACGCGGTGCAGGCCTCGTGCGCGGCAGCAAATGCCCGCTCGCCATTGTGCAGCACGCCCCAGATGTCGCACAGCCAAGCGTCGTAGCGTTTGGCCAAGGGTGCAACCGAGGCGAGGATCTCGGTGTGTCCGCGCTCGCTCATGGGGCACCGGCTATCAGGCGGGCTGGCAAGGCGCAAGCCGCGGCTTGCGTTTCGCGTTCCAAGCCTGATAGTCGTGCCTCGACCACCGAGCGAGTGGGGGCGCCAACCATGCCACTGCCGTCAACCATGCAGGCCGTGCTGCTGACGGGGCATGGCGGCCTCGACAAGCTTCAGGTGCGCGCCGATGTGGCGGTCCCAAAACCGGGAGCGGGCGAGGTGCTGGTCGAGGTCGCGGCCTGCGGCATCAACAACACCGACATCTGGGTGCGCCAGGGCGCCTATGGGACCGACGACGACCCCGAGGCAGTCGCCAGCTGGCGGCGCGGGGCCGCGGAGAGCACGTTGACGTTTCCTCGCATCCAGGGAGCGGATACGGCGGGGCGCATCGCGGCGGTCGGAGCGGGTGTCGCTCCTGCGCGCGTGGGCGAGCGGGTCATCGTCGATTTCTCGATCTACAACGGCGACGGCGAGCACCTCGCCGACATCGACTACTACGGCCATGGCCGCGACGGCGGCTTCGCCGAGTTCATGGTCGCGCCCGCCGGGAACTGCTACCCGGTCGCCGGCTCGATCACCGACGCCGAGCTCGCGACTTTCTGCTGTGCCTACCTGACTGGCGAGCACATGCTCGACCGGGCCAATGTCCTGGCGGGCGAGCGGGTGCTGATCACGGGTGCCTCGGGTGGCGTCGGCTCGGGTCTCGTGCAGCTCTGTCGGGCACGCGGCGCCATACCCTATGCCGTCGTCGGCGCGGGCAAGGAGGCGGCGGTCGAGGCGATCGGCGCCGAGGCCGTGGTGACGCGCGATCACGGCGATCTGGGCGAGGCCGTTCATAAGGCAACCGGCGGCAAGGATATCGACGTCGTCGCCGATCTGGTCGCCGGCCCCATGTTCAAGCACCTGATCAACCTGTTGCGGCCCGAGGGCCGCTACACCACGGCGGGTGCCATCGGCGGCGCCGTCGTCGCGCTCGACCTGCGCACGATCTACCTGAAGCACCTGCAGATTCACGGCTCCTCGCAAGGCTCGCGCAGCGCCTTCCGTCGCCTGGTCGGCTACATCGGCGAGGGCAGGATCAAGCCGTTGCTCTGGCAGACCTATCCGCTGTCGAGGATCCGCGAGGCGCAGACCGAGTTCATGGCGAAGAAGTTCATCGGCAAGCTGGTGCTGCAACCCGACGCCAGGTGGAAGCCGGTGCGCTGAGAAGGAAAGCTTGCGCCATGCGCCTGCCCATCTACGTCATCGACGCTTTCTCCGATCGCCCGCTCGCCGGCAATCCGGCGGCCGTGTGCCCGCTCGAAGCCTGGCTGCCCGACGCCACCATGCAGGCGATCGCAGCCGAGATGAACCTGTCGGAGACGGCCTTCATCGTCCGGGCGGGCGAGCATTGGCGCATCCGCTGGATGACGCCGACCAAGGAGGTCGGCCTGATCGGCCACGCGACGCTCGCGGCGGGCGCGCTCGTGCTCGACCGGCTCGAGCCCGGTCTGAGCCGCGTCCGCTTCACCGGGCTGGGCGGCGAGCTGACGGTAGCGCGTGGGGCGGGCCGGCAACTCACCCTCGACATGCCGGCACTGGTGCCCAAGCCGGTTGCATCGCCTCCAGTGGCGCTTGCCGCCGCGCTCGGCCGAAAGCCCGACACCGTGCTCGCGGCCATGCATTATCTCTGCGTGCTCCCTTCGTCCGCCGACATCCGTGCGCTCGCGCCCGATATGGCGGGCCTCGCCGCGCTCGACCTGCCCGCCGTCATCGTGACGGCACCGGGCGAAGGCGAGTTCGATTTCGTCTCGCGCTTCTTCGCCCCGGCGAATGGCGTGCCCGAGGACTCCGTCTCGGGCGTTGCCCATTGCTGCCTCACGCCCTACTGGTCGGCGCGTCTGGGCAAGCGCCAGCTCCTCGGCCGCCAGCTCTCCGCCCGCGGTGGCACGGTCGCCTGCGAGGACAGGGGCGCGATCGCCCGTCTCGGCGGTGCGACGGCGATGTTCCTGGAGGGGACGATCGAAGTGTGAGCCGACACCACACGGACCTGCCGTGCCTCGGCGCTCAGCCGAAGGACCGCGGGCGCAGGCCTGCGTGGAACCAGGTGATCATCGAATAGATGTCGTAGACCGGCAGCCCGACAACGGCCTGCAGCGCTGCCGCATAGGGCGGCATGTTGGTGCATTCGAGCACGATTGCACCGACATCCGGGTTGGCAGCGACGAGAGCCCTGCCGGCCTCGACTACATCGTGCTCCGCAAGGCCCACATCCATGTCGAGCTTCTCCGCCTTGATCAAGACACGGAAGAATTCGCGGCCATGCTCGGTGCCCGCGACCGGGGTATCGAGCGGGGCTCCGGCAGCCTCCAGATGAGCGGGCGTCAGAGCCGAGCTACAAACGGAGACGAGGCCGACGCGCTTGCCGGGTGGCAGCGTTGCCTGAACCCACGGCACCTGCATGAGCGAAGAGGTAGCGACCGGCACGCCGACGGCGGCTGCGATCTCTTGCTGGAACAGGGAGAGGAAGCCGCAATTGGTGGTGATCGCCTCGGCGCCGAGCCGAACGAGGTCCTGGGCCGCTGCGATGAAATCAGGCAGCAGGCCTGCGGCGCCGTTCAGCACCACTCTCTCGGGGCTGGCTCCGCTCACCACCCGATAGAGCACCGGGAACGGCCAGGTGCCGGCATTTCCCATATCGCCGGGGATGCGCGGGAACCTTGCCTCGAGCATCAGGATGCCGAGCGGCGCGCCGTAGATGGCCTTGCCGCCCTCGGCGATAGGACCGCCAGTGGACGGGATGGAATGGGGTTTCATGGCCGGCGCCCCGCGATGATGGATGGAGCTCATGGTGGACGAGCATAGGCTAGGCCAGCAGCCCGCCCCTGACCGTCAGGAACTCATCGATCGCTGCGACGAAGCCGTCGTGGTCCTTCTCGGTCATCGGCAGGCAGAGCGAGACGAAGCCGCGGCGCGCCGTGTAGTGGCCCGACTCGAGCATATCGAGGTGGAAGAGCTTCTGCAGATGGTCGAGGCGTTTCTCGGCCGCTGTCGTCGTCGGCCACCAATCCTCCGGGCAGGTGATCTTGCCGTCGGTGAAGTGGATGTTGAGGATCGAGCCGACGCCATGCATCCGCAGCGGCAGGCCGTGCTTCACGCCGAGCGCATTCACGCGCTCCTTCAGGCGGTCGCCGGACGCATTCAGCTTGTCGGCGACGGCCGGGGTGAAGATGTCGCGCAGGCCGACGACGCCTGCTGCCATCGACAGCACGTTATTGTTGAAGGTGCCGGCGTGGGAGACCGCGTCGGGAGCAAAGGGGTCGAAGCGGCGCATGATCTCGCGCTTGCCCCCGAAGGCGCCGAACGTCATGCCACCGCCGAGGTATTTGCCAAAGGCCGTCATGTCCGGGATCACGCCGTGCTTGCCCTGCAGTCCACCGGCGGCGAGACGCGAGGTCATCACCTCGTCGAAGATCAGCACGAAGCCGTGCTTGGTCGCCGCCTGCCGCAACGCCTGCAGGAACTCCTTGCTGGCCGCGATGCCGCCGCCGCCGCCCATCATCGGCTCGACCACGACCGCCGCCAGGTCCTTGGCGTGCTCACCGATCAGCTTCAGCGTGCCTTCGATGTCGTTGTAGCGCGAGATCAGCCACGGGAACGGCGCATTGATCGGCGGCTTCACCTTGCCGAAATAGAAGACGCCGCCGTGATAGGCGCCGTTGAAGACGAGGATCTTGTCGCGGCCGGTGTGCATGCGCGCCGCCGACATGCAGAAGAGATTGCCTTCGGTGCCCGAATTGCAGAAGCGGACGAGGTCGAGCGAGGGAAAGCGCGCGCACATCAGCGCGGCCAACTCGGCCTCATGGTTGTTCGGCCCGCCCAGCGTGACGCCCGCATCGACCGCGCCCTTGATGGCGGCCGCGAGCTTGGGGTTCGAGTGGCCATAGAGGCCGGCCGTGTACTCGCCGAGGAAGTCGGCATAGCGATGCCCGTCGATGTCGGTGACGTGGCAGCCTTCGCCGCCGGCCAGCGCGAGCGGGAACGGGGAATAGTGCAGCACCGTGCGGGTATTGCCTCCCGGCATCGAGCGGGTGGCGGCCTCGGCACGTGCCTGGCTCTTGGGGTTGGCCCCCACATAGCGGGCTTCCGCCTCGGCCGATGCGCTCGCGAGGTCGGTGTTCGGCTTCATCTTCGGCTTGTTGGATGCGCTGGCCATCGCGAGCTCCCTGAGGATTGTTCTCAAACGCTTGCCGACGACCCTAGGAGTGCCGGAGAGGCGAGGCAATGGTCAGCTGGGCGAATCCGCCATGCGCTTGCTGCACTCTGGTGCGGAATCAGGAAGGCTACAGGTCTCGAATGCCAGCAACAACTCGTTAGGGTTGATTGGTGCAATCCGTCTGTCAACTCGGAATGCTCGGCATTCGCGCAATCGAGGTAAGAAATTGTTTGCATGGTCTTTGCAATGCTGGAGGCGACCAGGATCCAATCGAAGGCGCTCGCCATGCTGTCTGTCACATTTGCTTTCGCTTGAAGAGTAGCGTCGATCCTCATCGTTTCAGTCGCGCCCGCCACCGGACAGACCGCTGCGATCCAGTCGGCGCTCGACCTCGTCGCCAGCCATGGCGGCGGCACCGTCACGCTGTCCGCTGGTACATTCTCGGTCGTCGGCACCGGCACGGCGTCGGATGGCGCGCTCCGGGTCGGCTCCAACACGACGCTCGAGGGGGCGGGCATCGGCGCGACTGTGCTCCGCCTCGCCGACGGCTCGGGCGCCGTCACCGGCATCATCCGCACGGATTCCGGCCAGACCCTCGCCGACGGCAGCGTCAAGACGACCGAGCACGTCGTCGTCCGCGACCTCACCATCGACGGCAACAAGGCCAACACGGGCGCGGACGTCTATGGTTTCTACAGCGGCCCCAAGCCCGACTCTGGCGAGGTCGACACCGACATCGCACTGGCCCGCGTCGAGATCAGGGATGTGTCCGGCTACGGCTTCGATCCGCATGAAGGCACGGTCGGCCTCTCGATCACCGACAGCGTCGCCCACGGCAATGGCGTCGACGGTTTTACGATCGACGGCTCGACCGACGTCACGCTCGCCAACAACCTTTCCTATGACAACGGCCGCCACGGCTTCAACATCGTGACCGGCTCGCAGAACGTAGCGCTGACCGGCAATGTCGCCCATGGCAACGCCGGCTCTGGCCTCGTCATCCAGACCGGCGACAACGAGATCCGCGAATGGACCTCGCATGTGTCCGTCACCGGCGGTAGCCTGACGGGCAATGGCCGCGCCGGCATCGAGGTGCGCCAGGCGAGCGACGTGACGATCGCCGGTGTCGCGATCAGCGGCAATGCGCGCGAAGGCGTGATCCTGGAGGGCGTCGCCGGTGTCGTCCTCGCTGGCAATGCGATCGCTGGCAACAACACAGCGGTCGTCACCGTGCGGCCAGAGATCAGCGCCAACGGCTATCTGCAGACGTTCGGTGATACCGACGCCATCAACGATCGCTACATCGCGACATCCGGCGTCGTCGTCGATGGCGTATCGCTCGCCGCTCCGCCGGTACCTGCCGGCGTCACCCTCTACAGCTACGTCGTGACGGCGGGCGACGACGTCATCTCGGGCAGCGAGGGACGTGACTCGATCTCGGCCGGCAAGGGCAACGATCTCGTGCTCGGCAATGCCGGCCATGACCGCCTGGCGGGCAACTCGGGCAATGACACGCTCGATGGTGGGCTCGGCGACGACAGCCTGCTCGGCAACACCGGCGACGATCTGCTGCGCTATGGCGCTGGCCTCGATACGCTCGATGGCGGTGCGGGCTCCGACACGGCGACCTTCGCAGGATTTCGGCAAGCGATCGTCGTGAACCTGGCATCGACCGGCTTCGAGGTGACGGCGGGCGGAGCCGCCATTGCCGATCTGGTGAAGATCGAGCGCGTGACCGGCACGGCCTTCGGCGACCAGATGACCGGCAACGGCTCGGTCAATTGTCTCGAAGGTGCGGCTGGTGCCGACCGGCTGTTGGGCGCCGGCGGCAACGACACGCTCGCGGGCGGCGCCGGCAACGACACCTTGAACGGCGGCACCAGCAACGACAGCTTCGTGTTCGGCACCGATTGGGGCGCCGACCTGATCCAGGATTTCACCCGCGGCAAGGACAAAATGGTATTCGTTGGCGTCGCGGGCCTCGACCACGTCTCCGACCTCGCCATCACCGCGAGCGCAGCTGGCGCCATCGTCAGCTACGACGGCGACCAGATCACGCTCTCCGGCATCAAGGCATCCGCGCTGACGGCGGCCGACTTCGTGTTCGGCTGAGCGTGTTGCCAAGCCGGGAAGTCGCCAAGTCGCCAATCGGATCGATTCACGGTCTGGCGAATTGGCGATCTCACGATTTCACGACCAATTCTACTTTCTCGCCGCCTTCCGCGCCCCCTCGCCCTTGCGCCTGGCCTTGCTGTCGGCGATCACGCACAGCATCTCCCACATCAGGTTCGCTGCAACGACCGAAGTGATGCCGGTCGGGTCGAATTGCGGCGCCACCTCGCAGATGTCGCCGCCGACCAGGTGCTTGCCTTGCAGCGAGCGGATGATGACCTGGGCATCGCGCGGCGTGAGACCGCCGATCTCCGGCACGCCGGTGCCGGGCGCCCAGGCCGGGTCGATGCCGTCGATGTCGATCGTGATGTAGGTCGCACCCTTGCCCGTTACCCGGTCGATCTCCTTCAGCACGGCGGCGCGCCCCATCTCCTCGTACTTGTCGATGGTGATGCAGGTAAAGCCCTGCTCCTCACCCCACTTGATATCGTCGGGCGAGAACCGGCTGCCGCGCAGTCCGATCTGGATCGTGCGCTTGGGGTCGATCAGCCCTTCCTCGACGCCGCGACGGAATGTGGTCGCATGGTTGACCTTGGTGTCGGCGAGGGTATCGAGAGTGTCGGCGTGGCTGTCGATCTGCACGATGCCGACCGGAGCGTCCTTGGCGATCGCACGCAGGATCGGCAACGGCACGGTGTGATCGCCCCCGATCGCGATCGGGATGGCGCCGACCGAATGCACCTTCCAGAAAAACCCTTCGATCAGTTTCAGCGAGCGATCGAGGTCGATCGGATTGACCGGCGCGTCGCCCACATCGGCGACATTGCAGATGTCGTAGGGCGCAATGCCGCTGGTCTGATGCACCCGCCGGATGAGCCGGGAAGCCTCGCGCACGGCGGCGGGCGCCTGCCGGGCGCCCGTGCGGTAGTTGACGCCGAGGTCGAAGGGGACGCCGACGAGCGCGATGTCGATGCCGGTCGCGATGTCGTGGCGCTGGGTGCGCATGAACGTCGCGACGCCCGAAAAACGCGGTGTGACGGTGGCATCGACCGGCTGGAAGCGCGGATCTTTCGACATGCGGCTAGGCTCCTCGATGGTGGTCGCTCAGGTGGGGTGGGCAAGCTCATAGCGGCGGACGGGAATGGGAGCGAGGGTGCAGCCTGCATGCCTGCTTCCTGCCCGCTGGAGAGCGGGCCGGCTGCCGGAGAGGCACGATCCGCCGCTCAGGGCGTCGCCCGCCCACCCGACGCGTCGATGATGGTGCCGGTCACGTAGGAGGCTTCGTCCGAGAGGAGCCACAGGATGCAGTGGCTGATCTCGCGGGGTTGCCCGATCCGCCCCATCGGCATGGTTCGGACCACCTGGGCGAGCCAGCCGGGATCCTGCTCGCGGGCGTGCTGGATCATGTCGGTCTCGGTGACGCCAGGCCGGACGGCGTTGACGCGGATGCCCTCGCCACCCACCTCCTTGGCGAGGCCGATCGTGATGATGTCGACGGCGGCCTTGGAGCCCGCATAGTCGATGAAGGCGCCGACGCCGCCGTTCCTCGCTGCGGCCGAGGAGACGTTGACGATCGCGCCGCCCTTGCCGCCGTGGCGGGTCGACATGCGGCGGACGGCGGCCTGCAGGCAATAGAAGAGGCCGAACACGTTGACCTCGAAGGTGGCGACCATGTGCTCGGGCCTGGTCTCGTCGAGGCGGCCTTGCGTCAAGCCGACGCCCGCATTGTTGACGAGCGCATCGAGCCCGCCGAGGCGCTGGTCGATCTCGGCGAACATGCGCTCGACCTCGTCGCGCCTGGCGATATCGGCCTGGAACAGGACGGCCTTGCCGCCCTTGGCCGCGATCTCGGCCGCGACCTCCTCGGCCTTGCCCTCGTTCGACACGTAGTTGACGGCGACCGTGTAGCCGCGCTCGGCGGCGAGCAGCGCCGCGTCACGGCCGATGCCGCGGCTGGCGCCGGTGATCAGAACGACCTTCGACATGAGCCCAACTCCTTTGTCAGCGACCCTTCCAGCGGGGCTCGCGCTTCTCGGCAAAGGCACGGGGGCCCTCGAGGAAGTCCTCCGATGCCAGCATCTGCTCGTAGACCGGGATGCCGCCGCGGCCGGGTCCGGAGCGTGCGAAGCACTCCTCTACGGTCAGCGCGGCGTTGCGACGCAACACCGATTTCAGCGCGCGGATCGCGAGTGGGGCACCTTTAGCGATCCCATCCGCGATCTCGATCGCTTCCGCCAGCAGCCGCTCGCGCGGGACGATCCGCGCGATGATGCCCCATGTCTTCGCCTCCTCGACAGGCACGCGCCGGCCCGTGAACAGCATGTCGGCCGCTGCCATCGGCGGGATCAGTTTCGGCAGGCGCTGCACCCCGCCCACCTCCGGCAGGAAGCCACGCATCAGCTCGGGCAATTGGAAGAACACATCGTCGCCCGCGACGATCAGGTCGCAGGCGAGCGCCATCTCGAAGCCGCCGCCGACCGCCGCGCCGTTGACCGCCGCAATCACCGGCTTGTCGAGCTGCGAGTTCTCGGTGATGCCGGCAAAGCCGCCGGGACCGGGACCCTTCTCGGGATCGAAGTCGTCCTCGGGCGTCCAGTCGCCGTCCGCGACCTCCTTCAGGTCCCAGCCGGCGGAGAAGATGCGCGGATTGGCGCTGGCGAGGATGGCGACGACCAGCTCCCGGTCCTTCTGGAACTCGTCGAAAACCCGGTACATCGCCCGGCTCATGGCGTTGTTGATCGCGTTCGCCTTGGGGCGATCCATCGTCACGATCAGGATCTTCCCTCGCCGTTCGAGCCGGATCCCGTCGGCGGGCGTGACGCTGTCTTCCACGCGCATCAGTGCACGATCTCGAACAGGCCGGCCGCCCCCATGCCGCCGCCGACGCACATGGTGACGACACCGTACTTCGCCTTGCGGCGCCGGCCCTCGATCAGCACATGGCCGGTGAGGCGTGCGCCCGTCATGCCGTAGGGGTGGCCGACGGCGATTGCGCCGCCATTGACGTTGAGGCGATCAGCCGGGATGCCGAGCTTGTCGCGGCAGTAGAGCACCTGCACGGCGAAGGCCTCGTTCAGCTCCCACAGGTCGATGTCGGACACTTTCAGCCCATGGTGCTTCAGCAGCTTCGGCACGGCGAAGACGGGGCCGATCCCCATCTCGTCCGGCTCGCAGCCGGCAACCGCAAATCCACGGAAGATGCCGAGCGGCTTCAGCTTGCGCTTGTCGGCTTCCTTCAGGTCCATCAACACGCAGGCCGACGCCCCGTCCGAGAGCTGGCAGGCATTGCCGGCCGTGATCAGGCCGCCCTCGCCCAGCACCGCCTTCAGCGACTGCAGCTTCTCGAGCGTCGTCTCGGCGCGCGGACCCTCGTCGGTCGAGAGCGTCACCGTCTCGCTCGACTTGGCGCCAGTCTTGCGGTCGACATTCTCCTTGACGGCGGTCATGGCGACGATCTCGTCATCGAATGCCCGGCGCTGCTGGGCGGCGGCCGTCCGGCGCTGGCTTTCGGCGGCGAACTCGTCCTGGCGGTCGCGATTGACGCCGTAGCGTTTGGCGACGGTCTCGGCGGTGTCGATCATGCTCATCCAGATCGCCGGCTTGTGCTCGGTCAACCATTCCTCCTTGACGATCGGATCGTGGTCGGTCGGCTGGACGAGGCTGATGCTCTCGACGCCGCCCGCGACCATCACCCTGGCGCCCTCGTGCATCACCCGATAGGCGGCCGCCGCGATCGCCTGCAGACCCGACGAGCACTGGCGGTCAATGGTAGTGCCCGCGACCGTGACCGGAAGCCCGGCCCTCAATGCCGCGAGGCGCGCGACGTTGTAGCCGGTCGCGCCCTCCGGCATCGAGCAGCCCATGATGCAGTCGTCGATCTCCTTGGGATCGACCTCGGCGCGTTTGACCGCATGCTCGACCGCGTGACCGGCGAGCGTCGCGCCGTGGGTCTTGTTGAAGGCGCCGCGATAGGCCTTGCCGATCGGCGTGCGGGCGGTCGAGACGATGGCGATGTCCATGGCGAGGGTCCTCGGGTGTGAGTTTGTGACGAACGAGCGAATAGCGAATTGCGAGTAGCGAGTAGCGAATGGAGTTTCTTTCCCTATTCGCCATTCGCTACTCCCTATTCACTACTCACAAAACTTCCCGTCCTTCTTCGCGAGATCGAGCAGCAGCTTGGATGGCTGCCACCAGTAGCCCTGCGTTTCGCGGAAGTGCTCGACGGACTTGGCAACCGTCCTCAGGCCGACCTCGTCGGCATAGCGCATCGGCCCGCCCCGCCAGCTCGGGAAGCCCATGCCGTAGACCGAGGCGACGTCGATGTCGGAGGCGCGGATGGCGATGCCTTCCTCGAGCTCCTTGGCCCCTTCATTGATGACGGAATAGATCCCTCGCTCGATGATCTCATCGGCGGAGATGGTGCGGGGCTTGATTCCCTTCTCCTTGCGGTAGGCGGCGATCACGGCCTCGACCTCTGGGTCGGGTGTGCCGGAGCGGGCGCTCGCGCCGTAGTCATACCAGCCCTTGCCGTTCTTCTGCCCGTTGCGGCCCTTGGCGACGACCGCATCCTCCAGATAGCAGATGCGGGCGCCCTGCGGCAGCTTGGGACGCGAGTTCTTCCTGATGTACTGGCCCAGATCGAGGCCGACCAGATCGGCGACGGCAAACGGCCCCATCGGCATGCCGAACTCGTAGAGCACCCGGTCGATCTCGTAGGGCGAGGCGCCTTCCTCGACCAGGAACTCGGCCTCGCGCCAGTAGTTGTCGAACGCCCGGTTGGCGATGAAGCCGTCGCAGACGCGGGCGACGACAGGCTGCTTGCCGATTGCCTTGGAGACCTCGAGGGCGGTCGCCAGCACCTCGGGCGAGGTCTTTTCGCCGCGCACGATCTCGAACAGCTTCATGATGTTGGCGGGCGAGAAGAAGTGCATTCCGATCACGTCGCCGGGCCGCCTGGTCGCCGAGGCGATTTCGTTGACGTCGAGGTTCGACGTGTTGGAGGCGAGGATCGCACCCGGCTGCATCACCCGGTCGAGCTCGGCGAAGATCTTTTTCTTGAGGCCCATGTCCTCGAACACGGCCTCGATGACGAGATCGCGGCCGGCGGCACCCGCCACGCCGACGGCGCCCTCGATGCGGCCGATGCGGGCTTGCGCCTCGGCCTCCGGGATGCGACCTTTCTTCACCTGCGCCTCGATCTCGCTGCGGCAGTAGCCGAGCGCCTTGTCGAGCGCATCCTGGCTGACCTCGATCAGCCGCACCGGAATGCCGCGATCGGCGAAGGCGAGCGTGATGCCGCGGCCCATGGTGCCGCCGCCGATCACGGCGACGGTCTCGACCTTGCGCGTCGGTGTTCCCTTCGGCAGGTCGGGCACGCGGCGGGCCTCGCGCTCGGCGAAGAACAGGCCCCCGAGTGCGCGGTGCTCGGGCGTGTGGACCAGCGCCTCGGAGCTGCTGACCTCGGCCCGGACCGCCTCGTCGAAGGGCAGCTTCAGAGCGTTCTCGATGATGTCGATCGAGACGAGGCGGCCTTTGAAGCCGCGGAAGCGCTTGGCGGTCGCCTCGCGGGCCTTGGCGAAGATCTCGGGCGACCTCCTTGCGGTAACGACGTGGTCCTCACGGTTGCGGGCTCGTGGCAGGGTATCGCCCCTGACGCCCTTGGCCACGATGTCCTTCGCGAAGGCGATGGCCTCCGCCTCGATCTTGCCGGGCTCGACCAGCTTATCGACGGCGCCGAGCTTCAGCGCTTCCTCCGCCCCGATCACGCGGCCACTCGGGATGATGTCGAGGGCGGCGGGGAAGCCTGCGATACGGGGAAAGCGCTGAGTGCCGCCCGCGCCCGGAATGATGCCGAGCCCGACCTCCGGGAAGGCAAACTGGGCCGTCCTCTCGGCGATCCGATAGTGCGAGGCGAGCGCGATCTCGAAGCCGCCGCCGAACGCGCGCGTGTGGATCGCGGCGATGATGGGCTTGGCGCAGAGATCGATTCTGCGGTCGGCATCCATCCAGCCGGGGAAGTCCTCCTTGGTGCCGAACTCGGTGATGTCGGCACCCGCGAAGAAGGACGAGCCACGGCAGATGATGATGGCGGCCTTGATGCCGGCATCCTTCTCGATCGCCTCGATGCCGGCGTAGAGCCCCTTGATGACCGAGCGGCTGATCGCGTTGACGGGCGGGTTGTCGGTCCAAAGCAGTGCGATGTCGCCCCGCTGCTCGAGCGATACGGTCTTCGACAGCTCGGTGCTCATGGCGTTCTTCCTTCCTCGAGGTCCTCGTAGCGCTCCATCAGCTTGCCCTGATCGGCGAGCGTCAGCGACATCATCGTCAAGCGCTTGAAATGGTGGCCGACGACGAGGTCGTCGGTCATGCCCATGCCGCCATGCAGCTGCACCGCCTCCTGGCCGACGAGGCGCGCCGATTTGTCGACGGCGAGCTTGGTCAGCACGGCTTCGCGCGGATCGAGCGCACTGCCGGGTCCGGCGACTCGCGCCAGCGCCGCTTGCACCCGCGAGGTTGCCGTCTCGGTCGCCGCAAACATGTCGACCATGCGGTGCTGCAGCGCCTGGAACGAGCCGAGCGTCGCGCCGAACTGCTGGCGGGTTTTGGCGTAGGCAACGGTTGCATCGAGCAGCGCGCGCATGTGACCGACGGCCTCGGCCGACTGGGCCAGGATCGCGAGGTCGGCTGCGCGCTCGAGAGCCGCATAACCTGCGCCCGGCTCGCCGATCACCCGGTCGGCACTCGCCTCGACGCCTGCCAACGTGATGTCGGCCGCCCGATTGCCGTCGGCCGTCCGGTAGGAGGCGAGCGTCACGCCCTTGGCGGCCGGCTCGATCAGAAACAGCGCGATGCCGGCTCGGTCGCGGACCTCGCCCGAGACGCGGGCGGGCACGACGATCGTGGTCGCGCCGGCGGCGAACGGCACGCCCGACTTGCGTCCGGTCAGAACGTAGCCCTTGCCCTTGCGCTCGGCCCGGGTCTCCACGTGGTTGAGGTCGTAGCGCGAGCGCGGCTCGCCGAATGCGACCGTCACCACCGTGCTGCCCAGGGCGATCCCTTCGAGCAGCGCGGCTCCCGGCTTTCCGGCTGCTGCCAGCAAGGGTGACGCCGCCGCGACCGTCCAGAGATAGGGGCTCGCGAAACAGGCTTTCCCGAAGGCCTCCATCGCGACCATCAGCGTGAGCCCGCTGCCGCCGGAGCCGCCCGCACTTTCGGGCAGGAAGGCGCCGAGCGCGCCTTGGCTCGCAAGGCTCTGCCAGACGGCTCTGCTGTAGCCCGGATCGCTCGCCGCGTGCTTGCGCCGCTCCGAGTCCGGCCAGCTCTCGGACATCAGCTTCGTCAGGCTGTCGCGGAACAGCCGCTCGTCGTCGCCTAGAAAGTAAGTCTGCGGCATTGTCGAACCCTCACAAGCCGAGCACGGCCTTGGCCACGATGTTGCGCTGGATCTCGTTCGAGCCGCCGTAGATCGAGATCTTGCGGTAGTTGAGATAGTGCCGCGTCGCCCAGGACGCGTAGGCGCGCGCCGGATCGTCGGCCGATGCGGCGGGCAGGTCCAGACCCGTGCCTTGCGCGAACGGACCCGCGACCCGCATCGTCAGCTCGGTCAGGCGCTGGCGCACGAGCGTTCCGCCCGTCTTCAGGATCGAGGATTCCGGGCCGAGCTCGCCGTTCGACTGGGGATCGAACAGGAAGCGGTACTCGGTCGCCTCCAGCGCATCGAGGTCGGCTTCGACCGCGGCAATGTCGCCGAGCAGCGTCGGGTCGCTGTAGAGCGGCTCGTTGCCGCGCACCTCGGCCTTGGCCAGCTCCTTCAACCGCTGCAGGCAAGTGCGCGACGGCGCGACCTCGGCGATGCCGAGCCGCTCGAGCGTCAGCAGGTACTTGGCCATTCCCCAGCCCTGGCCTGCCTCGCCGATCAGGTTCTCGGCCGGGATCTCCACGTCCTCGAACGTGCACTGGGCGACGCGCTCGATGCCGTCGAGCAGCACGATCGGGCGCAGCGACAGGCCCTTCGAATCCATCGGCAGGATGAAAACGCTGATACCCTGCTGCTTCTTGCCGGAGGAATCCGTGCGGAACAGCCCGAACATCATCTCGGCGTCATAGACGACCGTCTGCCAGATCTTCGAGCCGTTGATCACCCAGCGGTCGCCCTGCTCGACCGCCTTGCACTTGAGGGAGGCGAGGTCTGAGCCCGAGCCCGGCTCGGAGAAGCCCTGGCACCAGTGGTCACGGCCGTCGAGCATGCGCGGCAGATAGCGCGCCTTCTGCTCGGGCGTGCCGTAGCGGATGAACATAGGTCCGACCATGTCGATGTTGAAGATCAGCGGCGATGGCGCCCAGGCGGCCGAGCGTTCCTGGTCGAAGATGTATTGTTGCTTCAAGTTCCAGCCCGTGCCGCCATGCTCCTTGGGCCAGTTGGGTGCGGCCCAGCCGCGCGCATGCAGGACCATGTTCCATTGGTCGTGGGTTTTGCGGTCGATGCCGAGCCCGGTCAACATGGCGCGGCGGATGGCTTCGGGCAGATTGGCGCGGAAGAACTCCCTCGCCTCCAGGCGGAAGCGGCGATCATCGGGCGTATCGAAGGCTTCCATCTGGTCGGCTCCTCTTTCAACCGCGCTGCTTCGGCAACACCAGTGCGTCGACGGCGACGGCGCCACTGGCTCCGGCGATCAGCGGGTTCACATCCAGCTCCTCGATCAGATCGCCGAGGCTCGCCGCCAGCACCGAGAAGCGGGCGATCGTGTCGGCGAGCTTGCCCATGTCTGCTGCCGGGCGCTTGCGGTGCTCGTCGAGCAGCGAGCGCAGCTTCAGCCGGTCGAGCAGCTTGCCCGCGCGCAGCGAGTCGAGCGGCGGGAGTGCGACGCGTCGGTCCTTCAGCACCTCGATCATGGTGCCGCCGGCGCCCACGATCATGATCGGGCCGAACTGCGCGTCGTGCACCAGGCCGAGCGCCAGCTCGACGCCGGGCTTGGCCATCTCGGCGACCAGCACCTGCGGTCCGAGCCGATCGGCGAGATCGCGATAGGCGGCGAGGGCCTCCTCGCGCGACTTGAGGTTGAGGCGCACACCATCCACGTCACTCTTGTGGTGGATGCCGGGCATCGCCGTCTTCAAGGCAACGGGGCCGGGGATCGTCTGCAACGCCTTGGTGAGCTCGGCCTCCGAGCCGACGGTCGCCGAGGCCGGCACGGCGATGCCGAAGTCGGCGAGCAGGGCGAGCCCTTCGGCCTCCACCAGCTCGCGGCCATCGCCCAGCCGCTCGCGCCAGCGCGCGATGACCTCGGCGGCGGGCTTCCTCGGCGGCGCGAGTTTCGGCAGGGCGCGGAAATCGCGATAGGCGAAGGCGTGCTTGACCGCGAGCAGCACGTTCTGCGTGCCGTCCAGGTAAGGCGCGCCCTTCCTCGTCAGCTCGATCGGATAGCGCCGCCCATGCATCTGGCCCCAGTGGGTCGCCATGATCACCGGCTTCTCGGTTCGTGCGGCCACGTCGAGCGTGACCTGGGCGATCGCGCCGCACAGGGCATCGGTGTCGTTGGTTACGTCGGAAAGGAAGATGCCGAAGCCGGCGTCTGGGTCGTCGGTCACGGCCTGCAGGCAATCGCGGAAACGCCGCTCGAAGTCGTTGCCGGTGCCCCAGGCGTCGACCGGATTGACCGGCTCGAGGCCGTACTCGAGCGTATCCTTCAGCTTCTGCTCGGTCGCCTTGTTGATCTGGGCGATAGGCACGCCGATGTCGCTCGCGAGATCCAGGAACAGACCGCGTGCGCCGCCCGAATCGAGCACGGCCGCGACGCCACCCTGCTTGGCGCGCTTGGGCATGGCGAGGACGGCGGCGGCGGCTATCATCTCGTCCACGTTGTGGGCGCGCATCACGCCGTGCCGCTCGAACAGCGCCTCGTAGGCCGCATCGTTGCCGGTGATCGCACCCGAATGGCTCTTGGCGAGGCGGGCGCTCGTCTCGGTGCGGCCGACCTTGATCGCGACGACCGGCACGTCCATCGCCTGCGCCTTCTCGAGCGCCGAGACGAAGCCCGCGGGGTCGCGCACGGTTTCCAGGATCAGGGCCATCACCCGCGTCTGCCCGGCATCGAGCATGTAGTGCATGTAGTCGGCGGCGGTGACGACCAGCTCCTGGCCCGGGGAGACGATCAGGCTGTAGGTGTAGCGGGGGTCGTTGGCGGAGAGCGTGATGAAGAGCGTGCCCGAATGGGAGATGAGGCCGATCGGGCCGGCCTCGAGCTTGCCGGGCTCGTACCAGGAGGCGTTCACGCCGTGGCCCGGATTGAAGAAGCCCATGCAATTGGCGCCGCAGAGCGGAAAGCGTGCGGCTTTCATGCGCGTCCGGACGCGCTCGGTCAGCAGCGGCTCGTGATCACCCTCGAGATAGCAGCTCGCAAAAATCACACCTGCCTTGCAGCCCGTGCGTATCGCCAGATCGACCTGCTCCTCGATCATCTGATTGGCGACCGCGAAGATCACCAGATCGGCGGGCTCAGGCAGCTCGGCGAGCGAGGGATAGCAGGTCTGACCGAGCAGCTCCGTCTGCCTCGGATTGACCGGATAGATCGGCACGTTGCGGCTTCCCGCCAGCGTTTGCGCGAGTGTCGTGCGGCCGATCGAGCCCACGCGGTCCGAGGCCCCCACGATCGCGATCGAGCGCGGCTCGAGCAGCGGACGCAGCCACTCCGACTGAGGCGACAACGGTGTCTGGCTGGGCATGTGAGCGATGGTCCCCTGCACGAAAGCAGCCGATGCCGGCCAACCCTGGCCACTGGTAAGTGGGGTCGTGTTGTCATAGGCTAGCGATTGGTGGTCCTGGACGCAATTCGCCGCGGGCATAGCTCCCTTCGTCCCACGGCGGACCTGAACGGATTGCCGATACGCAACAATCGCCTCATCGAGGCGAGGCGGCACGCGAACGCGGCCGCTGCGGGAGGAAGGAGCCAAGGATGTTTCGAGTTTCGAGGTGGACGGCTGCCGCACTGATCGGGGCATGGAGCGCACTCGCGCTGCCGGCGCCGCAGGCGCTGGCCGATGCGTCGACTATCACTGTCATCGACGGCATCGACGTGAAGGATTGGGACACGGCGCTGACCTACGGTCACGAATCCTACGTCATGAACAACATCTATGACGGCCTGCTGCGCTACAACACCGCGGCCGGCAAGCTCGAGCCGGCGCTGGCGACCGAGTGGAGTGTGAGCGCTGACGGACTGAAGTGGACCTACAAGATCCGCCAGGGCGTCAAGTACCACAGCGGCGAGGACTTGAACGCAAAGGCGATCGCGACGGTTCTCTCGCACTACATCAAGACCGGTGGCGGCGCGCACTATCTCTGGGGCGGCGCGACGGTCGAGGCGGTCGACGACTGGACGCTGACGATCACGACGAAGGAGGCACTCCCGATCGATCTGATCTCGTCTGGCTCCTACGCCTGCATGCTGACCTCGCCCTCACTCATCGCCAAGGGCTCCGAAGCCATCCAGAAGGGCCTCGCCGACGGCACCGGTCCCTACAAGCTCGTGCAGTGGGTGCCCAACCAGCAGATCGTGCTCGAGCGCAACAAGGACTACTGGGGCGGCTGGACTGGTGGCGAGGCCGATCGCATCATCGTCCGCATCGTGAGCGAGGTTTCGACACAGCTGCAGATGCTGCGTTCGGGTGAGGCCGATCTCGGCTTCGCGACCATCCCCTTCGACATGGTCGAGACCTTGAAGAAAGACCCGGCGCTGAAAGTCGCGGTCGTCGATTCCTGGCAGTATCTGCAGGGTCCGATCAACACCAAGAAACCGCCGACCGATAATCTCAAGATCCGCAAGGCGATCCAACACCTCATCGACTACGACACGATCACGTCGCAGATCTATGCGGGTCTCGCCTCGGTGCCCAAGAGCGGGACCCCCATGGCCATGCCGGGCGCCAAGGAGCTCGACATTCCGCGCTTCGACATCGAGAAGGCCAAGCAGCTGATCGAGGAATCCGGCGTGCCGCCCGAGCAGCGCAAGATCACCTGGGTCGCCTACGGTGGCGTCGACGTGCTGAAGAACGTGGCGCTGCTCTTCCAGGCCAACGCCAAGAAGGCCGGCCTCGAGGTCGAGATCGTGCAAGGCGACTGGGGTGTGATGTGGGATAAACAGAAGAAAATCGAGACATCCGCCAACGTCTACCCCTACCGCAACTGGCCCGACTACGCCACGATCACGCCTGCGGCAACGCTGAAGACGCAGGAGAAGGTCTCCTTCAACTTCTCCTATTACTCGGACCCTGAGGTCGATGCGTGGATCGACGAGGGAACCAGGATGGAAGCCGTCGACAAGGCCAAGAGCTCCGAGGCGTGGAGCAAGGCCTACCAGAAGGCGATCGATGACGGCGCTTTCGTCGACATCGCCGACACACTCCGCGTCATCCCGCACCGGGCCAATCTCGAAGGTGTGACGACCGATCCCGCCTACGAGACGGTCTTCTTCCGCTTCCTGAAGAAGAAAGAGTAGCGTGATCGCAGGCGGAGCGGCCCCGGCCGCTCCGCTCTCGAGGTTTGGAAGGTCATGACGCGCTACGTCATTCAACGCCTGATCCTTCTGGTGGGCACGCTCGTTGGCGTGCTCACCGTGACGTTCTTCCTGACGCACATCCTGCCCGGCTCACCCGAGGCGATGATCATCGGGCGCCGTCCGACCGAGGACCAGATCGCAGCCGTCCGCCATGCGCTCGGCCTCGACCTGCCGCTGTGGCAGCAATACCTGCGTTTCCTCGGCGAGATCTTCCAGGGCAATTTCGGCAAGAGCTTCCTGACCAGCCAGCCGGTGCTGCAGGACATTGGCCAGAAGCTGATGGCAACCGTCGAGCTGACGACGCTCGCCATGATCATGATCATCGTGATCGGCATCCCGATCGGCGTGCTGTCGGCGGTCGAGGCCAACAAGCCGATCGATCATGTGGTGCGCACGCTGTCGGTGATGGGCGTGGCGCTGCCTTCCTTCATGCTCGGCATGATGCTGCAGATGCTGTTCTATGGCTATCTGCGCTGGCTGCCGCTGCAGGGTCGCATGACGAGCACGGTGCTGCTCGATCATCCGTTCCCCTACGTGACGGGCCTCTATCTGGTCGATACGCTGCTGGCCGGCGATACGCTCGCCTTCCGCGATGCGCTCGCCCATATCGTGCTGCCGCTTGCGACGCTCACTCTCGCGCTGCTGCCACTGATTGCGCGCACGACCCGCAACCTGATGGTCGAGGTGCTGAGCGAGGATTTCGTGCGCACCAACTTCGCCTACGGCATGCCCAGGCGTGACATCTATTTCCGCTATGCGCTGAAAGCGACGCTCATTCCGTTGCTGACGGTGATCGGCTTGACCTATGGCTATCTGCTGGGCGGCGCGATCGTCGCGGAGTACGTGTTCGATTGGCCCGGCATCGGCAGCTATGTCGTGCGTGCGATCATCCAGTCCGACTATCCCGCTGCGATCGGTGTGACCCTGTTCCTGGCAACCGCCTATCTCGTCATCAACCTGATCGTCGATCTGCTCTACTTCTTCGTCGATCCAAGGCTGCGCACCTCATGACAGTTGAAGCCATCCGTGCTCCTGCAAGCTCCGAGCGCCAGGTCACCAACGCCATGCGGGTCCGCCATTTCGCCCGCAACAATGTGTTGTTCGTGCTCGGCACGGTGCTGTTGACGGTAATCGTGCTGGCGGCGATTTTCGCGCCGTGGATTGCGCCCTACGATCCGATCGAGATCGTGTTCCTCGACAAGCTGAAGCCCCCGAGCTTCTCGCACCCGATGGGCACCAACGAGCTTGGCCAGGACGTCTTCTCCCAGGTGCTCTTCGGCGCGCGCATCTCTCTGCTCGTCGGCGTGCTCGTCGTGACGTTGTCCATCGCCATCGGCGTGCCGATCGGTCTCTTGGCCGGCTACTACGGTGGCCGCCTCGACACCATGCTGATGCGGGTGACGGACGTGTTCCTCGCCTTCCCGCCGCTGCTGCTGCCGATCGCGATCACGGCGGCGCTGGGGACGGGAATCTTCAACGCGATGATCGCGCTCGCCATCTCCTACTTCCCCTGGTACTCGCGCATCGTTCGTGGTGCCGTCATGCGGGTGAAGAACGAGCTCTACATCTCCGCCGCCCGCTCCATGGGCGTCAGCAGCTGGCGCATCATGCTGCGCCATGCGTTGCCGAACTCGACGACGCCCATCATCGTGCAGGGCTCGATGGATTTTGGCTACGCGATCCTGGCGGCCGCGTCCCTGAGCTTCATCGGCATCGGGGCGCAACCACCGACACCCGAGTGGGGCCTGATGGCAGCCCTCAGCCGCACGCGCTTCATCGACAACTGGTGGACGGTGACATTTCCCGGCCTCGCCATCTTCGTCACGGTGCTTGCCGTCAACCTGATCGGCGACGGCATTCGCGACATCCTCGATCCCAAACAGCAGTCGAGCCATTGATGCCGAGTGCACAGGCAGCAGGCCAACCTTCCATCGAGGATTGCCCAGCGTGAGCGAGATCCTGCTCCAGATCGAGGACCTCGCGATCGAGTTCCCGAGCCTGGAGCGAACCGTCCAGGCCGTGCGCGGCGTCAGCCTGTCGGTTGCCCGCGGCGAGGTGATTGGCCTCGTGGGTGAATCCGGCAGCGGCAAGTCGATGACGGCACTCGCCTGCCTCGGCCTCGTCCCCCCGCCGGGGCGCGTCACCGGCAGCATCCGGCTCGTCGGCCACGAGGTGGTGGGTGCCCCCGAAGCGGAGAACCAGCGCCGGCGCGGCAGCGTGGCCGCCATGATCTTCCAGAACCCCGGCAAGGCGCTCAACCCGTTCTTCACGCTCGGCCGCCAGCTCGTCGATGCGATCACCAATGTGCGCCATGTCGGGCGCCAGGTCGCGCTGCGTGCCGCGCTGGATGCGCTGGCGGCCGTGCGCATCGCCGATCCGCAGATGGCGCTGCAGAAGTACCCGCATCAGGTCTCCGGCGGCCAGCTCCAGCGTGTGATGATCGCAATGGCGCTTGCCTGCGAGCCACAATTGCTGATCGCCGACGAGCCGACCACCGCCCTCGACGTCACGATCCAGGCCCAGGTGATCGTGCTGCTGCGCGACCTGGCCCGCGAGCGGGGGCTGACGGTGCTCTTCATCACCCACGATCTGGGTGTCGTCGGCAGCTTGTGCGACCGGCTTGCCGTGATGTACGCGGGCCGCATCGTCGAAGCGGGCACGATCGACGGCCTGTTCGGCTCGCCCGCCCATCCCTATACCGCAAATTTGTTGCAGGCCGTGCCGATGCTCGGGCGCGGCCGGGTGGCGTTGACCCAGATCCCGGGAACGGTGCCCAACATGGCCAATCCGCCGCCCGGGTGCGCGTTCCATCCGCGCTGCCCGTCGGCGAGGGCGCTGTGCGCGCAGGTGGCGCCGGCAATGGCATCGGCAGGTCCTGGCCGGATGGTTGCATGCCACCACCCGGTCGGGGCTTTGCCGGCTGCAGGCGGCCCATTTCGTGCTGTTGGAGCGATCCCGCAATGACGGCGCTGCTCACCGTCCAGAACTTGACCAAGCGCTTCCAGACCCGCCACGGCATCGTGCGGGCGGTTGACGATGTGAGCTTCGAGGTCGAGCAGGGCGAGACGGTCGCGCTCGTTGGCGAATCCGGTTGCGGCAAGACGACGGTTGCGCTGTCGCTGTTGCGGCTCATCTCGCAAGACGGCGGGCGTGTGCTGTTCGAGGGCTCGGACCTCTCAACGCCGGGCCGCGCTGTCGAGCAGGCCTGGCGGCAACGCCTCTCGATCGTCTTCCAGAATCCCTATTCCTCGCTCGATCCGCGCATGCGCATCCGCGACATCGTCGGCGAGCCATTGGTGACGGCCTACGGCCTCTCGGGCCGGGCGCTGAACGAGCGGGTGGTGCGCCATCTCTCAGAGGTCGGGCTCGGCTCCGAGCACTTGACCCGGTTTCCCCACGAGTTCTCGGGCGGGCAGCGCCAGCGTATCGCCATTGCCCGCGCAATCGCGCTCGAGCCCAAGCTCCTCATTCTCGACGAGCCGACGGCCGCGCTCGACGTCTCGGTGCAGGCCCAGGTGCTGAACCTGCTGCAGGACCTGCAGAAGCGGCTCGGCCTCAGCTACCTGTTCATCTCGCACAATCTGGCGACCGTCGAGAGCATCGCCGACCGGGTGCTGATCATGTATCTGGGGCGCGTGGTCGAGCGCGGTCCGGTCGCCGAGGTGTTTGCCGCGCCGCGCCATCCCTACACTCGAGGCCTGCTCGACTCGGTGCCCTCGATCGATCCGCGTCACCGCGGACGCCTGAAGCCGGTGACCGGCGAGCTCCCGAGCACGCTCAATCCCCCGCCCGGCTGCGCATTCGCGCCACGCTGCGCACGCGCGGGTGACGAATGTCGCCGCATTCCGCCGCCCCTCGTCGCCACTGGCGCGGGCCGATTTCACGCGTGCCTGCATCCCCTTTGAGCCGCCAATGCGCGGCCTGCAATAGAGCTCGGCTGATGCCCTCGCCCATGAATCTCACCGAATACGCGGCCTGCGACGCCCACGACCTCGCCGACCTGGTCCGCAGGAAGCAGGTCAGCGCGCACGAGCTCGCTTTGACCGCCGCTGCCGCGATCGGGAAAACGAATCCGACGCTGAAGGCCGTGATCGAGGTCTATGACGATCAGCTCGAGGAGCGCGCCGCGAAGGCGCTGCCCGACGGCCCGTTCCGCGGCGTGCCCTTCCTCATCAAGGACGTGGGCGGGCATCTGAAGGGCCGCAGAATCGAGTTCGGTAGCCGGCTCTGCCAGGGCATGCTGGGCGAGATCGATACGAGCTTCGCGACGCTGCTCGAGAGCTCCGGCCTCAACATCCTGGGGCGCAGCAACACGCCGGAGTTCTCGATGGCGAGCTCGTCCGAGAACCTGCTCTATGGGGCGACGACCACGCCGTGGAAGAACGGCTACTCCGCCTGCGGCTCGAGCGGGGGAGCGGCGGCGGCGGTCGCGGCCGGCATCGTGCCGCTCGCGCATGGCTCCGACATCGGCGGCTCGATCCGGGGCCCTGCAGCTTGGTGCGGGGGCATCGGCCTGAAGCCCTCGCGCGGGCGCATCTCGGCCGGGCCACTGCTCGATGAGTGGGGCAGCGGCATGGCCATGAGCTTCGCCCAGTCGCGGACCATGCGCGACACGGCCGCGCTGCTCGACTGGCTCGCCGTTCCCCAGCCGGGCGATCCCTTCGTGATCAACGCGCCGCCGCGCCGCTATGCGAGCTACGTGGAGAAACCGCAGAGGAAGCTGCGCATCGCCTGGTCGGTGAAGGCCCTGATGGATACGCCCGTCGACAAGGAGATCGCCAAGGTCACCGAGCAGGCGGCGAATGAATTGGCGAGGCTCGGCCACGAGGTCGTCGAGGCCGCCCCGCCGCTCGACATGGCCGCCCAGCATGCGACGTGCCTCGACATCTGGTTCGTCGGCTTCGACAAGCGCCTCGACATGCTCGGCGCCAAGATGGGCCGCAAGGTCAGCCCCGACACGGTCGAGCGTGCGACCTACAACTTCTACAACTATGCCAAGACCGTTCAGCCCTCGAAGTACTTCGATGCCATCGCCGCCATGAACCGTGTCCGGCGCGAGACGGGCGCCTTCTTTGCGCAGCACGACGTCTGGCTGACGCCGACCTGCGCGCAGACAGCGCCCAAGCTCGGCGTCTACGGCATGAACGTCGATCTGCCGCCGGCCGAGTTCATCCACTTCGAGCTGTCCTCGCAGCAGTTCCTGGTCTTCACCAACGTCACGGGCCAGCCGTCCATGTCGTTGCCATTGGGCATGCATTCGAACGGGCTGCCGA
This sequence comes from Hyphomicrobiaceae bacterium, assembly GCA_031431235.1. Lineage (GTDB taxonomy): Bacteria > Pseudomonadota > Alphaproteobacteria > Rhizobiales > Hyphomicrobiaceae > JANNSW01. Next base: position 44,015 of record JANPDA010000473.1, read on the forward strand.
TCGGTGTGCAGATCGCGGCGCGCCACGCGGAGGATCACCTCCTCGTCTCGCTCGGCGCCGAGCTCGAGCAGGCGATGCCCTGGAATGGCCGCGTGCCGGCGATTCATGTCTCGCGGCCTTGACCGGTTCGACGGTGCTCGCTTCGGCTCCCCGGCTGGCCACCGGCCATGAAGTCCGCTATCGACGGCGGCAGGCCGGCCGTACCGCGGCCCGCCAGTCGCCAAGCCGGAGCCCGCTGCCATGACCTCGACTATCGCTCCCCGCCGTGCCTCGGTCGCCGTCGCCGTCGGCGGCGTCGTGGTAGGTGGCGGGGCGCCGGTCGTCGTGCAGTCGATGACCAACACCGATACCGCCGACGTCGCCGCGACGACCGCCCAGGTGGCGGCTCTTGCCCGTGCCGGCTCCGAGCTGGTGCGCATCACCGTCGACCGTGAGGAAGCCGCCGCCGCAGTGCCCCACATCCGCGACCGGCTCGCGGCGATGGGGCTCGCGGTGCCGCTGATCGGCGACTTCCACTACAACGGCCACACGCTCCTCGCCGAGCATCCAGCCTGCGCCGAAGCGCTCGACAAATACCGGATCAACCCGGGCAATGTGGGCTTCAAGGACAAGCGCGACCGCCAGTTCTGGGCGATCATCGAGATGGCGTTGCGATACGCAAAGCCGGTGCGCATCGGCGTCAACTGGGGCTCGCTCGACCAGGAGCTGCTGACCCGGCTGATGGATGAGAACGCGAGGCTGCCCGAGCCCGCCGATGCGGTCGAGGTCATGCACGAGGCGATCGTGCAATCCGGGCTCCTCTCCGCCGGACGCGCCGAGGAGCTGGGCATGGGGCCGGAGCGGATCGTCATCTCGGCCAAGGTTTCTTCCGTCCAGGACCTCGTCAGCGTCTATCGGAGGCTCGCCGCCCGCTGCCGCTACGCGCTGCATCTGGGGCTTACCGAAGCCGGCATGGGCTCGAAGGGGATCGTGGCGTCATCGGCCGCCATGGGCATCCTGCTGCAGCAGGGGATCGGCGACACCATCCGCTACTCGCTGACGCCCGAGCCGGGTGGCGACCGCACGCTCGAGGTGCGCGCCGCCCAAGAGCTGCTGCAGACCATGGGGCTACGCAGTTTCGTCCCGGTGGTCGCTGCGTGCCCCGGCTGTGGGCGCACCACCTCGACCGTGTTCCAGAGCCTTGCCCGCGACATCGAGGTGATGCTGCGCGAGAGCATGCCCGAGTGGCGCAAGCGCTATCCGGGCGTCGAGAGGCTGAAGGTCGCCGTGATGGGCTGCATCGTCAACGGGCCGGGCGAGAGCAAGCACGCCGACATCGGCATCTCGCTGCCCGGCACCGGCGAGACCCCCGCCGCCCCCGTCTTCATCGACGGGAAAAAGGCGATGACACTGCGCGGCCCCAGTATCGCCGTGGAGTTCCAGGCGATCGTTGAAGGGTACGTGGCGAAACGGTTCGGGCGGGCGGGGTAGGGGCTGATTTCCGTCGCAGCTCATCCCTGCATCGTTCTACGTCCGCGGGCCAGCCAATAGCCGATGAGGCCGGCGATTGCGGCCTCGAACACGACGAACAACAGCCCGGCCTGAACTTGTGTAAACGTTTTTTCGCCCTCCGCCGTGAGGAACATCAGGTTCGTCGTAGCGATCAGGCTCGAGCCGAAAACCGCGATCAGAAGCCAGCGGAACAGGCTACGAAACGCCGGCAGCACTATACTAACGCCCGCGATTGTGCCGACCGACGTGAGCACGCCGAGCAACAGCCCGGATGTGAAGTGCCGGTACCTGACCTGCAGGAAGCGCACCTGCCTTGTCAGCTCCTCGAATGCCTCGGTGGTTTCAGCAGTCGCCACGCCTGCAAGCTTGTCCTTAAGCGCAGTGATCTTGCCGAGCACAATGGTGAGGTCCGAGTT
>JANPDA010000474.1:0-12525 GCA_031431235.1 Hyphomicrobiaceae bacterium
CACTCAGGCTCCTGCGGCTCTGGTCTGCCGTGAGCCAGGTCTGGCAACAGTCGATTGGGCGAGCAGCCTCGATACCGTCGCTGGATGCACCTTGAAGAGGCGTGCCACATCGGCGGCCGACTTCTGGCCGGACCCGATCATCTGGATGGCCTCTTGGCGCTGATCGGCCGTCAGCTTCGGCTTGCGGCCACCGGCGCGCCCTTTGGCCCGGGCGGAAGCAAGCCCACTGCGCGTGCGCTCGCGGATCATGGCACGCTCGAACTCGGCGAAGGCGCCGAGCATCTGTATCATCATGCGGCCGGCGGGAATAGTGGTGTCGACCGCCTCGGTCACCGAGCGGAACCCCGCTCCGGCGGCGCTCCGGCTGCACATCGGCCTCGAGGACACCGCCGACCTGCAGGCCGATCTGGCGGCCGGATTCGAGCGGATGCGGGCAGCGGGATGATCCGGCCTGGTAATCTCCCAGTCGAGGGACGGCCTCGATCAGGCAATACTGCGCAACATCGGGACCGGCGCAGGCGCAGCCTCGAAAAAATAGGGCGGCCGAACAGCCGCCCAGTTCGACCCTAGGAAAGAACAAACAAGAGACCGAGGCCGCACACGAGGCGCGGCGGCGACGCCCGCTGGTCTGTTGGGAGAACAAATAAGCGCCAGGTCTTGCCGAAACGTTAATACCGGCAATGACATACGCATCAGTCTTGATCGATCATTAACTCGGATTCTCCTCGATCGGCCGGGATGAGGCGATGGGTGCTGCTCACACGCTCGAGACGCCGAACACCTCCATGATCCGCGTGCCCTTGTGGGGGCCATCGACGGCGAAGATCCATTTTCCGCCGGTGAAGGTATCGCAGAGCTTGGCGCCCTTGATCAGGATCCAGTGCCCCTGCTTGCCGCGATGGACGGCCAGAATGTAGTGCTGGAAGGTGCTGCGCGGCCGGCGCAGCCATTCCGCGACCGACGGCCGCTCCCCCCGCTCCAGATGCAGGTACCGCGCCCTGGGCACCATCCGATAGCCGAACACGGCAAGCGCCGCGCCGACCTCCTCCGCCGTCGTGCCCTCGATGATGCGGCGCGCCTCCTCGGGGTCCGCGCGGTGATCGTGGATGGCCGCCTCGATCCGGCTCACGGAAAATCCGGTGATCGCGGAAATGACGGTCGGGCCGCAATAGGCCGTGCGGCCGGTGTCGTTCCTCGCCTGATTGAGGGTCGGTGTCAGGGGAAGGGCCAAGCGACTCTCCATTGTGCAATACGTAGTGGCGCTTGCCAGCAATCGCCAACAATGGTTGACGATCTGCTAACGAAGGCGAGGAGCGGCGCGAACAATCAGCCCCGCTCTTGCAACGAGCCAAGCGAGCGGAGCCCATGTCATGAAGGACACCAAGCCGCGAGAGCCCTCGCCCAAGGCGCGACGGCCGGTCGAGGTGCCCGAGAGCGATCTCGCCCGCGCCGCCGACCGGTTCTACAATCGCGAGTTGTCCTGGTTGCAATTCAACCATCGCGTGCTCGAGGAGGCCGCCAACGGCCATCATCCGTTGCTCGAGCGGTTGCGCTTCCTATCGATCTCGGCTTCCAATCTGGACGAGTTCTTCATGGTGCGCGTCTCGGGCGTCTACGAGCAGATGCATGCGCGCATCGACATCCGCAGTGACGACGGACGCACACCTGCCGAGCAGGTCGAGCGCATCAACGAGGCGGTCGCCAGATTGACGGGCGACCAACAATTGCTGTGGTCGCAGCTGCGCGACGAGCTGAAGACCGCTGGCATCGAGATCCTGGAAGCCAACGACCTCTCGGCCGATGACCATGGCTTTCTCGAGCAGACCTTCATGGCAGAGCTGTTCTCGCTTCTGACCCCGATCGCGATCGATCCCTCCCACCCATTGCCGTTCATCCCCTCGCTCGGCTTCACGATCGTGCTCGATCTGCTCAGGCCATCCGACGGCCGGCAGATGCATGCGCTGTTGCCGGTGCCCCAGCGCACGAGCCGCTTCATCCGCCTGCCGGAGCCGGCTGGCGGCACGGACAAGCCAGTGCGGGCGCGCTTCATCCGGATCGAAACCGTGCTCGGCCTATTCATCTCACGCCTCTTCCACGGCTTCAGGGCGCTCGGCATGGGCGCATTCCGGGTGCTGCGCGACAGCGATTTCGAGGTGAATGAGGAGGCCGAGGACCTGATCGGCAAGATCGAGGACGCTGCCCACGACCGCCGGCGCCGCGGCATGGTCATCCGGATCGAGGTCGATGCCGCCATGTCGGAGCGCCTCGTCGAGTTCGTGCGCCGCGAGCTCGATGTCGATCCTTCCCAGATCTTCCGCAAGGAGGGGATGCTCGGCCTCGTCGATACCCGCGAGCTGATCCTGCCGGAGTGGCGCGATCTGCTGTTCCCGCCTTTCGAGATCCGCTTCCCCGAGCGCATTCGCGATTCCGGCGGCGACTGCTTCGCGGCAATCCGCGCCAAGGATATCGTCGTGCATCACCCCTATGAAGCCTTCGACGTGGTGGTGCAATTCCTCAAGCAGGCCGTCGCCGATCCCAATGTCGTCGCCATCAAGTGGACGCTCTACCGCACCAGCAAGGACAGCCCGATCGTACAGCTGCTGAAGGAGGCGATCGACGCAGGCAAAGCCGTTACCGCCGTGGTCGAGATCAAGGCGCGTTTCGACGAGCTCGCCAACATCAGCTGGGCACGCGAGCTCGAGGACGCCGGCGTCCATGTCGTCTATGGCGTGATGGAGCTGAAAACCCACGCCAAGCTCGCCCTCGTCGTCCGCCGCGAGGCCGGCAGCCTCGTCACCTACTGCCACCTCGGCACCGGCAATTATCATCCCCAGACGGCGCGCATCTATACCGACCTCTCCTTCTTCACCGCCGATCCCGAGATCGGCCAGGACGTGGCACGTGTTTTCAACTTCATCACGGGCTACGGCGAGCCCGCGGGATTGATGTCGCTCGCCGCGTCGCCGGGGGGAATCCGCGAGCGTATCACCGGCCATATCCAGCAGGAGATCGCCCACGCCAAGGCCGGCCGGCCGGCTGCGATCTGGTGGAAGCTCAACTCGCTCGTCGATGCGCGCATCATCGACGCACTCTACGAGGCGAGCCAGGCCGGCGTGCAGATCGAACTGGTGGTGCGCGGCATCTGCTGCCTCAGGCCCGGCATCAAGGGGCTGTCGGACCACATCCGCGTCAAGAGCATCGTCGGCCGCTTTCTCGAGCACACGCGAATCTATTGCTTCGGCGCCGGGCACAAGCTGCCCTCGCGGCACGCACTCGTCTATATCGCCTCCGCGGACATGATGACCCGCAACCTCGACCGCCGGGTCGAAATCATGACGCCGATCCGCAATCCGACCGTTCACGAGCAGATTCTGGATCAGATCATGGTCGCCAACCTGAAGGACAACGAGCAGAGTTGGCGCATCGGCTCGGATGGCACGTCCGAGCGCGTGGTACCTGGGAAGGGCGAGGCCGCCTTCAACGCCCACGAATACTTCATGCGCAATCCGAGCTTGTCGGGCCGGGGGGGCGCACTGAAACACAACTCGCCTCCTCGCGTCAGCATTGCAGCCACAGGCACCAGTTGAGGTGGCGGACGTGACGGTGCAATCGCCGAGCGGCCCCCAGTCGAACCCGAAGGCGCAAGGTCGCCTACTCGGCCGGCCTCCGGTAGCGGTGATCGACATCGGGTCGAACTCCGTCCGCCTCGTCGTCTACGAGGGCGCAGCGCGCAGCCCGACGCCGCTCTTCAACGAAAAGGTGCTGTGCGGTCTGGGCCGGTCGGTCGCCGCAACCGGGCGCCTGGAAGGAGAAGCCGTCACCCGCACGCTCGCGGCGCTACCACGCTTCAGCGCTATCATCCGCCAGCTCGGCGCCGGTAAACCCTGGATCCTGGCGACGGCGGCCGTGCGCGATGCCCAGAACGGCAAGGACTTCGTCGAGGAGATCGAGCGGGTTTGCGGCGCCAAGGTCTTGCTGGTGTCGGGACGGCGTGAGGCCGAGCTGGCTGCGGCCGGCATCTGCTCGGGATTCCACACGCCCGACGGCATCGTCGGCGATCTCGGCGGCGGCAGCCTGGAGCTGATCGACCTCGCGGCAGGAAGCATGCGCGAGGCTACGACGCTCGGCCTCGGGGGCTTGCAACTGCTGCAGCGCTCGAGTGGCAACCTGGTGCGCGGCGACAAGCTGATCGGGGAGGATTTCGCCAGCGTCCCCTGGCTCGCGCGCGGAACGGGTCGGACGTTCTTTGCCGTCGGCGGCACCTGGCGCAACATGGCCAAGCTCCACATGCGGCAGACGAGCTATCCCATGAACGAGGTGCATGGCTATCGGCTCGCGCCCGAGGTGCTGACCCGCTTCTGCGACCGGCTGGTGCAAGGCCGCAAGGTTCCCGGCCTGGAATTCCTCCCCCCGCAGCGCCGCGAAGTGCTGCCCGCGGGCGCCCTCGTCATGCAGCGTGCCATCGAGATCCTCCGCCCGAGCGAGATCGTGTTCTCGCTCTATGGCATCCGCGAGGGCTTGCTCTACACCTTGCTGCCGGCCGCCGAGCGCCGGCGCGACGCGCTCATCGCCTTCTGCGAGGACATTGCCACGCTGCGGTCGCGCTCGCCCGAGCATGCCCGCGAGCTGTGTGCCTGGACCGACCGGATCTTCATGGCGCCGGGTCCCGAGGAGTCGCCGGAGGAGCGCCGGCTGCGCCACGCGGTCTGCCTCATCTCCGACATCGCCTGGCGCGCGCAGCCCGACTATCGCGGCGCCCAGAGCCTCAACATCATTGCCCATGGCGCACTCTCGGCCATCGACCATCCGGGCCGGATCTTCCTCGCTCTCAGTGTATTCTTCCGCCACACCGGCGGGGCCAAGGAGGATCTGAGCGAGAAATTGCTGGCGCTCGTCAGCAAGCAGCAGTTGAAGCGCGCGCGGCTGCTCGGCGCGGCACTGCGTGCGATCCATATGCTCGCGGTCGGCATGCCCGGCATCATCGGGCGAACACCGGTCAGCTACGAGGGCAATCGCATGGTCTTGAGCATTCCCGCCGACCTGGCGAGCCTGGATGGCGAGCGCTTGCGCAAGCGCTATGCCGTGTTCGCCGCGCTGGCCGGCTGCAAGCCCGAGATCAGGATCGCAAAGGGGTGATACCAAAACCCAGAAAGAATGCCCGTTACCGCCTCACCCCTCTTCCGGCGCGTCTCGCCGAAGGCGAGTCTACGACTCGTCGTGCCGTAGCCGCGCCTACGGCACGACGTGGGAGAGGGTGGCCTGAAAGGCCGGGTGGGGGGGCGCATGAGTCGAAGTTTTTGCTGCTTGGTATGAGTTGCGAATTGCCACTTCGATGACGCCTCCAGCTCCGGCCAATCGATTCCTCGTAGGTTGGGTCGTGCCCTTCGAGACCCAACGTCAAGAATCAAGGACAGTATGGAAAACCGGGGACAGCATTCCTGCATCCCTGTTGTTCTTCTCCGGAATGCCGATGCACGGTAGGCGGAACATCGCGGGAAGGCGGGCTGGCGGGACCGAGAAATAGGTATGCTGTCCCCGGTTTTGGACGCGATTTGCCGGCGGCGGGACAGGACGGTCATGACCCTGAGCCGTCGCTGCTTGCATCGTGGTTAACTATGCTGCCACATCCCGTGTGGCGGAACGAGCCACTTCATACTACCCTCGCCACGGAGTTCACGGTCCGTCCCGCCCGAGTGTTGCGGCACTCCTGGCGTGACGGCTCTTCCCGAGGTGATGACGATGGCGAAGAAGACCGGCGGCCCAGGCAACGACAGAATCCGCGGCACGCTCGACGCCGACACGCTGCTCGGCCTGGCCGGCAACGACACGATCTCAGGCTCCGAGGGCAACGATACCCTGAACGGCGGGTCCGGCAACGACCAGCTCTCCGGCAACAATGGCAACGACCGTCTGAGCGGCAAGACCGGCAGCGATTCCTTGAAAGGGGGCCGCGGCGACGACCAGCTGTCAGGCGGCTCCGACAACGACACGCTCGCGGGCGGCGCCGGGGCCGACACGATCAACGGTGGCAGCGGAACCGATGTGGCAAGCTACGCGAGCTCGTCCGCCGGCGTTACCGTCGGCCTCGTGTCCGGTGGCGTGCCGACGGGGGGAGATGCCCAGGGCGACGTCTTGCGCAATATCGATGGGCTGATCGGCTCGGCCTTTGGCGACAATCTCGGTGGCGATGATCTCGCCAATACGCTGTCCGGCGGAAAAGGGGCCGACAGCATTTTTGGGTTGGGTGGCAACGACACGATTTCCGGTGGCAGCGGTGACGACACCATCGCCGGCAACACCGGCCAGGATTTCATTGTCGGCGGCGGCGGCTTCGATCAGATTTTCGTCGGCGGCGACGCGGCCGCGGACCAGATCATGCTCCAGTTGGTCCAGGGCGCCGACGGCATTGCCGGCTTCAGCGATGTGGTCGGCGACAAATTCGTGCTCAGGGGCAGCGACTTCGGCATCGGCGTCACGCTCGATTTCGACGAGCTCGTGGTCGGCACGGCGAGCCCGGGCAACGCCCGCAGCGTGATCTTCGTCGACCTGGACGGGGAGAGCGGCGGCGGCCCGATCACGATCTTCGCGATCCAAGGGGGCGGCGAGCAGACGGCCCTGGCCTTCCTGACCAATCCAAACGTGCAGCTCTTCGATACCAGCGACTTCATGGTCATTTTCTGACGCTGGCGCTGCCCGTGTGCTGGCGTAGCCCGTGACCAGCAGCTTGCGCTGCCGGGCCGAGGAGCCCCATCGGGAGCTCGAGGCTTGGCACCAATCGCGGGGATCCGTCCCCGGTTCGGTCGAGCCAACCGCAAGCTTCATGCATCATTTGGATCAGTGTCGTCGGGCTCCTCACCGCTCCCGAGCAGTCCCGCCGCGTCTGCCACCACGACCCGGCCAGCGACGAAGTCGACCTTGGGCACGAGCTCGTCGGTGAAGGGCACCAGCACCGTTGGGCCACCCGCCTCGGGCGTGATCTCCAAGAGGTCGCCTGCACCGTAGTTGACGACGTCGGCGATGCGGCCGACGCGACGTCCCTCGACGACCTCAACCACCTCGAGGCCGATCAGATCGGCATGATAGTACTCGTTGTCCTCGGTCTCCGGCAGATCCTGGCGGTCGACGAAAAGGGCGACACCTTTGAGCGCCTCCGCCCCGTTGCGATCGCCGACACCTTCGATGCGCAGGATGACGCCCTTGCCGGCGGCGCGGGCCGAACGCACGCGAAAACGGCGGCTGCCAGCCTCGTCGGTGAGCTCGCGATAGCGGCCGATTGCCTCGGGCGTCTCGGCATAGGAGCGCACCACCAGCTCGCCTTGGATGCCATGGGCGCCGATCACGTGGCAGATGCAGATGCGTTTGTTGCCGGTCATGGCGCGAGCATCGGGCCGCGGTCGGCGTGCGTCAATGAGCGTTCGATGCCGGCCCGCGCCAGCCGTCGCAAAAGTGTCATATGAGCCCTCCGTATCGAGCCAAGGACCTGCGAGCCCGATGGATCCGATCGTCTATGCCGCCGTGCTGCTGGCTGCTGTGCTGCACGCCGCCTGGAACGCGATGGTGCGCGGGCAAGGCGACAAGCTGACGGCGATGACCAGCGTCATCCTCGGCGAAGCGCTGTTCGCGCTGCCAGTCGCTTTCGCCTATCCGTTCCCACCGCCGGCAAGCTGGCCCTACATCCTCGCCAGCGTCGTCCTCCACACCGGCTATAGTGTCGTGCTGATGCTCGCCTATCGGATCGGTGAGCTGACGCTGGTCTATCCGATCGCGCGCGGCTCGGCGCCGCTGATCGTCGCCGCGCTGTCGGCGACGCTGATCGGCGAGGTGCTGCCGGCAGGGGCGACGCTCGCGATCCTGACACTGTGCGGCGGCATCCTGACGCTCGGGCTCGTGCGCTCGGCCGACGGCACGTTCGATCTGAAGGCGAGCGCGCTCGCGCTCGTGGTCGGCTGCTTCATCGCCGGCTACTCGATCTGCGACGGCATCGGGGCGCGGCTCGCGGGCGGGGCGGCCGGCTACTGGTCGTGGATCGCGGTGATCGACGTTGCCGTTTTCATGGGAATCGCCTTTGCGCTCAAAGGGCGGGCGCTCGGCGGCGAGTTGCGGGCCAACTGGCGGGTGGTGCTGATCGGCGGCTTTGCCTGCTATCTCGCCTATCTGCTGGTGATCTGGGCCTTCGTGCATGCGCCGATCGCCCTCGTCACGGCCTTGCGTGAGACCAGCATCGTCGTTGCCATGATGATCGGCGTCGTGTTCCTCAACGAGCGTCTCAGCCTGCTGAAGTGTGTGGCGACCTTGGCGACGGTCGCGGGCGCGATTCTGTTGCGGCTGGGGAGGTGAGGTATTGGATTGCAGCGAGGGGCGGCTGGAACGGGCCGACGGCGACGACACTCGAGGCCACATCGCGCGTGGGCCTCGAGCGACAACTTCGATCGAGCAAGGCGTGGCGGGATACGAGCCGCATCACCGTTGCTCGGCGATCTTGTCGATGGCGGCGCTGGCGAGAAACGCCGAGCGGGTCAACCCCCGGCGTTTGGCTTCGTGGTCGATCGCCTCGAGAAGTCCCTCATCGATCGAGATGTTGGCACGCACGGGCCGCCCCTTGTCGATCAGCAACGGGATCATGACCGCCGCCTCGCCAGCCGCCGCGTCAGAATCCGTCGCAACGTCGGCCAGCACCTCTTGCATCGGGCGTGGGGCCGGGATGGGGACACCGGCCGAGGCCTGATGCGCAACCCACTCGCGCGCCGCGTTGGATTGCAGAGCGCTTCGCGCGCTCCTCCGCTGTCGGGTTTCGCCGCGCAAGATGCGCTTGCTCACCCCGACCTACGGCAGCCTTCCTCACTCCCCCAATCTCGGAAACACATCCCTGTAACCCGTCACCGCCCGGTCGAAGATCACGTCGCTCGGGCGCAAGGGCCGGGCGAGCGCGAGGCCCTGCAGCGTGCGGGCACGCGAGAGCGCCACATAGGCTTGGCCATGGGCGAAGGTGCCGCGGCGCAGGTCGACGTAGACGCGGTCGAGCGTCATCCCTTGGGCCTTGTGGATGGTGAGCGCCCAGGCGAGGCGGAGCGGCAGCTGGCGGAAGGAGCCCGCGATCGTCTCGACGATCTTGTCCTGCTTGGCGTCGTAGTCGTAGCGGATCGTCTCCCAGGTCTGCGGCTCGACCTCGTGCTCCTCTCCCGCGATCTCGACGAGCACCTGGTCGCCGTCGATGCGCGAGACGAGGGCGAGCGTGCCATTGACCCAGCGCTTGTCGGCATCGTTGCGAAGCATGATGACTTTGGCGCCCGCTTTCAGCAGCAGCGTCTGGTCGGTCGGATGCGCACCCGCCGAGAAGGTGCCGGCGACGACGGCCTCGTGCGGGCTTTCCTTGCCCGGCAGGGCGTTCAGGAATGCCATGTTGATCTGTTGGGCGGCATTGTTGGTCGGTGTCAGGATGACGTAGTCCCGGGCGTCGCGCAGGCGCTCCAGCAGCAGCACGCGCGCGTTGAGCAATTCGAGGTCGGCGGCATTGACGCTGCCCTCGCGGATGTTGTTGAGCGCACCGATGAAGGGCAGCTCGCTCTGGCGGAACACCTCGCCCAGCTCGAGATAGCGCGTCTCGCACTGCTCGAATGCGGGGGCATTGAAGAAGAACGGCCCGCCATAGTGATCCTCCAGATAGCTCGCAACCTCGCCTTCCTGGACCACCGGCGGCAATTGGTGGAGGTCGCCGAACAGGGCGAGCTTGACGCCGCCGAACGGCTCCTTGGGCTTCTTGCGGTTGAGCCGGAGCGACTTGTCGATCGCGTCCATCATGTCGGAGCGCACCATCGAGACCTCGTCGATCACGAGCGTCTTCATTTTGCGCATCAAGCCGAGGCGGCGGCTCGGGCGAATGTCGTCGGGGCGGATCAGGCGCGGCGGCAGGCCGAAGAAGGAGTGGATGGTCTGGCCACCCACCTGGACGGCTGCGAGCCCGGTCGGGGCCAGCACGATCATGCCATCCTCGGCCTCGCGGCGCATGGCCCGCAGCAATGTGGATTTGCCGGTTCCCGCCTTGCCGGTGATGAAGAGGTGGCCTTCACCGGCTTCGACGAAATTGCGGGCCTGCAGGAATTCGGGCGTCGGCCGCACCCCCTTCGGCCAAGGATTGGCGGGCGGGCGTTTCAGCTTGGCGGATTGCGGCGTGGGCGGGCGCGACATCGCCCGAGCATAGCTGCTTCGCGCGCTCCCGGGATAGGCCCATCTCGGCGGGCGAGCACCCGTCCTGTGCTATTTTCCGCGCCGGCACGGCAATGCATAGACGACGCACGCCCACGTGCCGGCTTCCTGGTAGCAGTTGATCTTCTTGCTCGCGGCGATGCTCCAGTTTTCGTAGCCATTGCCGTACTCGAACACGATGCCTTCGGCAAAGGATGCCGCCGCAGCCGCCAACGCGGCTTTTTTGGACGCCTGGCCCTTGCTCGAGCCGTAGTGGACGTGATCGGCAAAGCAGTAGTTCCGGCCGACCTTGACCTCGGGCCAGGGCGAGGCCTCGGTCGATGGTGCGAGCGCCGAGCCTGCGATTGCAGCACCCAGAACCGCGGCGAGCCAGAGTGCATACCGACGCATGGGACCCCCCTTGAGCGATTTCAGCTTGGCGGCACTTTAGCGGAGGACGGGCTCCCGAGCGAAGCCGCGCATCGAAACATTCCTGGCCCAATGGCGGAAATGTCACGCTGGTGTTCCCTCCCTTTCATTCGATTCCGGCGAAGCTGGATCAGAATGGAAAGAGGAAACACAAACAAAGAGTTGGCTAGTGGGCTGGCCAGTCATTTAGGGTACTGAATGAATGTGTCGGAACACTAGGCGCTTGCCGCATCAGATCTTGCTTACCGAAGCGAGCGAGCCGATGCTCGGCTGCTCGGCACGAAGCGAAGGAATAGACCATGGACCCAATCGTCGTCATCACGGGAGGGAGCCGCGGCATCGGCGCAGCGACGGCAAGGCTCGCCGCCGCGCGCGGCTATGCGATTGCGGTCAACTATCTGAATGCCCGCGAGGAGGCCGAAGCACTGGTCAGGGAGATCGTCGAGGGCGGCGGGCGCGCGGTCGCGATCAAGGCCGACATGGCGGTCGAAGCCGATATCATCGGGCTGTTCGCAACGGTCGACCGCGAGCTCGGGCCGATCACGGCGCTCGTCAACAATGCGGGGATCACCGGCCTCGGCTCCCGGGTCGAGGCGATGGATGCAACTCGTCTTGCCCGCATCCTGGCGATCAATGTGACCGGCTGTTTCATCGCCGCCCGCGAGGCGGTGAAGCGCATGTCGAGGAGGCACGGCGGCAAGGGCGGCGCGATCGTCAATGTCTCCTCGGCGGCCTCTCGCCTCGGCAGTCCCGGCGAGTTCGTCGACTATGCGGCCTCGAAGGGCGCGATCGACACTTTCACCATCGGCCTCGCCAAGGAGGTCGCGGCGGAAGGCATCAGGGTGAATGCCGTCCGGCCCGGCATCATCGAGACCGGGATCCACGCCGCCGCCGGCGATCCTGGTCGCGTCGCCCGGATCGGCCCGACCGTGCCGATGCAGCGCGCCGGTAGCGCCGAGGAGGTCGCCGCCGCGATCCTATGGTTGCTGTCGGAGGAGGCGAGCTACACGACGGGGGGATTTGTCGAGGTCAGCGGGGGGAGGTAGGGTTGGGGGACAGGTTACAGGTGTCAGGGGATAGGGGTTGAGGGATAGGGATAGAGAGTAGGGAGTAGGGAGTAGAAATCCGCGGTCCTTCCCTGTGACCTGTAACCTGTCCCCTGTTCCCTTGCAAACGGTATGACTTTGTCGTACCGTTTGCCCATGAGCAACATCGACAAAATCTCCATCGCCATCACCCGCGAGCAGCATGAGAAGATCAAGGCGGCGGTCGAGGCCGGCGCCTATGCGACCACCAGCGAGGTGATCAGGGACGCGCTGCGCGACTGGGAGTTCCGCGAGGAGCTGCGCCGCCTCGAGCGCGAGCGCATCGGCCAGCTCTGGGACGAGGGGATCGCGAGCGGGCCCGGCCGCGAGTGCAGCCTCGAGGACATCATCGAACGGGCGCGGAGCCGGGCTGCAGGCACAGAGATCGAGCGCTCATCGTGACGACCGTCGAGCGAACACCGCAAGCGGAAGAAGACCTGATCGAGGTCTGGCAGTACATTGCGCGCGACGACGACAAAGCCGCAACTGCGCATCTGCGACGATTGGACGAGACCTGCGTGCGGCTCGCGGAACAGCCCGGCATGGGTCGAGCGCGACCTGAGATTCGCTCCGATTTGCGCTCGTTCCCCGTCGGCAAGTACGTCATCCTCTATCGAGTTGTTGACGACGGTGTGCTGATCGTACGTGTGGTGCACGGCGCGCGCGACCTGAGCAACCTCTTCGATTGACACCCTACTCCGCCGCTTCCTTCGCCAGGAACCCGCCCGACTGGCGCGACCAGAGCTGGGCATAGATGCCGCCGCGGCGCAGCAGCTCGGCGTGGCTGCCATCCTCCACGATCGCGCCCTCGTCCATGATCACGAGCCGG
>JANPDA010000475.1:0-5906 GCA_031431235.1 Hyphomicrobiaceae bacterium
GGCATTGGCCGTTGCGGCATCGGCCACGAGCACGGTTTCCGGCGGCGGCGAAGGCGGCCGGCCGGCCGGCGCCTGGATCGCGAGCGCCGCGGCGAGGAAACCCGCCGTGAGCAAGACGTGCATCGGTGTTGTCCCATCTGGTTCGTGAGGCTCGCCGCCATAGCGCCACGCCTTGGCGCCCATGTCCAGCAATCCGCATGGGCTATGGCTAATAACGGAGGCAAGGCAGGGCGCTATCCGGTCCAGCCGAGGCCGGCCGAGATGCAGTGCATGGTCTGCATCAGCGGCACCAGCGTGCGGCCGCGCGGGCGTCCGGCCTCGGCCTCGGAGCGGAACTCGCCGAGCAGCTCGACCTGCAGCCGGTTGACCTGGCCGATCAGCGGCAGCACCCGCTCCATCCGCCGCCGGAAGGCCGGGAAGCGCTCGGCAAGCGTCGATTCCGCACTCAGCCGAAGCAGCTCCGTGCAGGTGCGGTCGAACTCGCTGCGCACGAGCTCCAGCACTGCCTCGCGGGCAGCCGCATCCGGCACCAGGCTCGCATAGTGGGTCGCAATCTCCATATCGGCGAGGTGGAGCGATTTCTCCGCCTCGTCGATGACGAGACGGAACACCCGGTTGCGCTCGAACATGCGCGCGAGCAACGCGTCCCCGCTCTTGCCGCGCACGCGCCGGAACTGCTCGAGCGCCGAGCCCAGGCCATACCAACCGGTGACCAGGTGCCGGTTCTGGCTCCAGGCGAACACCCAGGGGATCGCCCGCAGGTCGGCGATCGAGCGGGCACCGAACCGGCGTGCCGGCCGCGAGCCGATGCGCAGCAGCGCCAACTCCTCGACCGGGCTCGCCGCCGTGAAGTAGGCAAGCAGCTGGGGATGCTCGATCAGGCCCCGATAGGCCGCGTGCGACAGGCCGGCGAGCGCCCCCAACGCCTCTTCGAACTCGGGATCGGGGCGTAGCTCCGGCTCGGCATCCGATTTCAGCGTGTGGGCGAGCACGCTCGAGGCCAGCAGCTCCATCTGATAGAGCGCGGTGCCGCGGTTGGCATATTTGAGCGAGACGACCTCGCCCTGCTCGGTCAGGCGCAGGCGGCCGTTGATGGTGCCGGCGGGCTGCGCGGCGATCGCACGGCCCGTCGGCGCGCCGCCGCGCGCGACCGAGCCGCCACGGCCATGGAAGAAGCGCAGCGCGACGCCTCTCGCTCGCGCTTCGGCGACGAGACGGGACTGGGCCTTGACCAGCTCGACCGTCGAGCAGAGAAAGCCGCCATCCTTGTTGCTGTCGGAATAGCCCAGCATCACCTCCTGCACGCCGCCCAGATGGCGGATGGTGCGCTCGACCACGGGTGTCGTCAGCAGCTCCCGGAGAATCAGCTGCGAGCGCCGCAGATCCTCGATCGTCTCGAACAGGGGCACGATCGCGATCGTCGCCGCCTCGCGCCCTTCGCGATCCAGAAACAGGCCGGCATAGCGCGCCAGCACATAGACCGCGAGCAGGTCCGACGCCGAGCGCGTCATGCTGAGGATGAAGGTCGAGGCCGCAGCGCGGTCGGGACCGCCCGCCGCCTCCCGCATCACCCGGAAAACCGCAAAGGTCTCGACCGCCTCCGGATCGAGGGCAAGCGCTTCGACCGCGGGCACCGGGGAGGATCGCAGGGCCTCGAGCAACTGCTGCGACCAGGCCGGAGTCTCCGGCACCAGATCGTCGCTGGCGATGCTGGCCGCCCGCCAGATCGCCGCGAGCGACCGGTTGATGACGGTCGAATTCTGGCGGACGTCGAGGCCGTACGTGCGGAAGCCGAACGCCTCGACCTCGCGGCGGAGTGGGCGGACGTGCAGGCTCGCGAGCGCGTGCGCGCCCATGGCGCCGAGCGCCGATTCGACCGCGCGCAAGTCGGCGACCAGCTCCTCCGGCTCGCCATAGGTCTTGGCGCCAGCGCCACCATCGAGCATGGCCGCGAGCCGGCGATCGATGCCGCCGAAATACTGGCGGAAGACCTCGGCCGGGTTTCGGCTCGCCAGCTCCTCGCCGGCGCCGGAGGCGGCCTGCAGCGTTGCGAGCGCGCCCGCAAAGCTCTCAGGGATCGCTATGACGTTGGCGCTGATGCTGAAGATGCGCTGCAGACCCTCGGTGCGGCTGCGGTAGCGCTCGATCGCACCGCGCCGGCCGCTGGTGATGGCGAGCCGGGTCGAAGCGGCCGTCACATTGGGATTGCCGTCGCGATCGCCACCGATCCAGGAGCGGAAGCCGAAGGGCGCAGGCACATCGAACGCCTCGCCGCCATAGTGGCGGGCGACCGCCTGCTCGAGCCGCGTCAGGAGGCGCGGCACGGCCTCGTAGAGAACCTCACGCGCGAAATGCTGGCCCCAGGCGATCTCCTGCTCGACGCTTGGGCGCTCGCGGCGCAGCTCGCCCGTCATCCACAGCAGGTCGATCTCGGCCCTGAGCGCCAGCATCAACTCGGCGCGCTCCGCTGGCGTCCACCGCGCACTCTCCAGGTCGACGAGGCGGCGATAGATGCGCCGATGGATCTCCAGCACCGTCACGCGCTTGGCTTCTGTCGGATGCGCGGTCAAGGTCGGCGAGACATCGGCGCTCGCGAGCACGGCCGCCAGCGCTTCCGGCCCGATCCCGCGCTGGGCTGCCTCGGCCAGCACGCTCGGGAACGTGCCGAGCACCGCATCGGGTCCCCCCTCGGTCTCCAGCCGTCGGCGGACCCGCATCGCCGCATTCTCCTCGGCGATCGCGATCAGCTGGAACCAGATGCCGATCGCCTGCAGGCTCGCGATCCGCAGTCCCTCGCCGATCGCAGCTTCCCCTGGGCCCGCATCGAGCAAGCCGGAAATGCGCGGCTCGCGATGGCGCACGACTTTGGCGAGCTCGGTCAGCAAGAGCTCGAGCAAGCTCTCGAGCTCGTCGGGCTGTCCGAGTGTGGTCCGCTCATGGGCAGCCATGGATGGTGTCCCTCGGCCAGAGTCCTGCCGGCGCGACGCCGCTCAAGCTGACGAGCGCGACTTCGACCCGCGCTTGCCCTTGCCCGCAGTGCCGCGCTTTGCCAGCACCTCGGCGATGGTCGTGCCCATGTCGGAGGGCGTCCGAGCGATGGCGACGCCAGCCTCGCGCAGCACGTCGACCTTCTCCTGGGCGGTCTCGCCGAACGCCGAGATGATCGCGCCGGCGTGGCCCATGCGGCGGCCCTTGGGCGCCGACAGGCCTGCGACATAGGCGGCGACCGGCTTCGACATGTGATCGCGGATGAAATGTGCGGCCTCGGCTTCCTGCGGACCGCCGATCTCGCCGATCATCATCACGGCATGGGTGTCGGGATCGCGCTCGAACTCCTCGAGGATGTCGACGAAGGCAGAACCGTTGATCGGGTCGCCGCCGATGCCGACCGAGGTCGAGACGCCGATGCCGAGCTCCTTCATTTGCGATGCGGCCTCATAGCCCAGCGTCCCCGAGCGCCCGACGATGCCGACATGGCCATTGGCGTAGATGTTGCCGGGCATGATGCCCATCATGGCCTTGCCAGGCGAGATCACGCCCGCGCAGTTTGGGCCGACGAGGCGCATCTTGCTCTCGCGCTTGAAGCGCAAGAGGAAGCGCTTCACCCGGATCATATCCTGGGCTGGAATGCCGTCGGTGATGCAGACGCAAAGGCGGATGCCGGCCTCGGCTGCCTCCATGATGGAGTCGGCGGCAAAGGGCGGGGGCACGAACACGATGGAGGCTTCCGCGCCGGTCTCGGCAACGGCGCCACGCACCGTGTCGAAGACGGGAAGCCCGTGCTGGGTTTGGCCACCGCGGCCTGGCGTGACGCCGCCGACCACCTGCGTGCCATACTCCAGCATCTCTTTGGCGTGGAACGATCCGATGCGGCCGGTGAAGCCCTGCACCAGCACCTTGGTCGTCTTGTCGAGCAGAATGGCCATCTTGCGCGCTCCTCAGATTGCCTTGCGGCCAGCTTTGCGCGCGGCGACCGCATGCCTGGCGGCGTCGCGCAGCGTTTCGGCAGTGATGATGTCGACGCGGCTTTCGCGCAGGATCCGCCGGCCTTCCTCCACATTGGTGCCGGCCAGCCGGACCACCACCGGCACTTTCACCTTCAGCTCCTCGACCGCCTTGACGACACCGGCCGCCACCCAGTCGCAGCGATTGATGCCGGCGAAGATGTTGACCAGCAGCACCTTCACGTTGTCGTCCGCGAGCACCGCCTTGAACGCCTGCACCACACGCTCCGGGCTCGCACCGCCGCCGATGTCGAGGAAGTTCGCGGGCGAGGCGCCCTCCAGCATGATCATGTCCATCGTGGCCATCGCGAGCCCGGCGCCGTTGATGATGCAGCCGATGTCGCCATCGAGCCCCACATAGGAGAGCCCGCGGTCGAGCGCATAGGTCTCGCGCGCGTCCTCCTGGCTTTTGTCCCGAAACTCCGAGATCTGCGGGTGCCGGAACACGGCATTGTCGTCGAAGCTCATCTTGGCATCGAGCGCGACCAGCTGGCTGTCGCTCGTCACCACCAGCGGATTGATCTCGATCATGGTCGCGTCGAGCTCGGCGAAGGCCTTGTAGCAGCCCAGGAAGGTGCTGGAAGCCTGCTCGACCAGAGAGGCGTCGAGCCCGAGCCCGAAAGCCAGCTCGCGCGCCTGGAACGGCTGCATGCCGACGGCAGGGTCGATAGTGAGGCGCAGGATCGAGTCCGGCTGCTCGACCGCGATCTCCTCGATCTCCATGCCACCCGCAGCCGAAGCGATGACCATCACACGCTCCGACCGGCGGTCGAGCACGAGACCGAAATAGATCTCGCGGTCGAATGGTTTGGCCTCCTCCACATAGACCCGGTAGACGGCCTTGCCGCGCGGGCCCGTCTGTTGGGTGACGAGCTTCTTGCCGAACATGTCGTGCGCGGCCTGCCAGACCTCGCGATCGGTGTTGCCGAGCTTGATGCCGCCGGCCTTGCCGCGTGCGCCCGAGTGGATCTGGGCCTTCACCACCCACTTGCTGCCGCCGATCTCGCGGGTGCGGTAGCTCGCCTGCTCGGGGCTGTAGGCGATGCCGCCGCGCGGGATCCGCACACCGTATCTGGCGAGCACTTCCTTGGCCTGGTACTCGTGCACATCCATGCGATCGACCCCTTTCAGCTCTTCAGTTTTGCAGCGATCTGCTCGGCCATGCGCAGCAGGTTCTCCGCCATCTTGGCCGACGCCGCGTCGATCATGCGTCCGTCGACGGACGCGGCGCCCTTGCCCTGCCGCTCGGCCTCGGCGAGTGCCGCGAGGATGCGCTTGGCCTTCGTCACCTCGGCTTCGGATGGCGAGAACACCTCGTTTGCCATCGCGATCTGGCTCGGATGGATCGCCCACTTGCCCTCGATGCCGAGTGCGGCAGCACGCTTGGCAGCCAGCACGAAGCTGTCGGGATCGTTGAAGTCGCCGAACGGGCCGTCGATCGCTCTGAGCCCATAGGCGCGGCAGGCAACCGTCATGCGCGAAAGCGCGAAGTGCCACTGGTCGCCGGGATAGTCGGGGTTGAGGCCGCCGATGACGACGGTGCGGGCACGGTTCGAGGCCGAGTAGTCGGCAACGCCGAAATGCAGCGCCTCCAGCCTCGGCACGCTCTGGGCGATTGCCTCGACGTTGGCCATGCCGAGCGCTGTCTCGATCAGGGCTTCGAGCCCGACCGGCCGCTCGATGCCCTTGGCCATCTCGATCTGGTTGACCATGGCTTCCACCATGTAGAGGTCGGCCGGCACGCCGACCTTGGGGACGAGGATGGTATGGAGACGATGACCGGCCTGCTCCATCACGTCGACGACGTCGCGGTACATGTAGTGGGTGTCGAGGCCATTGATCCGCACCGAAACGGTCTTGCCCTTGCCCGCCCAGTCGATGTCGTTCAGCGCCTGGATGGCG
>JANPDA010000476.1:0-27148 GCA_031431235.1 Hyphomicrobiaceae bacterium
CCCAACAGCCGCGCGGCTGAAGGAACTGGACAGGCTTTGAGGCAGCACCGGGATCGCCGCCGCGTCGTCACAAGTGGAGCCGCACCTGCCGCTGGCCAGTGCCTTCACTCGAGCCGGTGATTTCAAACCCCAGCTCCCCGCACATCCTCAACATCGTGGTGTTCTCGGCGAGGACGTGTCCTGACAGCTCGCGCAAGCCTTCCGTGCGGGCGTAGTCGATCAGGCGCGCCATCAGCAGCCAACCCAGGCCTCGACCCTGCAGATCGCTGCGCACGATGATGGCGTACTCAGCGATCTGCAGGTCCGGCTCGGCGGCCAGGCGAGAGACCCCGAGGAGCGATCGGCCGTCCGGCGACAATGCAATGAACGCCATCTCGCGCGCGTAGTCGATCTGCGTCAGCCGCGCGAGGAAGGCGTGCGACAACTCTTTGAGTGGCATGAACAGGCGCAGGCGAATGTCGTCGGCCGACAGACGCTCGAAGAAGTCGCCGTAGAGCCGCTCGTCCTCTGGTCGCACCGGACGAATGTGCACGGACGTGCCGTCGCGGAGGATTTCGTCGCAGGCGAGGTGCTCCGGGTAGGGGCGGATAGCCAAGGGCTTGGGGACTTCGCCTGGGCGGCGCAAGACGATGCGGGCGTCCAGGGCGATCACACCCCTGTCGTCGGCGAGCAGCGGATTGATGTCGAGCTCGCAGATCTCGCGTTGGGTCGCGGCAAGCCAGGCTACGCGGATCAACACGTCGATCAATGCATCCCGATCCGCCGCCGGCCGATCCCGATAGCCTGCGAGCAGGCGATCGATCCGGGTCCGGGCCATCATGGCGCGCGCGAGCAGCGGATCGAGCGGCGGCAGTCCGATCGCCTTGTCGTTCACGACCTCGACGCTGGTGCCGCCTGCGCCAAACAACACGATCGGCCCGAACACCGGGTCCTCCGCGATGCCCACGATCAACTCGTGGGTGCCGGTCCGCTCGATCATCGGCTGCACCATGAAGCCATCGATCCGCGCGCCGGGTCGCAGCGAGGCCGCCGATCGCAGCATCGCTTCGGCGACAGAGCGAGCTTCCGCGGGATCGGCGACTCCGAGCCTGACGCCGCCGACATCGGACTTGTGGCTGAGGTCGCGCGAGGAGATCTTCACGACGAGGCGCGTGCCGGCAGGACTTTGCGCCAGCAACTCGGCGGCGGTTGTGGCGACTGCTCCCGGAGTTGGTGCGAGCCGGGTCTCGGCGACCGGGATGCCGCAAGCAGCCAAGACGGCTTTCGCTTCGAGCTCGCTCAGCAGATCCCGGCCTTCCCGCCTGACTTGCGCGATGACTTGCCCGATGGCCAGCGTGTCGAAGCCATCGTGCGCGGTTGCAGGTGGCGTCTGCATCGAGACAGCCTGCGCGCGGCGATAGCGGATCAGATGCATGAAGCTGTCGATCGCCAGGTCCGGCGTCGCGAATGAGGGGATCCTCGCCTCGGCGAAAACGCGATGACCCTCCGCATGCTCGTCGCCGAGCCACGCTGCCAGCACGGGCTTTGCTCCGCGCGGCTTGCCCGCGACAGCGGCCACCGCCCGCGCGACGTCCGCGCTGGAGGCAATCGCCGTCGGGCAGTTCATGACCAGAAGGCCGTCGACATCGGGATCGGCCAGGAGCGCCTCGACGGCCGCCACATAGCGGGTTGCATCGGCATCGCCGATGATGTCGACCGGGTTTGCACGCGACCAGGCGGCTGGCAGCAGCCGATCGAGGCGATCGATGGTCGCGCCACCGAGCCTCGCGGGTAGGCCGCCCAGATCCTCGAGGCGATCGATGGCGAGAACTCCTGCTCCCCCGCCATTGGTCAGGATCGCCAAGCGCTCGCCTTTGACAATCTGCCGTCGCCCCAACACTTCCGCCGCCTGGAACAAACCCATGAGATCGGGCACGCGCACGAGGCCCGCCCGCTCGAACACGGCGTCGTAGACCGCATCCGACCCCGCCATCGCGCCAGTATGGGAGGCGGCTGCCCTGACGCCTGTGGGGTGGCGGCCGGCCTTTACGACGACGACTGGCTTTGTGCGCGCAGCCGATCGCGCCGCCGACAGGAACGAGCGGGCGTCGACGATGCCCTCGAGGTAGAGCAAGATCGCGGAGACGGCAGCATCGGCTGCGAGATAGTCGAGTAGATCGTCGACATCGATGTCGGCCATGTTGCCCATCGAGACGAGGTGAGAAAATCCGATGGCGCGTGCATTCGCCCAGTCGATCAGAGCGGTCACGATCGCGCCTGACTGGGACACGAGCGCGAGGTCGCCGGCCAACGGCGGGGCGTGCGCAAAGCTCGCATTGAGGCCGACTGCCGGCACGAGTAGTCCCAGGCAGTTGGGACCCAGGATGCGCAGGCCGGTCTTGCGGGCTGCCTCGAGCATCGTCGCCTGGTCCTCGACGGCGGCGCTCTGGAGGCCCGCCGTGATGACGATCGCGGCCTTGGTTCCGCGCTGCCCGAGCGCGCCGATCAGTGCGGGGATCGTTGCGGGCGGCGTGCAGATGACGGCGAGCTCGGGAGCGCCGGGCAAGGCGGCGATGTCGGGATAGCACGGCTGACCGTGCAGCGACTGGTGCTTCGGGTTGACGAGATAGATCGGTCCTTTGAATCCGCCGCCGAGGAGGTTCACTGCGACCGCGGCACCGACCGAGTGCGGCCGCTCGCTCGCGCCGAGGAGAGCGACGGAGGAGGGTCGCAGCAGGCTCGACAAATGGCGAATGGTCATTGATGCCCCTCGATCCGCGGCCAAACCATGTGCGCCTGTCGGACCGCGAGCTTGGACGAGATGCGAGAGATCATGTCCTTGATCACGATCACAACAATGATCGGGCCATCGCTCAGCCGGGCGCGATCTGGTGATCGGGGTTGGCAAGCATGGTGGTCACGGCGCAAGCTCGAGACCTGCTCTGGTCATCAGCAGGCCGCAGTTGCCGGTTAGCCGCAGAGATGCTGGGACCGTCGGCATCTGGGGCCGGGCTCATGGCTCGAGCTTCGAGATCTCCTCCATCAGGATCGGGATCGCGAGGTTGCACGAGTGAATGCCCATCACCGTGGTGAGCTGGATCGTCTCCAAAATCTCCGCCTGGGTCGCTCCCGCCTTCAGCGCGTTCTGGATGTGGCGCCGGACGCCCGGTCCGTAGAGGTGGGTGGTCGCGGCGTTGATCGCGATCAGGATCAACTCCTTGTACTTCTGCGGCAGCGGCCCGTTCTTCTGCGGCACGGAGCGAAAGGCGAGGTAGGCCTCGAGGAACTCGGGGTCGAGCGCGCGGAACTTGTCCCAGAGCGGATTCCAGTCGCCCTTGGCGAGGTGCTCCTCGGTCGCCGGAAAGGCCCTGGTCGCGTCGGTCGTCACATCACCCTCCCCGGTGCTTGAAGCTGTCTCGGCGAAAGCTGAAGAGGGCGTTGGGATCGACCATCACGTCGACGACGGCGGGTTTGCCGCAGTCGAGGGCCGCTTCGACGGCCGCCCCCAACTCGCTCAGCCGCTCGACCCGGTAGCCCTTGGCCCCATACAGCCGCGCGAGTTGATCGAAGGGCGGGCTCGAGACGTCGGCACCAATGTAGCGGCCCTGGAAGAAGTCGCGCTGATAGGCCTTCTCCGCGCCCCAGCACTTGTTGTTCATGACGACGGTCACGGTGTTGATCCCATGGTCGACGGCGGTCGAAAGCTCCGAGACGGTCATGCCGAAGCCGCCGTCGCCCATCAGGCTGACGACCGGCCGGTCGGGCCGCGCGAGCTTGACGCCGAGGCCGCAGGCAAAGGAGAAGCCGACGAGGCCGAAGTCGAGTGGCGAGAACAGGCAGGGCGGCTCGAAGTGCTCGAAGGCGTCCGTCGCCTGCAGGCAGAGAGTGCCGGCATCGAGCGTGAGGCAGGCATTCCTCGGCAGCACCCGGCGCAACTCCTTGAAGAGGCCTGAGGGCTGGATCGGATGGCCGGTCTGAGCCTCGGCATCGCGCTTGGCCAGATAGGCCTTGCGCTCCGCCTTGAAGGTGGCGGTCCAAGCCCCGACCTCGCGGTTCGCCTGCAAGGTCCCAAGCGCGTCCCGTAGCTGGCGGGCGACCGTCGGCGCATCCGCCCAGATGCCGACGGCGACCGGGAAAAAGCGCCCGATCGCGGTCGGCTCGATCTCCACCTGGATGATCCGGGCGTCCTTGTTGATGTTGTCGTATGAGTAAAACGTCGAGTTGAAACCGAGCCGCGTGCCGAGCGCGAGAATGACGTCGGCCTCCTTGACGAGGCGCGAGGCAACCGGGTTGCCGCGCGGGCCCATCTGGCCGGCATAGAGCGGATGGCTCGCCGGGATCGCGTCGCCGTGGCCGGGCGAGGTGACGACCGGGGCATCGAGCGCCTCCGCGAGCGCGAGAGCCGCCGCATGCCCGCCCGTGCTCTTGATGCCGCCGCCCGCAATGATCACGGGCCGGCTCGCACTCGCGAGGAGTCCGGCAGCTTCGCCGATCGCATCAGTTGCGCCCGCAGGCAGCGGAGCCGGACGGTAGCGCGCCGGCTCCAGGAAATCGGGGAAGTCGGTCGTCGTCGACAGCACGTCGCGCGGCAGGTTGAGCTGCACCGGCCCCCGGCGCGGCGCCATGGCCACGCGGAACGCCTCGCGGAACATCTCGGGGATCCGGTCGGCCGAGGTCACGGTCCAGGTCTTCTTCGTGACCGGCCGGAACAGGGCCTGCTGATCGACTTCCTGGAAGGCATCCCGGTAGAGGTGCGCCGAGGAGAGCGCTCCGGCGATCGAGACGACGGGTGAGTAGGCCGCGGCCGCCTGGGCAAGGCCAGTGACGAGGTTGGTCGCCCCGGGCCCGTTCTGGCCGGCGAGGATCACCCCAGGCAGGCCAGATGCCCGTGCATAGCCATCCGCCATGTGGGTGCCGGTGCGCTCGTCGTGCACGCCGATGAACCGGATGTCCTCGGCGTCGTAGAGTGCGTCGAACATCTCCATGGTCGCCGAGCCGATCAGGCCGAACACATGAGCGGTCTTTTCCACGCGCAGGGCTTCGATCGCGGCCTGGCCGCCGGAAAGCCTCGTCATTGCTTGTTTCCCTCTGCTAGCGAAGCGTCTTGTCGAGGAATTGCACGAGCGGCTCCAGGAAGAGCCCGGGCTCTTCCAACAACCCCATGTGCTGCAGCCTCGGAACGATCACCGTCTGGCTGCCCGCGATCTCGGCGGCGATCCCGTGCGACATGGCCGGCGTGCTGCCGCTGTCGTGCTCGCAGGTCATGACCAGCGCGGGCTTGCCGATCGGGGGCATCGGCCTGATCAGCTCGATCACACCCTTGGCGAGCACCATGCGGCATTGGGCATAGGCCTTGGGCTCGATTGCCAGCACCCATCGACGCACGCAATCGATCACGTCCGTGCGAGCCGCCCGGAAGCCCGGCGTGAACCAGCGCTCGATGGTCTGGTCGAGATTGGCGCCCGGCCCCCCGGCCGTGCTTTCGGCGGCCCGCACCTCGACGCTTCTCTGCTGCTCGGGCGAGCGCTCGTGCGGCGAGTTGAGGACCGCAAGCGCGCTCACGCGCTCCGGGTGATCGATCGCCATCCGCCGGTTGATCATGCCGCCGAGCGAGAAGCCGACGAGGGCGCCCTGGCGATGGCCGGTGTGATCGAGCAGCTCGGCCAGCTGCTCGGCGAAGAGCGCGAGTGTCGGCGCCGCGGGCCCTGGCGCGCTGCCGCCGTGGAACCAGAGATCGTAGGCGAGGACGCGAAACCGCTCGGCGAGCACAGGCTGACAGCCACGCCAGATCCCCCGGTCGAGGCCGAGGCCGTGGATCAGCACGACCAGCGGCGCGCTCGTCGGCCCGCTCAGCTCGTAGACCGTTCCGCC
Source organism: Hyphomicrobiaceae bacterium (assembly GCA_031431235.1). GTDB lineage: Bacteria > Pseudomonadota > Alphaproteobacteria > Rhizobiales > Hyphomicrobiaceae > JANNSW01. Next base: position 5,851 of record JANPDA010000476.1, read on the forward strand.
CGGCGTTCTCGCGGGCAACGTCATGCTGCGAGCCATGGTTGGCCTCACCTGAAGGCTGGGATGACATGCTGGCAGAACAGCTCGAGCGAGCGCTTCTGCTCCTTCAGGCCCAGCCCCAGGCTCGCGTAGTAGATGAACTCGTCGACGCCGAGCGCCTGGTAGCGCTTCAGCTTCGCGATTACCTCATCGGGGGTGCCGAACATCAGGTTCTCGCTGAGCATTTTGGCATCGTACTCGGTGCGATTGGACAATTCCGCGAGCGGGATCTCGCGGGGGAAGCCGTTCTCGACGTCGCCCAGATTCTTGAACAGGTTCTCGAACTGGCCGAGCACCCGCTGCACCGCGCGCACCGGCACCTCCCAGTCGGCCTTGCGGTCGTAGAGCGCCGTGTGTCGCATCAGGGCGAGGATGGGCCTCGCGTGTCCAGGGAACTTCGCCATCGCCTGCTCGAGGCGCGATTTGTAGAGCTCGGCCTCGCTGAACGGCCGCGTGAGCGGCCAGCACATGATGTGGCAGCCGTGCTCGACGGCGTAGTCGTAGGTGATGGGCGCACGCGCTGCGACCCAGATCGGGGGATGGGGTTTCTGCACGGGCTTGGGCACCGAGGTCGAGGTCGGGAACGACCAGAGCTCGCCCTTGTGCTCGTAGTCGCCCGCCCACAGCGCCTTCAGTGCCGGCAGCATCTCGTGCATGTAGCGCCAGGCATCGGACTGCTTGAGCCCCGGGTGCATGCGGTCGAACTCGCGCTGATAGGCGCCGGAGCCGATGCCGAACTCGAGCCGTCCGCCGCTGATGAGATCGGTGAAAGCGGCCTCGCCGGCAAGTCGGATCGGATGCCAATAGGGGGCGACCGCAACGGCCGTGCCCAGCCGGATCCTGTCGGTGTGGGAGGCCCACCAGGTGAGGATCTGGAACGGGTTGGGAGCGATCGTCATCTCGAGCGCATGGTGCTCGGCCGACCAGACGATGTTGAAGCCGCCACGATCAGCCATCTGAACCAATTCGAGCGTGTGGCGCGCGACCTCCGGCATCTCGATGCGGTTGTCCAGGCGCTCCAGATTGATTGCGAGCTGGAATTTCATGCGTTCATCCACCCCTTCACTGTTCGGCTGCTCGCCGACGATCACCGGGCCACGAATTGGCTGCCGAGTGGCTCGCTCGACGTGTTCATCCACACGGTCTTGGGCCGCGTGTAGTCGTACATGGCCTGGAACCCGCTTTCCCGACCATAGCCCGAGCCTTTCATCCCACCAAATTCCGCGATCGGGGAGACCGCGCGATAGGTGTTGACCCAGACGATCCCGGCCTTGACTGCATTGGCGACCCTGAGCGAACGGGCGCTGTCGCGCGTGAATATCCCGGCAGCCAGACCGTGCGTGGTATCGTTGGCCAGTGTGATCGCCTCGGCCTCGTCCTCGAAGCGCAGCACGCTCAGCACCGGTCCGAACAGCTCCGTGTCGACGATCCGCAGATCCTGGCGCGGACAGGCGATGATGGTCGGCTCATAGTAGAGGCCTTCGAGCCCCTGAGGCCGCCGCCCGCCACACAAGACCACGGCGCCTTCGCTGCGAGCATGGGCGACCTCGCGCTCGATGGTGAGCAGCTGGCCCTGCGTGCAGAGCGGACCCATCTCAGTCTCCTCCGCCAGCGGGTCGCCCAGGCGGATCCTGCCGGCTGCCGCGATCATCCGCTCGAGGAACGCATCCGCGATCCGCTCGTGCAGATAGAGCCGCGAGCCGGCGACGCAGCTCTGCCCCGTCGCCCCGAAGATCGCCGAGATCGCTCCATTCACGGCGCCATCGATATCGACATCATCGAACACGATGAAGGGTGATTTCCCGCCGAGCTCCAGCGACACCTCGGCGAAATTGCTGGCCGAGTTGTGGACGATGTGGCTCGCGGCGATCGGCCCGCCGGTGAAGGATATGCGTGCGACCAGCTTGTGCGTGGTGAGAGCCTTGCCGCACGGATCGCCATGCCCGGTCACGATGTTGACGACACCGGGCGGAATGCCGGCACCCTCGATCAGGCGGCCGAAGTCCAGCAGCGCGGCCGAAGCGTGCTCAGACGCCTTGAGGACAATGGTGTTGCCGGCGGCCAGGGCGGGGCCGATCTTCACGGCGCTGAGGAAGAGCTGCGAGTTCCAGGGCACGATCGCTGCAACGACGCCGAGCGGCTCGCGCCTGGTGAACACGAACAGATCCGGCTTGTCGATCGGCAATGTCTCGCCGTTGAGCTTGTCGGCACAGCCCGCATAGAAATGGAAAAAATCGGCGATGTATCGCGCCTGCCACCGTGTTTCCTTCAGCAGCTTGCCCGTGTCGATCGATTCGATCCGCCCAAGATCCTCCGACCGCTCTGCGAGCAGATCGGCGAGCCTGCGCAACCTGCGGCCGCGCTCGGTTGCGGACATGCTGGCCCAGGGACCCACGCTGAATGCCCGGTGCGCCGCCCGCACCGCCCGATCGACGTCCTCGGCCGTCGCTTCTGCAACCCTTGCCCAGACCTTGCCCGTAGCCGGATTGATGCTGTCGAAGGTACGCCCGTCCGATGCCTCGACCCAGTCGCCGTCGATCAGCATACGGTAGGTCTGGACGACGTCCATCGATGCTCCTTTCAGCCTCGGACTGGCGGGCCCGCAATCGCGATCCCCCATTCGGCTCGGCCCATGCTCGGGTGTGGTGCTGGCCCGGACGCGCTGGCGTCGGCAGGCACCATGACCAAATCGCAGGCATTTGTGAATCGAAAGATTATGCAGTAATGCTTCGCGTTCATCGAATTCGCGGAGGCAGCTCTCATGTTTCTTGCGGCACTCGAGACATTTCTCGCGATTGTCGAGTCGGGCAGCCTCGTTCGCGCCTCGGAGCGCCTCAACGTCACGCAATCGACGGTAACCGCGCGGCTGAAAGGCCTGGAAAGCGATCTCGGCCAGAAATTGCTTCTTCGCCAGAAGTCCGGTGTCGAGCTGACCGCTGCCGGCTTCAAGTTCAAGCGCTATGCCGAGGCAATGACCGGGCTTTGGCGCCAGGCACGCCAGGAGACCTCGCTGCCTGACAGCATCTCGGTGGTCTTGAATCTGGGATGCCAGATGGATCTCTGGCCGGGGCTCGGGCGCGAGATCTTCAACGAGATCTATCGCAGCCATCCCACGACCGCGCTTTCAGTGTGGCCGGGCGAGCAGGTCGAGCTCGACCGCTGGCTCGGAACCGGACTGGTCGACGCCGCGCTCACCTACAAGCCGGAAACGCACGAGCAACAGACCATCCACGAGCTGCTCCCAGACCAGCTGGTTCTCTACACCACGCGGCCGGGAAGCCCGATGCGGTTCGATCCCCTCTATGTCTTCGTCGAGGCTGGCGAGGGTTTCGCGCGTCGCCACGCCGCGGCCTATGCGGACGCCGACACCGCCAAGGTGAGCTACGGTTCCGCAGTGTGGGCACTCGATCACCTGCTCGAGCACGGCGGGTCGGCCTATCTCCCGCAGCGGCTGGCAGAGCCGCAGCTGGCCGCGGGCAGCTTGACGCGGGTCGCCGATGCACCCGTCTTCACTCGGAAGGTCTATTTGATCACGAATGACGCTGCAGCCGCCGCGTGGTCGTGGTTGCCCGAGCTGGCCGAGCGGTTCTCGAGGTAGGCACCACCCCGTTTGCGGCCTCGCTCCCCAAAGGCGACAGGCCGCACGCTGGCGGCCTGTCGTCATTCTCACTCAGCAACGCTCAGCGCCGATCAGGCGAACCACCAGCGCTCCGCGTTGCGGTGGCCGTCGAGCTCCCAGTTGTTCGCGACCTTCTCGGGGATGCCGATCTTCTTCGAAACGGCATGCGTGTAGGCCATGAACATCGGGACGATGACGCCGCCGTCGTCGTGCACGAGGCGCTGCATCTCGACGTACATGTTGCGGCGCTTGGTCGTGTCGAGTTCGCTCCGCGCCTGGATCAGCAGCTCGTTGAAGCGAGTGTTGTCCCAGCGTGATTCGTTCCAGGCCGCGCCCTTCGAGTAGATCTGCGTGAAGATCCAGTCCTCGGTCGGGCGACCGCCCCAGTAGCCGCCGATCCACGGCTTCTTCAGCCAGACGACATCCCAATAGCTGTCGTCGGCCTCGCGCACGAGTTCGATCTCGACGCCGCCGGCCTTGGCCGACTCGACCATCAGCGTCGCTGCGTCGATCGCACCCTCGAAGGCGGTGTCGGCCGTGTGGTGCGGCACCTTGAGGGTGTCGAAGCCGGCCTTCTTCAGGTGGAACTTCGCCTTCTCGGGATCGTACTGGCGCTGCGGAAGCTCCTCAGGCGTGGCGCGATAGATGTTGGCCGGACCGATCGGCGTGTCGTTGCCGATCGCGCCCTGGCCGAGCAGGATCTTCGCCACGAACTCGTCGCGCTTGACGAGGTACTTGAGCGCCAGCCGGACGTCGACGTTGTTGAACGGCGCTACGTCGCACTGCATCGGCAGCACGGCATGCTTGTTGCCGGTGATGGGCAGGATCTGCACGTCCGGATTCTGCTGCAGGAGTGCCAGCGTCTTCAGGTCGAGGTTCGACATGGAGTGGCCGGCACCGGTGATGATGGCGTTGGTACGTGCGCCGGCATCCGGGATGAAGAGGTTCTCGACCGACTCGAACCAGGCCGCGTTCTCCTTCCAGTAGTTCGGATTGCGCGTGACCTCGGTCGTGACGCCGGGCTCGAAGCGCTTCAGGACGTAGCCGCCCGTGCCGTCGCCACCTTCCCAATCCATCTTGCCGTCGGCCTTCGCCGGGCAGATGAGGATATGGTAGTCGGACAGGATGAAGGGCCAGTCGGCGTTGGGGCCCTCGAGGTCGAACACGACGGTGTCCTTGCCGTCGGCCTTCACGTCTTTGACCTGCTTGACGAGGCTGTTGGCGGCAGACGAGTTGCCCTCGCCGCGGTGATGGTTGATCGAGGCCACCACGTCATTGGCATCGAGCGTCTTGCCCTTGTGGAAGGTGACGCCGTTGCGGATCTTGAAGCGCCAGCTCTTGCCACCTTCGACCGGCTCCCAGCTTTCGGCAAGCTCGCCGCGCAGGGTGCCGTCGGGGGCGATCTCGGTGAGCGCGTTCCGGAGCTGGCCCATCGAGACGTTGATCAGATAAGAGTCTGGAATACGAGCCGGATCGAGCGTGTCGGCCGTGCCGCCACCGGTCAGTGTGTTGACGAAGTGCCCGCCCTTCTTGGGCATTGCGCGCACGGCCGTCGAGAACATGGTCTGCGCCATGCCCGCGGTCAGACCTGCGGCAATCGAGAGCTGCACGAAGTCGCGCCGGCTCATCTTGCCGGTCGCGGCAGCCTTTTTCATCCAACCGAGCTTGTCTGCTTTAGGCATACATTCCTCCCAATTCCTACTAAACACCCACCGACGCCCCCGCCCCAAGCTGGTGCAGGAGCCCAAATGCGCTATGAAGCCCGCCTTTGCGCCTCCAGAGTGCCCATTTTTGCGGCCTTTGTTAATCGAAATTATGTGCAGTCGGTGTTCGAAAAACCCGAATGCGCGGGAATGACCTCGCTCGGCCCCGCCAAACGTGATGTTCCTCCCGCGATTGGGGAGGCGCGAGACTGTCTCCGTTTGACCCAGGCATCGATGGACTTCTGCCACGACCTTTCTCCGATGCTGGACTATCGCCAGACGCGGGAATGAGCGCAGCCGGGCTCTGTGCCGATGCGGCTGGCCGATCGCATTGGAGAGCCGCGAGCGGCATTTGCCGCCCCGGGCGGCGCCGGTAAGATTTTCAGCAGCCGCCGATGCTTCGCACGGGTCGGGCGCCACGCGCATCCTGGCCGAAGTCCTGCGCACGATCGGGATGGCGAAGCCAGCGCCTCACGACGAAGGATCGGCTGCGTTGCGCCGACAATGCGACCACTGCCGCCAGCTCGGCCCGCGAGCCGTCTGGCAGCAGGAGAGCCGACCAGATCGTGAGCACGTCTCCCCTCGAGCGCACCAGTGGCAATTCCGGCAGGTTCCCCGCTGCATCAGCGCGGCTCGCACCGAGCAAGGCGGCAGAAGGCGTGAGCGACAGCGCGTCTTGCAGTGCTGGCGGCGCCACGGCCGGATCGATGCCGGGGCTGGCCGAATCGACCGTCACCAAGGGCAACAAGCGATCGAGCATCGGCTCTGAAATGCCGAGGACTTGCCCGAGCTCGGTAATCGCAATGAGCGGCGCATTGGCAGGACCATCCGGCCGTCCCGCCTTGCGGTACTCATCGGCTTCGGCCCCATTCAGCCGGCGCAGCCCGTCGGCGTCGCGGTAGTCGATGATACGGTCGGCCAGGCTGCTTGCTTGGGCGCGCGAGCTGCCAAGACCGATCAGCAGCCGAATGAGCAGCCGATCGTCTGCCTGGTTGACGTCGATCTTGCCGGCCTCGTCCTCGATCGCAATCGTCAGGATCGCGCCATTGGGAAACTGGCAGGACACGGGCGGACCGGCCACGGCAAAGCGCGGGGTGTGGTCGGACAGGCGGCGCGCCGTGACGAGATCGAAGGTCGCGAGCCAGAGACCTGCTTCGGCCAGCGCATCGGCCTCGGCATTGCCGGCGGCATTGGCCGCGATCCGAAGATTGGAGTGGGCGGTCGCCAGGAAGCCCGTCACGAGCAGCGAGACCAGCAGCAGCGACCACAGCACCACCGGCAAGGTAAAGCCGCCATCCCCATCGCGCCGGCGCCACCGGCCGCCAGCCTCCCTACGCACGTCACGCAACTCAACTCTCCTCAGCGCACGATCAGTCGATAGAGATTCTCCCGCCGCTCGGGTGGGCCTTCGTGGGCCGGACGCAGCGACAGATCGAGCTGTTGGCGGAACTCCTCCGTCACCGCTCTTGCCTGCTGCACATCGCGTACCACCTTCGGCGTGATGATGATCAGCAGCTCGGTGCGGACGATGCGGTCGTCCTTCGACTTGAAGAGGTTGCCCAGGATCGGGATGTCGCCGACGATCGGCACCTGCGTGCGGTTGAGGGTGTTGCGTTCCTGGATCAGGCCGCCGAGCGTCAAGCTCTCGCCATCGAGCACGGAGACGGTCGTGCGCACCTTGCGCTGCTGGATGGTCGGCGAGTCGATGCCTGAGCTCGTGGTCTCCACGACGTTGCTCACCTCCTGCTCGATATCCAGCACCACGCGGCCGCTGTCGCTCACGCGCGGCGTCACCGAGAGCAGCATGCCGGTGTTGCGGAAGCCGATCGAGTTGACGATCGGGGCACCAGGGCTCACGACGCCGACGGCCTGCTGGGTCGCGATCGGCACCTCGTCACCGACCTGCAGCGTGGCCTTGTGGTTGTCGAGCACCATCAGCGATGGCGATGAGAGGACATTGACGTCTGTGATCGCGGCGAGCGCATTGACGGCGAGCTTCACGTTGGCAGCCGAGAGGAAATAGGAAAAGCCAGGGAACTGCGGCACGGCAGCGCCGGTGATCAGGTCGGAGAAGCGGAAGTCGCTCTTGCCGGACTCGAAGAACCATCTGAGGCCGAACTTCAGCTCGTCGTTCAGCGAGACCTCGAGGATCGTCGCCTCCAGCAGCACCTGATTGGGCACCGTGTCGACGTGCTCGAGGATAGAGAGCACCTTCTGGTAGTCGGAGGGGCGCGCCATGATCAGCAGCGAGTTGTTCGATTCGTCGGCGACGATGCTGATGTCGGCGCCCGTCTTATCGATCGCCGGCTCGGGCACGGCTTCGGATGCGTCGGGTGTGAAGGTGCTGAACTCGGAATCGGAGGCTGCGGCCGGCTGACCGGCGGCAGCGGAGCCGCCGAGCGCGGTCCCACTCACCAGCCCTGGGCTCGGGGCCTGGGACTCGCCCTGTTGCTGGCCCAAGCCCGAGTTGACGCCGGTGCCGGCTGCAACGCTCGCATCGAGCACGGTGCCGCCCGTCGAGCGCTTCTCGGCTGCATAGATCTTCTGCAGGATGTCGGCCAGCTCGAGCGCCGGGCGGTTCTGGATGTGGTAGATGTAGAGCTGGCGGACATTGGTGCTGCCGAGCGCATCGAGCCTGCGGATCCAGGACGCGGCCTTGTCGAGATATTGCCGACGGGCGGCGACCACCAGCACTGACGACAGGTTGCGGTTGGGGATGAAGCGCACCAGACCTTTGCCGGCGCCGCCTTGGCCGCTCGAGAACACCGCCTCGAGCTCGCGGGCCACGTCGGCGGGATTGGCATGCTCGAGCTTGAAGAGGCCAAACGACTTGCCTCGCATCCAGTCGGCATCGAATACCTGCACGGCTTCGAGCATCGAGGCGAGGTCATAGCTGGTGCCCGACAGCACGAGCAGGTTGCGCTCGGTATCGACGCGCTGAATGCCTTGGGCAGGCGCTATCGGACGCAGGATCTCGGCCATCTCGGCCGCCGCGATGTAGGAGAGGGGAACGACCTGGACCTGCTGGCCGGGTGCCCCCCCGATCGTGCCGGCGTCGGTCGAGACCCGAACGCCACCCGATGCCGCGGGGCCTGCCGCCACGATCTTGTAGAACCCGCCGGCCTCGATCAGGCTTGCCCCCTTTGACCGCAGAGCCTCCTCGAAAATGACGACGAGGGTCGCGACGGGGAGCGGCCGGGCCGTCTGGATCGTGATCGTGCCGGTGATCGCGGGGTCGATGAAATAGCTCGCACCCAGCGCATCGCCGAGGATCGCCTTGGCGGCGTCGGCGATGCTCGCCTCGACGAGGTTGAGCGTGACCTCGTCATCGCCCGAGGACTCCATGGTCGGTCGCCAGGTTGCGGCACTCGTGTAGTCATCGGTTCCCGGGTAGAGCGCCGTTGTGGAAGCGACCTCGTCGGGTCCGCCGTAGATTTGGCCACCGGTGCTGGCTGGCCCACGTGCGAGCCGTCCCTTGATGTTTTCAAGCGGCGTCGTCACACTCGTGCCCGTATAGCGCAGCCCATCCGTCAGTCCGAGCGCGCAGCCGCCCAGCCAGAGGCAAGCGGCCAGAAGCGCAAGCCTCGCCGTTTGCATAGGGGAAGGTGCTCCGCCAGATGCGGTCAATGGGGCGTCCTGCTCGATCGCACAGCTCGTTCATACGCAACTCAACCGTCTTGCACAGGTTGTTCGACACCTAGTCCGATTCGAATTCGCGGCCCCATCGAATGCAGCGCGCGCAGGCGCCTTTCCACTGCGAATTGAGGTCGGGCGGAACGGCGCACAGTGCTCAATTGCCCAACAACAGGCCGGCGCGGTAGCGCTCACGAGCGCGGATTCCGGAACGGATCGTCAAAGCACATATCGACTGCCCCCTGTCCGGGAGTCGACCCGCACCGCCAGGGGGTCAAGAGCGGAGCTTCAGCAGCAGATCGAGGGCGAGGTCATTCGGCGTGATCGAATGATAGTAGTAGCCCGCCATGCGGCCGTCCGGGCCGACCAGATAGATGCGGGTGGTGTGGTCGATCCGCATGCCCGCCTGCTTGTTGCCATAGGCGAGCGGGCTATGCTCCTGGCGTACCCGGAAGCTGCGCAGGACGCCGTACATGTTCCGCCGTGTCCCCGACAGCAGCGCCAGCCGGGGATGGATCGACGTCGCGAACGACACCGGGTCGAGCTTGGGCTCATGCTCTGCGTGCTTGTGGTACATCCGCGCGTAGACGACGCTGAAGTCGACGAAGACGGGCTGCACCAGCTCGGCATCGGCCCCGAGGATATCGAGGGTCGCAGCCATCGTCTGCAGTGCGATCGGGCAAGCCTCGGCGCAACCGGAATAGCCGAAATAGATGAGCATCCACTTGCCGCGGAAGGTCTCGTCGGTGACGGTGCGGCCGGTCTGGTCGGTCAACTCGAAATGGCCGCCCAGCGAGGCGAGCGGGGGCGGAGGCACTTCATAGCCATGATTGTGGCCAGCGCCGTCGTCGCCCGACACTTGCGGATTGGGACCCACAGTCGTCGCGATCTGTGCGTGCGCGCCAGATCCACCGGCAATCAGCAGCGTCAGCACCGCCAACACCGGAGCAAAACGCCAATTCGTCGCGGACCGCATGGCTAGATGACCTCGATCTCGGTGTGCATGCGGCCCTCGTAGGCGGAGCCGCGATTGCGGGTCTCGAACGAGGTGAAGTGCATCGCCTCGGCGGACAGCTGATAGACGGTTCCAACCGGCGTGGTCGGCGGGATCGTGAGCAGCACGTCGTAGCGACCTGCGGAGCTGAGCACGAAGCGCTGGCCCCCCTGTAGCGCGAAGGGACGCGACCACGGCGAGTCGAGGCCACCCGGCAAGCCGGCCCCGCTCGCCCCGAGAGGTCGCCCATCGATCGAGATCACTTCGGCCTGCGGGCCGCGCGGCACCGTGATGACGAGCTGGGAGTAGCAGGCGTTGAGCAGCCTCAGCAGGATCTTCTCGCCGCGTTGGACCTTGGCTCTGAGCGCATTGCCGCGTCGCTTTGTATCGTAGGGTGTGCCGTTGACGAGGAAATATTGCGGGCGGAAATCGTTGAGCCCGACATCCTCGCCGCAAAGGCCCGCATCATGCTCGAAAGCGTGCCAGCGCGGGTCGACGTCGTCGAACACCCAGGCGGCCTCGGCCTGATACCAAGGTCCGCCGACGAAGGCCTGCTGGCTGTTGCCGGGAATGCCCGCCGGCGTCGCCACGCCCGGCGGATCGACGATCAGGAAGCCGTACATCCCCATCTCGAAGTGCAGCACCGTGTTCTTGTGGCAGTGATAGAGGAAGGTGCCCGCGACGGTCGGCTGCATCTGGTAGGTGTAGGTGCCGTTGACCTCGAAGGAGACGTGGCCGGCCCCGTCGTTGACCGTGGTCGGCTCGATGCCGTGGTGGTGGATGGTGTGGGATCCGCTCCGTGTCTCGATGGTCGAGTGCACGAGCTCGCCCTGGCGCATGCGCAGTGTCGGCGCCGGGAAGGTATCGCGAGCGCCCCTGGGATCCTCGAAGCTCCAGAACGGCACGACCCGACCATCCCACATGGTGCGGGTCGCATTGAAATGAACCCTGCGGTGGAACACCTGCGTCGGCGTGATGCGGTCGGGTGTATCAGGCTGCTTCAGCTCGGCCACCTTGCAGCCGAACGTGTCGAACGTGAGTGGGCCGCTCACGCCGGTCGTGTTGAAGTTGATCGCTACCATGTCAGTCTCCTGCGACCCGCCAAGGCCGGCCACTCAGCTCTAGATCGTCACGAGACCCAGCAACTCGCGCGGGTAGATCTCCCAATGGGCCATCAAGCCCTGGGGATAGTTGCCGCCGCCCGCGGTGAGCGAGACCTCGGTGTGGTCGTGCATCACGTAGCGGAGCGGAGCGAAGGTCTGCACCGTTTCCTGCTGGGGCGGGTAGGCCTGTGGCCAGCGGATATGATCGGGAATATCGGGGGGACGCTCATAGGGCAGCAGCATGTCCTTGCGGTCGAGCGGGGCCATCGTCCACACGTCGCGAGAGACGAGGTTCTGGCGCAGCAGCACATTGCCCCGCGAGGACGAGCGCGGAGTCGGGTCCTGCGGCGAGGCGAGGCCCTCGCTCGGGCTGCCCGACGTTCCGGCAAGCTCGAACACGTGGTTGCCGTGGATGTGGGGGGAGTGCCAGTTGAGGCCGGCGTTGACGTTGCGGATCAGCAACGGCTGGCCGACGAAGCCGGTTGGAATGACGGTCGGGTCGTGCGCAGCCTCGAAGCCACTGACGCCGTTGATGGTGAAGTAGCGGGCGAGAAACTCACGCTTCATCTGCGTGGCGTTGATGCTCTGTCCGAGCTCGGCCATGCGATGGAAGCGGGGATCGATCTGATGGAACACCCAGACCCGGTCGCGGCCCGCGACCCAGCGATCGCCGGGAAAGCGCCCATTGGCCAGGCCGAATTCCTCAAACAAGCGGGCAATGGCTGGCGTGATCAGCCGGCTGCTGTAGGGGGTCGGCACGCCGTTGCTGGTGGCCCCATTGGCTGGCTCGACCACCATCACGCCGTGCAACCCGAGCATCCGGTTCACGGGCTCGTTGATCGGGTCGAGATAGAGGTAGGTGCCTGCTGCGGGGGCCGTGAACTGAAGCCGGGTCGAGCGCTGCGGTGCGACCGTCTGGGAGCGCGCGCCCTGCACGCCGGGAATATCGAGCCGATGCGGCGTTGCGGCGTTGTTGAAGAGGTTGATGGTGATCCGGTCGCCCTCGCGCACCCGCAACACCGGTCCGGGGACTTGCGCCTGATGGTCGAGGCTGCGGAACGCCAGCATGAACACCGGCTCGCCGTCGATCATCTCGGCGACGATCTCCTCGATCGAGAGATCGATTGCGACCGTAGCCGCCTCGGCGCGACCGGACAGGAGCCCACCCGTCACCACCGATCCGCCTGCTCCGAAAGCCAGCGTGAGCAGCGAGGCGCTGCCATACTTGACGAACTCGCGGCGTTGCATCCGATACGTCCTCTGCCAGTCGCCGCCGTACGGCAGCGCTCGAGCGTCCGATACTGGATTCGAACTATTCGTCCCGACGTCTGTGCGCGGCCATTGCTGGCTTCGTGCTTCGCATTCGCGTAATCTACCTCAGCGGCGCGGGGTTCGGTGAGATTCACTCCCTATATAGTAAACATCATACTCGCCTTGGGCCAACTGTCTCTGCCCGGCTCTGGCTGGCTCACTGGCCTGGAGCCACGGTCGCTTCGAGCGGTGGGCGGGCCGTGGGATAGAGGCCGACGAACAGCTCGCGCGCACCGGCCCGAAGCACGACACCGGCGGGGCCGATCTCGCTCACGCTCCAGTCGGCGACGCGATCACCTGCGGCGATCCAGGTTGCCACGGCCTCGCCATCGATGCGCAACAGGGCGCTCGCTTTGCCCGGCCTCAGCATGATGCCGGTCAGCCTGATCGCGGCATCGCCACCCGGGCCATCTGGCTCAGCGGCCGGCACGGCGAATGTGACCGGCCTGCGCCCGGCAGCGAACAGGTTGCGCTCGCTGATCTCGCGGAGATCGCCGAGCGGCCTATGCCCGCTTTGCGCATCGGCAAGCTCGGGAGCGCCTCGATCGGGGCCAGGCGAACGGTCACCGGGCGGCAGCGCGACGATCTCCATCGGCGAGACGAGCAATGTCACATCGAGCCACGCGACCGCCGGCAGCAGCAGCGCCAGCAGCAGGCTCTGCGCACCGAGCAAGCCGGCTCGCCTTCGCGCCATGGTCTAATCCTCCCCAGACGCGCTGGCCGCCATCGCGACGAACACGTCGAAGCTGGCATCGATCTCGGCTTTGCCCTCGGCCTGCGAGCTGCGCAGGCGGGCGACCTCCACGAGCATGATCGGTTGGGTCGTCTCGATCCCATGCAGAACCTCGACCAGCGGCTCGATCGCAGCCGTCATGTCGATCCTGAGGCCGATCAGCCGCAATGCACCTTCGGTCCGGGCGGGCAGCTCTCCCGCGCTCTGGAGCCTGAGACCGGCGGCTTGCGCGATTGCGGCGAGCCTCGTCTGCAGCGCAGCGAGTGCGACGCCTTCGCTCGTGCCTCCGACGAACAGGTCGGCACCCGGTGTCTGCTGACGCTCGCCCTCGGCCGTTGCGCGCGCCTGCATCTCCCTGACCGAGGCCTCGATGCGGCCGAGCAGCTTGCGACTTTCCAGCAGCGAATCCTGGCCATCCGTGAAACGACTGATCAACTCGAGCGGCACCAGCAGTGCGGCCACGATCAGAAGGATCAGCAATCCGAGCGCCATCAGCCTCGAAGCGATTGCGGCGGCTCGCCGGGTCATGGTGTGTCCTGCGCACCCGCGCCACCGTTGGCCATTTGGATCCGGGCGCTGATGTTGAACCGCTCGAGGCCAGCCTGTGGATCGAAGACAACGGCTGAGGCCAATCCGGCATCGGCCAGGAGAGGCGACGCCTCGATCGCCGTGACGAGCCGTGCCGCCGCCCGCGCCTTGCCGATGATCGAAAGCGTCTCGCCCTCGATCACGAGCTCCTCGGCAAAGGCATCATCTGGGAGGAGGCGCGTCGCCTCCAGCCAGAGCTCGACCGCGAGCGGCCGGCCGCGGCGTTTGTCGAGAATTGCCGCTGCGGCGGAGAGCTTCCCCTCCTCACGTGAGGCTTCAGCGCGGGCGGCGAGTGCTGCGGCCTTCGACTGCTCGATCCGCAACTCGATCGCTGCCAGCGCCTGCTGCTGCCTGCCCAGGGCGATGAAGGGTGCCACGCCGCCGAGCAGAGCAGTCAACGTGAGCAAGATGCGCCCGACCTTCATTGTCCGTGCCTCTCCCCCGCCGTTGCGCAGAGCGAGCAGATCGACATCGAAGGCACTCGTGGCATCCCGCCAGCAGTCGGCAGAGCCCACGTCGATGCCGGCTTCGGCGAGGTCGGCGAGTGCTGCCTCCAGCAACGGCCGCTTGACGACGACCTGCTCGACCCGAAGCTTGCCCGGCAGGTCCGGGTGAGCCTTGCCAGTCCAACCCCAGACCACATCGGATGCCGCTAGCGGCAGCGTTCGCTGCAGATCGACCGCCAGCACGGCAGCAAGGCGCGAGCGCGGTGCCGCCGGCAGCGTCAGCTCGCGGATGTAGCAATCCTTGCGCGCGAACCGGAGCCCGATTGGTGCGCGCCACCGGCCTGTCGCACGCTGGATCCGCAACGCCATCGCCGCGAGCCCATCCTTGTCGTCAGCTCGAGCCTCCTGGAGCACTGTGCAAGCCCCGCGGCTCTCCTCGATCAAGGTGAAGCCGTCGTGCTCGAGGGCGATCACGAGGCGGCTTGGCTGGCGCTGCAGCATCGCGACCAGCGCCGCCGGCAGCATGGCTCGCAACTCGCGCTTCCACCAGCTCGCGAAGCGGGCAAGCGGCACTTCGAGCCGATCGATGCCGATGCTGAACTCCATTCTGGCCGACCTTGCCCAACAACACAGTCTGCCGCCCCGATGACCCGGCTGCGCTCGTCCCATGCAACACCGGAGGATACCTTGGTGAGTGATGGAAACCATAAGCGTTTGAATAGGTTGGTTAAGAGAGTGGCGACGACTAGGGTTCCGCATCGTGGGTTGGCTGGCTGCGGTCGGCTCGCCCACGACCAGGCCCAAGTCACGCGCGGAACCCGCCCCGAATGCTGCTCGCTCTGCCAGAGAGAACGCACGAGAGCGCCGCGTCGCAGCGGCTGCTGGAGGTGCTCGACCGCAGCGGCGCGATCAATGGCGCTGTAGCTGAACGGGCCCGGCGCGCCGCGCTGAAATCGGGCGAGCGGATCGACGTGGTGCTGATGAGGCTCGGTCTCATCGACGAGCGGGTGATGGCGGCAGCCCTTGCCGAGAGCCTGGATCTACCGCTGGTGGTCGCAGCCGAAATGCCGAGCGAGCCGGTGCTGGCGGACGTGCTGCCGCTCGGCTATCTGCGCGAGCGCCGCGTGCTGCCCTTGGCCGGCCGGCCAGATCGGCTGACACTCGCCATGGCCGACCCGCTCGATCATGCGACGGTGGCCGCGATTGCCTTTCTCGTCGAGCGGCCGGTCGAGCGGCGGGTGATAGCGCCCGCCGACCTCGGAGCCGCCTTCGATCGCATCTACATCGGGAGCGGCCAGCCGGCAGACGGCCTGGAGCTCGGTCCCACACGTGCCGAGGACGGGGCGGAGGACGACGTCGATCGCCTGCGCGACTTGGCGAGCGAGGCACCGATCATCCGGCTGGTGCAGCAATTGATCACGCGCGCGGTGGAGGAGCGTGCTTCCGACATCCACATCGAGCCGAGCCCGGAGGCCGTCCGGGTCCGCTTCCGCCTCGATGGTGTGCTGCATGTGGTGGAGACGCTGCCGGCGGGAATTCGAGCCGCCGTCGCCTCGCGACTGAAGATCATGGCCCGCCTCAACATCGCAGAGCGCCGGCTGCCACAGGACGGCCGCATCCAGCTTTCAGTGCAGGGCCGCGAGATCGATCTGCGCGTCTCCACGATGCCGACGCTGCACGGCGAGAGTGTCGTGCTGCGCGTCCTCGATCGCGCGTCGATGCGCCTCGATCTCGGTGGGCTCGGCTTCTCCGATACGACGCTTGCGGCGTTCCGCTCGGCACTCGATGAGCCCAACGGGATCGTGCTCGTCACCGGACCGACCGGCAGCGGCAAGACGACGACGCTCTATGCCGGGCTGAGCCTGCTCAACAGCTCCGAGCAGAAGCTGTTCACGGTCGAGGACCCGATCGAGTACCACCTCGAAGGCATCAACCAAATTCAAGTCAACCCGCGGATCGGCCTCGGCTTCTCGGCTGCCCTGCGCTCGATCCTGCGTCAGGACCCCGATATCGTGATGATCGGCGAGATCCGCGACTTGGAGTCCGCGGAAATCGCGGTCCAGGCATCGCTGACGGGCCACCTCGTGCTGTCGACCGTCCATACCAACAGCGCGACGGCGACGATTACGCGCCTGATCGATATGGGTATCGAGCGCTATCTGCTGGCTTCCAGCCTCAGCGGCGTGCTCGCGCAGCGGCTCGTGCGCCGCCTCTGTCCACTCTGCGCCGTACCACACGAGAAGGCGGATCGCTCGATCGACCGGCTGATCGCCGACGGCCACGCTGGCGGCCGCGATGAATTTCGACTGAGCGCTGAGGACCTGACACCGGTGCGGCTGATGCGCCCGGTCGGGTGCGGCGCCTGCCGCTCGACCGGGTTCTCGGGGCGAACCGTCATCGCCGAGTTCCTCGGCATGACAGCCGAGATCCGGGATGGGATCGTGCGCGGCATCCCCGAGCCGGAGATCGAGAAGGCGGCAAGGAGCGCCGGCATGATCGGCATGTATCGCGACGGCATTGTCCGCGCGCTGCGCGGCGAGACGACGGTCGAGGAGGTGCTGCAGGTGACACGGGTGCGCTGATGCCGATGTTCTCCTACCAGGCCCTCGACGGCGATGGCCGGCATTGCCGCGGCGATGTCGAGGCCAAGACTTTGGCTGAAGCGCTCGAGCGCCTCAGGTGTCGCGGACTGCATCCCTTCGAGGCAATGGCGGCGAGCGGAGAAGCTGGCACTGCGTGGTGGCGTCGTGATCTGCTCGGGGGCTCCGCACTCTCCCACGGCGCAATCGCCCAGACGACGCATGAGCTCGCGACGCTGATCGGCGCCGATCTGCCGCTCGACGAGGCGCTGCGGCTGGTCGCGCTGCAGCAGCCGGCAGGCCGCGCCCGAACGGTGCTCGATCGCGTGCTGAAGGCCGTGCTCGAGGGAGCGTCCCTGTCGGACGCGATGTCAGCGCAGTCCGGCGCCTATCCCTCCTTCTATCTCGGCATGCTGCGAGCCGGCGAGGCTGCGGGCACATTGGGGCCCGTGCTCGACGAATTGGCGCAGCATCTGGAGCGGACGGGGGAGATCCGCGGCCGGATCGCCTCGGCCCTCGTCTACCCGCTCGTGTTGATGGCCATGGCCGTCGTCGCCGTCGCAGCCATCCTGGTGCTGCTGGTGCCCTCGCTGGCCGGGATCTTCGCGGACGCCGGTCAGCAGCCCCCAGCCACTGTCAGAGTGCTGCTCGGCTTGCGGTGGGTGATCGCCGAGCAATGGCCGTTGCTCCTGACTGGGGCTACCGTGGTCGCGCTGTCCGGGGCGGCACTGGCGAGAGATCCACGGGTGCGGCTCGCGCTCGCGCGCCTGCTGCTCGGGCTGCCGGTTGCCGGGCCGCTCGTCGCCGAAGTCGAGGCCGCGCGCTTTGCCCGTGCGCTGGCGACGCTGATCCGGAGCGGCGTACCCCTCGTCGGTGCGCTTTCGATTGCCTCTGGGCTGGTGCGCAATGCCTTCATGGCACAACGTCTGGGCGAGGTCGTGGAGCAGGTGCGGCGCGGCAGCAACCTCGCGCGCCCGCTCGCTGCCGCTGCCGTGCTGCCGGCGCTGGTGCAGAGGCTGGTGACGGTCGGGGAGGAGACCGGCCAGCTCGAGCGCATGTTGCTGCACGCCGCGCGCATCCATGAGCAGAAGGTCGGGCGCAGCGTCGAGCGGATGGTCGCGCTGATCACGCCGCTGCTGACCATTCTGATCGGTCTGGGCGTGGGCGGGCTCGTCATGAGCGTGATGAATGCCGTCCTCAGCGTCAACGAGCTGGTGTTCAGATGACCAACTCGCCGCCGCGGGCAACCACGGCCGCTGCAGGCTTCAGCCTGCTCGAGATGCTGGTCGTGCTGTGCGTGCTCGCTGCCGTTGCCGCCCTGGCCGTGCCCCAGATGCAGAGCAGCGCTGCAGCTGCGCAAATCACCCGATCTGCCCGCGCGCTCGCCAATGAGTTGCGGATGCTTCGTGCCGAGGCCATCCGCACCAACCGGCCCCAGTGGCTGGCGGTCGAGCCGGGCGGCCATGCCTTCACGACGTCCCGGCAGGCGGCCCGGCCGTTCGCAACCGGCATTGCCGTGCAGCTGTTGTCTGGAGCTGCCGTGGCCGGGCAGTCGATCCGCTTCCTTCCCGACGGCCGCTCGAGCGGCGGATCGCTCCGGGTGAGCGGCGAGGCCGGCAATTCCACCATCCGGGTCGACTGGCTGACTGGCATCGTGGGGATCGAGGAGCCCTCGCCATGACGCGTGAGGACGGCTTCACCGTCGTCGAGGCTCTGGTCGCGCTCGTGATCGTCGCGCTGGGGCTCACCGCCTTGTTCGCTGCGTTTGCGGGGAGTGTCGCAAGTGTGCGGCGAGCCGAGCGACGCGAGCTTGCCGTCGAGACGGCGCGATCGCTGCTGGAAGGCATCGGGGTTGCGGAGCCGATCGCGCCGGGCGTTCGCCATGGCCGCAGCCAGGAAGGGCTCACTTGGCGGATCGAGATCGCTCGCCGTCCCGGACCGGCCGAGCTCGACGCCAAACCTGCGATAGCGGCGTTCTGGGTGACGGTCAGCGTCGGGTCACGTGCCGACGGCGCGGCCGCAAGCGATGCCGTCACACTGACGTCACTCCGACTCGAGCAAGGCCGATGATTGCAGAGCCAGACCCAGTAATCGCTCCTGCGTCGAGCCAGTCGGGATTTACCCTGGTGGAGTTGCTGGTTGCGCTCGCCCTGCTCTCGGTCGTGCTCGGTTTCGTCTCCGGGGGATTGCGCTTTGCAATCAAGGCATCAGAAGCAACGCGCGTGCTCGATCGCCAAGCCGCGCTCGTTGCCGCGCGCGAGACGCTGGCGGATTGCATCGGAGCGGCGCTCCCGGTGTCGCGGATCGATCAGGATGGTCGCATCGCACTCGCCTTTGGGGGAGCGAGCGAGCGCCTCGACCTCGTCTGTGCGCTCGCTGCCGGCGAGATCACGCAAGGCCGGCAAATCGTGAGGCTCGTGCTGAGAATGAGAGAGTCGGCCTCGCGCCAGGACGTGGTGCTCGACGAGGAGGCATTCTCCTCGCGGCTCGACGCGTCGTCGCCGGGAGTGCCGCCAGCCACGCATCTCCTCGTCGCGGACGCTCACTCGCTCGCCATCCGCTATTTTGGCGACGCTGGCGATGGCGGGGGGCTGCGCTGGCAGCACTCGTGGAGCGACCCGTCACGGTTGCCCGAGCTGGTCGAAATCGGGATTGGCTTTCACCCAGGCGAATTGCGGAGCTGGCCAGACCTGGTGGTCCGCACCCATGTCGAGCCCAAATAGCCAGGTGCGGACGCGGATCGCCTTTGCCAACTCTCCTACCAGCTCGAGATGTCGCGGCCGTCGCCTACCCCGCCTGGATTGCCGTCGGCGCCTGGCGAGTAGAGGTCGAAGAGCCCATGCTTGCCCGGAAAGCGGTAGACGTAGGGGCGGCCCCAGGGATCGAGCAGTCCCTGGGCTTTCTTCAGATAAGGGCCGTTCCAGCGGGGCGCACTGCCGATGGGCTGCATCAGGGCCGCGAGCCCTTCGGCCTCGACCGGATAGCGGCCATTGTCGATGTAGTAGAGGTCGAGCGCGCTCGAGATCTGCCCGAGTTGAACAGCAGCCGCCTCGAACTTCGCCTTGCCCAGATAGCGCATGACTTGCGGGCCAGAGATGGCGGCGACGAGCGCCAGGATCGAAAGCACGACCAGCATCTCGACCAGCGTCAACCCGGCGTCCGCGGCCAGCGAGCGCTCGGTGGCGCTGGTGGATGCTCGCATCATTCTCTCCCGGCTTTCCATGGCAGTCATGAGCCAGCGCTCCCATGCATCAGCCATACCACCCAGAAGCCGATTGCGATCGCTGGCCCGAAGGGCAGTCGGGTTGCCGGGCCGACGCGTTTTCCAGTGAGCCAAGTGGCCCCGGCCAAGGTCGCCAGAGCCAGCAGGCAAGCTGCGAGCAGGACGGGAGCGAGCCCCTCGGGGCCAACCCAGGCTCCCGCGGCGGCATAGAGCTTGGCGTCGCCGAGGCCGAGTCCTTCCCGACCTCGCCCGACCCGATAGAGAGCGGCCACTCCGGCGAGCAGCAGATAGCCGCCCGCCGCGCCCAGGATCAGCCGCGGCAGCGTGTCGGCACCCTGCAGCGCCACACCCGCGAGCCAGCCGGCCGGGATCAGCGGCAATGTCAGCCAATCCGGCAGCCGCAGGCTCGCCAGGTCGATGAGGCTCGCGACAACGAGGGCGACCGCGAGCCCGGCCGTGATGGCCAGCTCGATTGGAAGCATCGCCCGATGTACCGCCAAAGCGATCCAGCACGCCGCATAGATGGCCGAAACGCCGATCGCTGCCATCGCCAGTTGCGCCCGGTCGATGCGGAGCTCGGTCGGTGCCACGGGGATCCTGCTGTGTCGGTTGCCGGAAGCCAGCCCGCGCGCGCGTCATTGTTTGGGCGGATTGGGCGGCCGAGCGATCTTGCCCGGCCGCCCGTGCTCGTCAGGGGCTGAGGATGAAGTCAGTCTGCGTGATGGAGGCAATGCTGGCGACGCCCGTCAGCTGGACCGAAGCACTGCCGTCGATGGTGACGAGCACATGCGCGCCGATGTCGGTGATGGCGACATGGGCAGTGAAGGTCGCGGCTGTCACTCCCAGGGCCCGGATGTCGAGCAGGTCCTGTCCACCGCCGGCAGGATCGAAGTCGAAGCCGGCCGACACGGTGTCGATGCCGAACCCGCTCGCGAACACCAGCGTGTCATTGCCTTGAGTGACGTTGAAGGTGTCGTTGCCGCCGCCACCGGTCATCGTGTCGTTGCCGATGCCGCCGTCCAGCTGGTCGTTGCCACCACCACCCGTGATCTGGTTGTTGGCGTTGTTGCCCGTACCGGTGAAGTTGCCGGCGCCGGTGAAGACGAGGTTCTCGATGTTCACGTTCATCAGGGTGACGTTCGTCAACGACGTCCGTATGGTGTCGATGCCGGCGGTATCGGTCAAGACGACCATCTCTCCGAGCGAGTCGATGACATAGGTGTCATTGCCGGCTCCCCCGTTCATGAAGTCGAAGCCAGTCCCGCCGTCGAGCGTATCGTTGCCGGCTCCGCCAGTGATCGTGTTGTTGAGGGTGTTGCCGGTGCCGGTG
>JANPDA010000477.1:0-7890 GCA_031431235.1 Hyphomicrobiaceae bacterium
GGCGTGGTGGTGCCGATGTCCGAAGCATCCTAAAAAAATGTGTTATTACAATGGCTTGATTGTCGATTCTTGACTTCGACTTACGACACTTTCCAGCATTGCGCCCGCTCGCTACTGTGCAGGCCGGCAATGGCCCGGAGGCTGGCATGAAGCTCACAGTTGGCACCTTCAACGTCGAGAACCTGATGTCGCGGATCGACTACGCGAGCCCCGAGCGCCCGGAGCACGAGGAGCCGGAGATGTTGCTGTACGGCCTGATCGGCTCGGATGACTACCGCATCCTGAAAGCGGCGCTCACCCTCGGGAAGGCCGACGACATCCGCCAGATCACGGCGCAAGCGATCGACGAGCTCGATGCCGACATCCTGTGCCTGCAGGAGGTCGCGAGCCTCGACGTGCTCGACCGTTTCAACGAGCAATATCTGCGTAAAACCCCGCGCGGCGCCTACACCCACACCTATCTGATCGAAGGCAATGATCGCCGCGGCATCGACGTGGCCGTGATGGCGCGCGAGCCGTTCCCGGTGAGCGTGCGCTCGCACCGCCAGATGAAAGTGAAGGACCTCACGCAACTCGATCAGTGGCGCCAGCGTGTGGGACCCGACCTCAACGAGTACAACGACCGCAACCCCGACCGGCTCGAGCGCACCGTCTTCAATCGCGATTGCCTGGAGATCCGTCTCGAGGTGCCGGGCGCCGCGCTGACGGTCTTCAACTGCCACTTCAAGTCGATGGGACCCGATCGCCGCCGCACCAGGAGCGAACGCCTGATCGAGGCGATGGCCGTGCGCCAGATCGTCGAGGAGCGCTTCCCCGATCCCGCCACGGCGCAATGGCTCATTGTCGGCGATCTCAACGATCACGATGAGCAGATCCTGGTGCGGCCGTTGCGTGCATCCCCAGGTCCGCTCGCCCAGGGCGAGGAGAAGCGGGGCCAGTTCGCATTGCGGCGCGAGGCGGCAGGCGACAGCGGGCTCTTGCCGTTGACCGAGAAGGGCTTTGCCGAGAGCCTGATCCGGCGGCTGCCCGACCCCTTCGAGCGCTGGACCCACTACTGGGCCGAAGGCAATGCGTTCTCCGCGCTCGATCACATGCTGGCCTCGCGCCGCCTCGCCGAGCGCAACCGCGGAGCAACCCCACAGGTCGTACGCCGCGGCTTGCCATATCGGGTGCCGGGGCTCGACGTGGCGCGCTATCCCAGGGTCGGCTGGGACCGGCCGAAAGCGAGCGATCATTGCCCGGTGGCGATCGAGATCGAGGTTTGAACGGGTGTCAGGCAACCGTCACCTTGAGTCACCTTGACGACCCCACCCGCTCCGCGATCATCGCGATCATCTCGAACATCACGGCGGCAGCCACCATCGCCGTGATGTTGTTGGGAGAATCCTTGGTCGGCATCAGGCAGACGACATCGCCGCCGATGATGTCGAGGCCGCGCAAGCTCCGCACCAGCTTGACCGCCTCGTTCATGCGGAAACCTTCGATGCCCGCCTCGATATTGGAGACGGCCGGCGCGACGGTCGGATCG
This sequence comes from Hyphomicrobiaceae bacterium, assembly GCA_031431235.1. Lineage (GTDB taxonomy): Bacteria > Pseudomonadota > Alphaproteobacteria > Rhizobiales > Hyphomicrobiaceae > JANNSW01. The sequence goes on from JANPDA010000477.1 coordinate 1,529, forward strand.
AGGCAATCGAGATCGAAGGTGATGTAGACGGGCGCTTCCCCGATCCGCCGCTTGATGATCTCGACACACTTGTCGGAGCCAAGCTCATGATAGCGGTCGATGTCGATCACCTCATAGCCGAGCCGGCGGGAGATATCGAGCCAGCCGAGCGTTCGCGTGTTGCCGCGCAGGCCGATCTGCACGCTCTTGCTCGCATCCACATGCCCCTCGTGCACGAGATAGCTCGCCCAATGGGCAGCCGACTTCTTCGCGCCCAGCCAGTGCTCGAGGTTCTCATAGCAGTCGGTGTGGGCATCCAGGTGCAGGAGGGCCGCCTTCTTGCCCCCGGTCAGCTTGGAGCCCTTGCCGGCGAGGCCCTGCAGGATGCCCCCGGTGATGCCGTGATCGCCCCCGATCGAGACCGCGCGCGTGCCCGCAGCCGCGATCTTCCTGTAGAACTCCGTCATCCGCTCGACGCACAGCTCGTTCGCCATCGCTTCGGGAAACGGCACGTCGCCGAGGTCGTGGATGTGCGCGAGCGACCAGGGATCGATGCCGAAATGATTGTGCATGCGCCGGTTGTTGGCCGAGACGTGGCGCACGGCGCGCGGTCCCAGGTGCTGGTCGCGCTCGGTGGAGCCATTGCCTGACGAGTGCGGCACGCCGACGAGGGCGATATCGCACTTCTCCGGATCTGGCTCGTAGGGGCAGCGGAACAGTGTCGGCACGCCCCACCAATAGAACGTATCCATCATACGCTCGGGCGAAAAGGCTTCGGTTGCTTGCGGTTTCCTGGCCATGGGTTCCCTCCCTTCGAAGCTAAGCGGGGTAGCGCCTGATTGCGAGACAGCTGGCGGCGGACAATGCCCAGCAGACGCTGAGCGCGATCGTCATGGCGAGCCGGCTGTCGGCTTCGTAGAGGCCGACCGTCGAGGTGATCGCCGCCGCGACGACCATCTGCACGGCGCCGGTAACGCCCGAGGCGGAGCCGGCGAGATCCGGCTTCACGCTCATCGCGCCGACGGTCGCCGAGGGCATCGTCACGCCGTTCGAGAAGGTGACGAACATCATCGGAAAGAAGATCGCTGCCGGATGTGCCCAGCCGAGCAACAGCCAGAAGAGGACGATGCCGGCGCCCGAGCAGATGACACCGAGCCCGATCATGCCGGCTGGTCCGATCCGGCGCGAGCAGCGCCCAGAGACGAAATTGCCGCTCATGTAGCCAGCCGACATCATCAGGAAGTAGAGACCATAGTCGGTCTGTGGGCGGCCCATCACCTTCTCGACCACGAAGGGGGCAACGCCGATGAAGGCGAAGAACATCCCCGACGCGAAGGACGAAGCGCCCGTATAGCCCCAGAACAGGGGAACGGTGAAGAGCGAGCGGCCTTCGCCGAGGATTGTGCCGAGGGAGCGGCCGCTGCCGGCGAGCGGATTTGTCTCGGCGAGCCGGTGCGCGGCCAGCCCGAGCAGCACCAGCCCGATCGCCGAGATCAGCGCGAAGATCCAGCGCCAGCCCACGTGCTCGGCCATGTACGCGCCGGTAACGGAGGCGACCATCGGCGCCAGCATCATGGCCATTACCATGTAGCTGATGACGGTGGTGGCGGTCGCGCGGTCGTGGGTGTCGTGCACGATCGTGCGCGACAGCACAAAGCTCATGGCACCCCCGCCCGCCTGCAGCACCCGCCCGAGAATGACGATCGCGGGCGAGGGCGCGAGTGCGGAGACGAGGCTGCCGAGCGAGAACAAGGTGAGGCCAACGAGGATCATGGGACGCCGGCCGAAGCTGTCCGACAGCGGTCCGGCGACGAGCTGGGCAGCGCCAAAAGCGATGAGCGCGAGCGTCAGTATGAGCTGGACGACGGAGTAGGCGACGCCGAACTGGTCCGCGATGCCGGGCATCGCCGGGTTGATGGCATTGAGCGCGAACGGGCTTGCCGAGGTGAGCAGCACGAGCAGCAGGAAAGGCGGCGGCGCTGCGCCCGCGCGCGTCGTCCGGTCCTCGGCGATCTTGGTCCCAACAGCGGTCATGGCGCCATCCTTGGCACGCGCCGTCCGCGCGGAAAAGGGGAGGAACGGCGGGGCTGACCGCCAACACATGATGGCCGGTCGAGACCCAGCCTGATCAGGAGGGCTCACCACAATCCCGTCGTCAGGCCTGCTGGAGGACGGGGCGATGAGTTGGAGCCGCAGCCCGCCTCGCCGCCACCAGATCGTGCCGATGCCACAGTGCGATCGCGAGCACGATGAATGCGCCGGCCTGATGCAGCAGACCCAGCCCGATCGGGACGGCGGCAAGCAGCGTCGCGATGCCAATGCCGATCTGAATGAGGACCGCGGCACTGAGCAGCACCGCACCGCGCGCGGCGATCGCTGAATTGCGTGTGAGCACCAGCACGGCATGCCCCAGCGCCCATGCAGCGATCAGATAGGCGAGCATGCGGTGATCGAACTGGACGGTCGCCACGTTCTCGAACAGGTTCAGATACCAGGGCGACATGGCGAAGAGCCCGTCGGGAACGAATTGACCATCCATCAGCGGCCAGGTGTTGTGCGAGAGCCCGGCGTCCAGCCCCGCGACAAAGGCGCCGAGCACGATCTGCAGATAGATGGCCACGATGAGGCCTGCGGCGGAGCGAGCGATCCAGGGATGTGGGCCGGTCGGATCGTCGGCCTCGGGGGCCGGGCTGTGGTCGAGCGCCAGCCAGAGTGCGAGCGCAAAGATCAGCACCGCGATCGCCAGATGCAGCGCCAGCCGGTACTGGCTCACGTCGACCCGGTCGACGAGGCCCGACTGCACCATGAACCAGCCGGCGAAGCCCTGCAGGCCGCCGAGCGCAAACAACCCGATGCACTTCCAGGCGAGCGCGCCGCGGATCTGCCCGCGCCACCAGAGACAAGCGAGCGGCAGCAGAAACGCGACCCCGATCAGCCGGCCGAGCAGCCGGTGCGCCCATTCCCACCAGTAGATCGCCTTGAAGGCGTCCAGGCTCATGCCCTGGTTGACGATGGCGTATTCGGGGATCGCCCGATACTTGGCGAAGGCCTGCTGCCAGTCGGCGTCGGACCAGGGTGGGATGGCGCCGAGGAGGGGCTGCCATTCGGTGATCGAGAGGCCCGAATCGGTGAGCCGCGTCGCCGCGCCGACGATCGCCATTGCCAATACGAGGCCGGAGATCGCGAGCAACCAAAGGCGGACCGCGGCATTCGAAGCGGTGGTGGGAGCTCGAGTCGACATGGGCAACTCAATAGCGCTCGGCGCACGCCCGCTCAATGCGCCCTCTCAGCACGGCAGAGGATGCGACCTCGCGCGCATTTCCAGTAGGATGGGTGTCGCCTATGGTTGCGCCATGCACATTCGCACCCGCAAGCTCATCGGCACCATCGTGCTCGTCGCCTTCGTCGTGGTCTACCTGCTGATCGCCATGGCGGTGACTGCGGTCTGGCTGCCGGGCAGCCCGATCGCGCTGCAGCTCCTCGGCTACGCAACGGCCGGGCTGCTGTGGATCGTTCCGGCAGGCGTGATCATTCGGTGGATGTCGCGCAACCCGCAGGCGGTCGCAAGCTGACGGGGACACGCCTGGTCAGGCCGCGAGCACGCGGCGTCCCTTGTTCCACAGCAGCAAAGGCGCGCCCGACAGCAGCACGCTCAGATACTTCGTGCTCTGGTAGTCGCCGTTGAGCGAGACCCGCGGCAACGCCGTCGTGTGATCGGAATGCTCCGCGTAGAGGAGGCCCTTGCGGCTAGTGACGGCCGTCTTGAAGCCGAGCTCGCCGGCGATGCGGAACTCGCGTGCGCCGGCGCAGTCGATGGACCCATAGGGAAAGCTCAGGTGGACGGGCCGGCGGCCGAGCTCGCGGGCGAGCCGCTCGGCGCCGGTCTCGATCTCGCTGATGGCCTGGGATTCCGAGAGCTTGGCGAGCGCATAGTGCTGACTGGTATGGGCGCCGATGGTGACGAGGGGATCCTGGGCGAGTTGGCGAATCTCGTCCCAGCTCATCACCAGCTGGCTGAGCTCGTCGGCGTCATATCCGATGCCCCGGCACAGCTCACGCACCACGCTGCGCGCCTCGGTCTCCTCGATGCTGCGCAGCCAGCTGGTGATCTGATGATAGGTCCGAGCTTTCTCATCAGCCGTTGCCGAGCCGAAATTACGGACCGTGCCTTCCATCTTGATCGCGATCCGGTCGACCGATGCGATCACCTGCTCCAGCGCCAACCACCACAGGTCGGCCTTGCCGTCGGGGAAGGTGCCGGGGACGTAGATGGTGAACGGCAGCTCGTGCTTGCGAAAGATCGGATAGGCATGCTGCAGGTTGTCGCGGTAGCCGTCGTCGAACGTGAAGGCGGCAAAGGGACGATCGAAGGCGCCCTCGGTCAGTCGCCAATGCAACTCGTCGAGCGAGACGATGTCGAAGCCGGCATGCTGCACGGCCAGGATCGCCTCCTCGAGGAACTCCGGGCTGACGCGTTGGCGCCAGTGGGCCTCGTCCTCCGCGCCGAGGTCGGGCGGCGAGACGTGATGCAGCATGAAGATCGCGCCGACGCCCCGGGTGATCCGAGCGAGCAGCCGGTGGCTGCCAGTGTAGTACATGGTGGCGAGCCCTGCCTTCAGCAGTCGTGTCGTTCGCCGGCTCATGCTCCAGAGCTTCTCCCGCAGCGGCCGCCAGGGCGGCAGCCATCTCCCCCAGTCGCTTTCCCAAGCTCCGGTCGGACGAACCGATTGCCTATTGAGAGCTGCTGAGGATTGGCGGCGTTTGGCGCAGAACGCAACACGCTGGTCGGCGATGGCCCTAGTTGGTTGGCCGCCTGGTGCCGGCATGCCGCACTTTACCTGCCGACGCCAAACGAGAGCAGATTCGGTCGAACGGATTTTCGAGCCGATATCTCTTTCCGTTGCGGGCCGTCACCCCGCCCTCCTGTCCACCCCGCCCTCCTGTCCACCACGACCTTGCCTCGCTCCGGCCGGGCTCGTAGGCTCGGCGCCTCGCAACAGGAGGTCGCCTTTGGAAAAGAGACAGCTCGGAGGGTCCGGCTTGAGCATCGCGCCGCTCATGTTCGGCGGTAATGTGCTCGGCTGGACGGCCGATGAAGCGACGAGCTTTGCGCTGCTCGACGCATTTGTCGATGGAGGCTTCAATGCGATCGACACGGCCGACGTCTACTCGCGCTGGATCCCCGGGCACACGGGCGGGGAATCCGAGACGATCATCGGCCGTTGGCTGCAGCGCTCGGGCAAGCGCGACTCGGTCGTGCTTGCAACCAAGGTCGGCACGGAGATGGGACCTGATCGCAAGGGGTTGAGGGCGGCTTACATCGAGCGCGCGGCCGAGGCCTCGCTGCAGCGCCTGCGGAGCGACCGGATCGATCTCTACCAGTCCCATCGCGACGACACCGGAACGCCGCAGGAGGAAACTTTGGAGGCCTATCGCCGGTTGATCGCGGCTGGCAAGGTCAGGGCGATCGGCGCCTCGAATTTCTCCGTCGAGCGCCTGACGACGGCGCTGTCCGCCAGCCGTGGCAAGGGTCTGCCGCGCTACGAGACGCTGCAACCCGAGTACAATCTGTGCGTACGCGGCGCTTTCGAAGCCGGTCCGGAGGCCTTCTGCCTCGAGCACGGGTTGGGCGTCATTCCCTATTTCGGGCTGGCGAGCGGGTTCCTCACTGGCAAGTATCGCTCGAAGGCCGATCTGAAGAAGAGCGAGCGCGGGGAGGACGTGGAGAAGTTCCTGAACGCGCGCGGCTTGCGCGTTCTGGCCGGACTCGATGCGGTCGCGGCACGGCTGGGCGCGACCCCGGCCCAGGTCGCGCTCGCCTGGCTGATGGCGCGCCCGAGCATCACCGCCCCGATCGCCAGCGCAACCAGCGTCGTGCAGTTGCAGGAGCTCATGGGGGCGGCACACCTCAGGCTCGACGCCGCCGCGATGGCCGAGCTCGATCAGGCGAGCGCTGATTCGCCGTCGCGGCGGCGCCAGCCCACAACTCGCGCTTGACGGGGCGCCGGCGAAAGGACAAGTAAACGAGGCGTCGCTGACGCGGTCCGGGGTATAGCTCAGCCTGGTAGAGCACCTGCTTTGGGAGCAGGGGGTCGCGAGTTCGAATCCCGCTGCCCCGACCAATCAGATCCATGTCACCCGAGTTCGGATCCGCGCGGCGACCTCAGGCTGGCCCCGGGGCGGTCGAGCGGTGCTTTTTCTTGTAGGGTTTCTTCGGCGATGGGCTCGCGGCGGCTGGGCCGCCATGCCGGCTAGTCCGGGGATCGGGGCTCGGATGCGGGCGGCCATCTGCTTTCGGCTTGGCCCGGTCGCGCCAGGGCTGCTTCGTACGCACACGCGGCGGCGCCTCTGGGGGCTGCGCGGGGCCCGCCGCCGCGCCGACC
>JANPDA010000478.1:0-11754 GCA_031431235.1 Hyphomicrobiaceae bacterium
GTCGGCGGCCGCTGCCTTCGCGGCAGTCGTCCACCGGTTCGATGCGCTGACCGAGGGCGAGCACGTGATGCGGATCGAGCAGGGCTACGAGATGGGCCGGCCGAGCCTCATCATCATGGAAGCCGTGGTGCGCGCGAACGCGCTCAAGGCGGTGCGCATCGGCGGCTACGCGGTCAGGGTTGCACGGGGGACGATGACGATTTGAGCGATACGAGGCGATGATGTCGAGCCTGCCGGCAATTGCGATTGACGAGGTGCTGAATCAGAGTCCGGCGTTCGGTGACCTGAACCTGTTCTCGACGGACGCCGTGCTGCGCGAGGCTGTCGAGCGCGAGGGCGCCAGCTTGGCCAGCGACAACCTGCGCTCGTTCGGCGCGCTCTGCGGCAGCCGTGAGGCGCTCGAGCAGGGGCGCCTGGCCAACGAGACGCCGCCGCGGCTGAAGGCGTTCGACGAGAAGGGGCACCGGCTCGACCTGGTCGAGTATCATCCCGCTTATCACTGGTGCATGCAGACGAGCTTCGCTCAGGGGCTGCATGCATCGGTCTGGGAGCATCTGGCGACACCCGGTGGCAAGCCCATGGCCGGCGCTCATGTCGCCCGTGCGGCCGGCAGCTACATGGCAGCGCAAATGGAATCGGGGCATTGCTGCCCGATCACGATGACGAGCGCTGCCATAGCCACATTGCAGAACGCCGCCCCCGGCCTGCTCGCGGGCCTGTTGCCCAAGCTGCTCTCCCGCCGGTACGACGCGCGCTTTTGCCCAACGTCGCAGAAGACCGCGATCACCATCGGCATGGGCATGACCGAGAAGCAGGGCGGCAGCGACGTGCGCGCGAGCACCACCCGCGCAGAGCCGATCACGGGCAGCACCGACGGCACGCACCTGATCACCGGTCACAAATGGTTCATGTCGGCGCCGATGAGCGACGCCTTTCTGGTGCTCGCCCAGGCGCCCAAGGGCTTGTCGTGCTTTTTCGTGCCCCGCTTCCGCGGCGATGGCACGGTCAATCCCCTGCGCTTCCAGCGGCTGAAGGAAAAGCTCGGCAACCGTTCGAATGCCTCCTCCGAGGTCGAGCTCCAGGGCGTGACGGGGATGCTGGTGGGCGAGGAAGGCCGCGGCGTCGCGGCCATCATCGACATGGTGACGCTGACCCGGCTCGACTGCATCGTCTCCTCGGCCGGCCTGATGCGGCTCGGGCTCGCCAATGCCATCCACCACGCGCGCCACCGCCAGGCCTTCGGCCGTAAGCTGCTCGACCAGCCGATGATGGAAGCGGTGCTCGCCGACCTCGCGCTCGAGGTCGAAGGGGCGACCGCTCTCGCCTTCCGTCTCGCCCGCGCCTTCGACCATGCGGAGGACGAGGGGGAGGCCGCGTTCCGGCGCCTGATGACACCCGTGATCAAGTACTTCGTCTGCAAGGTCGGCCCGGCCTTCGGCGCCGAGGCCATGGAGTGCCTGGGCGGCAATGGCTATGTCGAGGACGGGCTGCTCGCGCGCACCTATCGCGAGCTTCCCGTCAACGCGATCTGGGAAGGCTCGGGCAACATCATGTGTCACGATGTGCTACGGGTGCTGATGAAGGAGCCCGAGGCCGCCGAGGCGGTGTTGGAGGGCCTCACCAAGTCTGCCGGTCGTGACAAGCGCCTGTCCGTGGCGCTCGACCGGGCGCGCGAGCCCCTGCACAAGCCGCGCGAGCTCGACCTGAACGCGCGCGAGTTGCTGGAAGGCCTGGCGACCGTCGTTGCCGCGGCACTGCTGCGATCGAGCGCGCCGCCCTATGTTTCCGACGCCTATCTCGCGACCCGGCTCGAAGGCGGCCCGCGCCGCACCTACGGCACTGGCCTGGGTCGCGCCGAGCGTCGCAAGATCATCGACCGGGCGTTTGCGGGATAGCGCGCCCCCCTTCAGGCGATCGCGAGAGGCGCGGCTTTGCGTGGCGGGGGAAAGGCCGCGTCGAGCGTGGCGAGATCGCCCGCATCGAGCACGAGATCGGCCGCGCGGGCGTTGTCGCGCACATGCTCGAGCTTCGCCGATTTCGGGATCGAAATGACGTGGGGATGGCGCATGGTCCAGGCAATCGCGATCGTGGCCGGTGAGGCACCATGTTTCTTGGCGATCGCAGCGACCGTCTTGTGGCCGGTGACGGCGGACCCGCCGAGCGGGGTGTAGGCCATCAGTGCCACGCCGGCCTTGGCGCTCTGGCCGATCAGGTCGAATTCGATGCCGCGCTCGCCGAGGTGGTAGAATACCTGGTTGGCCCGGCAGTTGGCACCCGACGGCGCAGCGGCAACGGTCTTCATGGCGGCGGCGTCGAAATTGCTGACGCCCCAATGCCGGATCTTGCCGGCGGCGCGCAGCTGCTCGAACGCGGCGATCGTATCGGCGAGGGGAAAGCTGCCCTGCCAATGCAGCAGATAGAGATCGATCCGGTCGGTCGCGAGGCGTTTCAGGCTGCGCTCGCAGGCTTCGACCGCACCCTTGCGCGAGGCGTTGTGGGGATAGACCTTGGAGACGATGAAGGTTTCGTCGCGCCGCCCCTGGACGGCTTCAGCGACGACCTCCTCGGCGCCGCCTTCGCCATACATCTCGGCCGTGTCGATCAGGGTGAGGCCCAGGTCCATGCCCAGGCGCAGCGCCTCGACCTCGATGGCGCGGTCGCCTGCGCGCTCACCCATCTTCCAGGTTCCCTGGCCGAGCTGGGGCACCTGCTCGGCTCCGGCGATGGTTACGGTACGCATTTTCGGGTCCTTTCGCTGCTCAAACGAGCTCGAGCCGCAAGCTACGACCTAGCACGCTTGCAGCGCGCTGTAACGTTTCGATCGTGACATTGCCTGCCTTCGGGTCCAGGAGGCGATCGAGCTGCGTGCGGCTCGTCTTCATCAGTTGCGCCATCTTGCTCTTGGAGAGTTTCTGCTCGGTCATTGCCTTCTCGATCTGCCATGCGAGTACTTCCTTGATGGCCAAAGCCTCACACTCCTCGAAAATCCCTTCCTCTTTGAGGAAATCATCGACGTAGGAGCCGAGGTGCGGATTCGGTTTTCTTCCTGGAACAGATTCAATCGACATCTTGGACTTCCTTCATGCGTGCTTTCGCAAGCTCCAACTCAGATTTGGGCGTTTTCTGGCTCTTCTTGATGAACCCGCTAAGCACGACGAGCTCATCGCGGTAGTGAATGAATAGGAGCCGTGAGATCCGTTTGCTCGGAAGTGAAGTCCGCAACTCCCATAGACCATGTCCGAGGCTTCGGCAGAGCGGCATGCCGATCGGCCACCGCCACTGTACACGTGAGAAATCGCGACCAATTGCTAATCGATCTTCGGGCGGAAGCGCCTTCAGCCAATCCCGAACTGGTTCGTTGCCGGTCTTGGACCGACAAAACCGGAGCGGTGTTCGATTTTTCTGCACCAGCCGATCCGGATTGCGCGGTCTGTACCTTGTATGGTACGCTTTGTCAATAGGACTGCCTACACGTCACATGGTCGGCCTCTTCGCCTTACCCCCATACCACCCCCCGACCGCGGCCTCGTAGGCCATGCCGATGCGGAAGACGTTCTCGTCGGCAAAAGTCGGGCCGACGATCTGGAGGCCTGTCGGCACGCCGTTCCTCGCGCGGCCCGACGGCACCGACAGGACCGGACAGCGGCTCATGGTATTGAAGCAGGTCGTCATCGCCCAGCCGAGTGCCGGGTGGACCTCCTTGCCGTTGATGCGGAAGGGGGCGTGCCTCTCGTAGTCCATGTCGGCGGGGACCAGTGTCGCTGCGAGCGTCGGGCAGACGAGGGCGTCGTACTTCTCCAGCAGCGGCCCGAGCGTCGCGTACATCCGCCCCGCCGTCTCGAGTGACTTCAGGAACTGGAGTGCGTTCGAATTGCGGGCCTCCTCGGCGAACCAGCGTGCATAGGAATTCATCTCCTCGCCGAGCTTCTCCCGGTGCTGCAGCATCAGCGCGCCGAACAGGTGGCCGAGATAGTGGAGGCCCGACTCGAAGCATTCCTGGTCCCAGCCGAGATCGACCTCATCGACCACGGCGCCGAGGTCGCGCAGCACCTGCAGCGCCGCCCGCGTATTGGCTGCGACCTCAGGATCGACCTCGAACATGCCGAGATCGATCGAAGTGGCGATCCTCACGCCCTTCAAACCGGGGTAGCGTGTCGGCAGCGTGAGCTTGGGCTTCACCGTCGCGATGTCACGCGGGTGCGGGCCGCTCATCACGTTCTGCATCAGGATGCAGTCCTCGACCGTGCGCGCCATCGGGCCGGTGTGGTTGTAGAAATCGAGGCTGAAGGGCGGGTCGTCGGGGTTGCGGCCATAGGGCGGCTTGAAGCCGACGACGCCGCAGAAGGAGGCGGGGATGCGGATCGAGCCGCCGATATCGGAGCCGGTCGCCAGCGTCGTCGCACCAGCCGCCAGCGCCGCTCCCGACCCGCCCGAGGAGCCGCCCGGCGTGCACTCGAGGTTCCAGGGATTGCGCGTGACGCCCCACATCTTGGAGTGCGTGAAGCCTGCGCAGGAGAACTCGGGTGTCGCGGTCCGGCCATGGAAGATGATGCCGGCGTCGAGCAGCCGCTCGTTGGTGGGGGAAGTCTTGTCAGGCACGAAATCCCTCATCAGCGCGGTCGCATTCGAGGTCGGATAACCCTTGATGAAGCTCTCGTCCTTGATGGCGACGGGCAGGCCTTCGAGCGCGCCGTCGGCATGGCCCTTCGCATAGCGCGCTTCGGCCTTCCTCGCCTGCTTCAGTGCCTCGTCATGGTGTTTGAACGTGAAGGCGTTGATCTTGGGTTGCACACTTTCCGCTCGCGCGATCACCGCCTTCATCAGCTCGACGGGCGAGAGTTTTCGCGTGCGAAAGAGGCGCAGCGCATCTGCTGCCGGCAGATAGCAGAGGTCGAGATCGGTCATGCCTTGCCTCCGAGCTCGCGCGCGATCGACCGGATCGCGGCGAGGGTATCGAGCGTGTAGTCGAGGTTGAGGAAATCCGGGTAGCTCGAGAGCTTGACGACCACCATCTCGTGCTCGGGGGCGATGTAGATCAATTGTCCGAAGACGCCGCGCGCCATGATGGTCTCCCGGCTCGCGTCCTCGACCCAGAACTGATTGCGGTAGCAGCCCTTCGGGAGCGAGAGCTGCAGGTACGCGTTGGTGAGGCCGTGGTCGCCGCGCCGGGTGTCGGCGACCCAGGATGGCGGAACGACCTGGCGGCCCGCTGACTTGCCGCCATTCAGGTGAAGCAGGCCGACGCGCGCGTAATCCCGCAAGGTTGCATTGAACCCGCCACTGGCGAGCGCATAGCCGGCAGGATCGACCGTGAAGCAGGCCGATTCCTCGGCTCCCATGGGCGCCCAGATCTCGTCGGAGACGATCCGCGGCAGGCGGCGGCCCGAGGCGCGCTCCATGCAGAAGGCGAGCACGTCGGTCTCGACCGAGCGGTAGAGGAAGCGGCTGCCGTGCTCGGCCTCGAGCGCCTTCAATCCGAGCATCTGCTCGAACACGTGCGCCGGCCAGCGGAAGGCCGGATCGCTGTCGGGCGGCACCGGCTTCCAGCCGCTCGCCACATCCATCTGTCCAACATCGGAATAGCGGTTCGCATAGTCGGATTCGTCGAATGCGACGCCGCTCGTCATGTCGAGCACGTGCTGGAGCCTCGCGCCCTTGTAGGCGGTCGCCTCGAGCTCGGGGAGGTAGTGCGTGACGGGTGCTTGCGGGTCGAGCAGGCCCTGGCCGACGAGCACGCCAGCAGCCGTTGCGGTCACCGACTTCGCGACCGACTGCGAGATGTGCAGCGTGCGCGGCACCATGCCGTTGAAGTACTGCTCGTGGACGACCTTGCCGCGATGGTGGACGAGGAAGCCGTCGGTGTAGGTGTCGTCCAACATCTGCGCCACGGTCTTGCGGCCGGCCTTCGGGCTGTCGAAGGCGATGGCTCCGAGCTCCTGCCTCGCCTCCGGCATGGTGGAAGCCGCTCCACTGCCGCGCCAGACCTCGGCGGTGGGCAGGATCTCGCGGATGTGCTGGAAGGCCCAGCGATTGTAGGGCGGACGGTCCCAGTCGAGGCGGGGTGGGATCATGTCCGCGCGCGGCGGGCTGCCGGCCATGATCGGGGGAGCGGAATCGGAGTTGCGAAAGGAGGTCATGGCTTGGCCAGGTAGCGAGATGGCGAGGTGGCGATGACCCTACTCGCCACCTCGCCACTCGCCACCTCGCGAGTTTTCTACTTCTGCAGCTCGGTCCAGATCTTGGTATAGAGCGCCGTCACTTCCGGCGGGCATGCGGGCACGAACTTGCCCTTGTCGGCGAACTCGGCCGGCACGACGATTTCCGGCGCCGTCTTCATGTCCTCGGGCATGAAGGCTTCCGAGCCCGTGATGCCATTGGCGTAGCGTGCGAAGGCCGAGATCAGGGCGGCATTCTCAGGCGCCATGATGAAGTTCATGAAGAGCTTGGCGTTCTCGACGTTCTTGGCATCCTTCAGCAGAGCAACCGAATCCATCCAGATCGGGTAGCCTTCCTTGGGATAGCCGTACTTGATCGCGCTGTTGGCAAGCCGCATACGGAAGGTCGAGCCGTTCCAGTTGACGCCGGCCCAGAGGTCCTCCTTGGCGAACTTCTCGATGTTGCCATAGTCCATGCCGAGCCATTTCGGCTTGGCCTCGACCAGCTTGTCGCGAACCTTCTTCAACAGCACCTTGTCGTCGGTGCAGGGCTGGCCGCCCATGTACATGATCGCGAGCGGCATCACGTCGCCCATCTCAGGCACGACGTTGATCTTGCCGATGAGCTCCGGGGGCGGATCGAGCCACATGGCGGAGGTGTTGATGTCGCCCGTGTATTTCTTCGTGTTGACGACGACACCGGTCGTGCCCCACTGCCACGGAACCGTAAATTTGCGGCCCGGATCCCAATCGACGTTCAGCCACTTGGGATCGATGTTCTTGAAATTCGCCATCTTATCAGTGCCGGCTTCCTGGATGAGTCCTTCCTTCACCCAGATCTGCACGAAGCTTGCACTCGGTACGACGAGGTCGAAGCCATGGCCGCCGGCTTTCACCTTGGCGAGCGCGGTATCGTTGGCGTCGTAGTCGGTGATCGTGACCTTGACCTTGAACTCAGCCTCGAACTTCTTGATCAGCTCGGGGTTCGTATAGTTACCCCAGTTGAAGATGTTCAGCTCGCCATCGGCGCGTGCGCCGCCGCTGCTGGCCATCACTGCTGCCGCGACGGCAGCCGTCAGAAATTTCCATTTCATCGAGTGTATCCTCCTTGGTTCTCGATTTGACGCTCCATGTCCGCACAAGCTGGCAATTGCCTCATGTGCGCGTGCGGTTGATGAAGAAGAAGAATGAAACCATAACGATCGAAACCGCCAGGAATGCGGTCGCGATGGCATACATCTCGGGTGTGACCACGCGCCGGAGCTGGCCGAGCATGAAGGTCGGCAATGTCTCCTGCCCAGCCGATTTGACGAACTCGGTGATGACGACGTCGTCGAGCGAGACGACGAAGGCGAGCATCAGGCCGGCGATGATACCCGGCCACATCAGCGGCAGCGTGACGCGCTGGAAGGTCTTCCAGGGTGTCGCATAGAGATCGGCTGCTGCCCGCTCGAGCGAAAGATCCATGCTCTCGAGCCGCGCCCGGATCGGCAGATAGGCAAAGGGGATGCAGAATGCCGTGTGCGCGGCCAGCAGGTAGCCGATCCCCGTGTAGCCGGTGTTGATCTTGATGGTCGCAAAGAAGATCAGCAGCGCGACCGCGGACACGATCTCCGGCACCATCAGTGGCATGTTGATGTAGGAGTAGATGAAGGTCATGCCACGGAACGATTTCGTCCGTGTGGTCGCGAGCGCCGCCATGGTGGCAGCGACCGTCGCGATCGAAGCCGCGATCACCGCGATGAAGATCGAGCGCAGCGCCGCCTCTTGGACCTGGCTGTTGCTCCACGCCGCCTCGTACCAGCGCAGCGAGAAGCCTTGCCAGATCGAGGGATTGGTGCCCTCGTTGAACGAGTAGACCACGAGGATCATGATCGGCGCATAGAGCACCACGAACACGAACAGCGCAACGGTCGCAAAGCCAGGCAATTTTTTGACCGAGAAGCCGCGGCGGCCAAGCAGCATATCAAGCATGACCCTGCCTCGATTGCTGGCCGCCAGCGATACGCACGTAATACATCAGCGCGAGCAACACGATCACCATCAGCGTGAACGACAGCGCCGCGCCGAGCGGCCAGTTGCGACCCTGCCCGAACTGCAGCTCGATCAGATTGCCGATCATCAGGTTCTTGCCGCCGCCGAGCACACGCGGCGTCACATAGGCGCCGAGCGAGGGGATGAACACCAGGATCGAGCCCGCGATGATGCCGGGCTTGATGATCGGCAGCGTCACCCGCCAGAACACCTGCCAGCGATTGGCATAGAGATCGTATCCGGCCTCGACCAGCCGGAAGTCCATTTTCTCGATCGAGGCATAGACCGGCAGCACCATCAGCGGCAGGAACACGTAGACCATGCCGAAGGCGATGGCAAAATCGGTGAACATCAGCTGTATCGGCTGATCGACGACGTCGAGGCCGACGAGCAGATTGTTGATGGCGCCTTCCGCCCTGAGCAGCTCCATCACCGCAATGGTGCGGATCAAGAGGTTGCTCCAAAACGGAATAGTGATGAGGAACAGCCACAGATTGCGTGTTTTCTCGGGCCGCGTCGCAATGAAATAGGCGGTCGGCACGCCGAAGACGAGTGTGAGAAATGTCGTCCACAGCGACAACTTGGCGGAGCGCCAGAAGATCGACAAGTGCGCATCCGCCCATTGCAGCGAGTCGTCGAAGATGTCGCGCTGCAGAATGACGTTGTACCAAGCGTCCGTCGAGAACTGCCACTTGACGTTACCGTAGTCGCCAGGCGCGAGGAAGGAGTAGAGCACGACAATGAGCAGCGGCCCGATCGAGGCGGCCGAGATGATGACGATGGCCGGTGCCGACAGCCACCAGCGGTTGCGCACGTCGCGTGCGTCCGCTTCGCGTGCGACGCGCTCAGCCTGGCTCTCCCCGATCTCGGCGGGGACGACGGACTCGGCCACGTCCTGTGCGAGCGCCATGGGCTAGTCCCTCAAGACTTGGGCTGCGTCGTCTGGAATGACGATGCCGGCTTCGGCGCCCGTGGCCAATCCCTCGATCGCGCCGCGCCGGTTCTGCTGGCGGATGATGAACTCGTGGCCGTCGACGAGGCGCAGATGGTAGTGGGTGTCGGTCCCGAAGTAGACGATGTTCTCGAGCCGGCCGCGCATCGTGCCCTTCGTCGGGTCGGCGACGAGGGCGGCATGCTCGGGGCGCACCACCACGGAGACGCGCCCGCTCGGCACCTTCCCTTCCGGCAGGGCCGCCTTGATCACGGCGCCGTATTGCTGCAGGCGGATGGATGCCTGACCGTTCGCCGAGCTCTCCAGGCTGCCTTCGAGGAAGTTGGTGTCGCCGATGAAGTTGGCGACGAAGCGCTCGGCCGGGCGATCGTAGATGTCGCGCGGGGAGCCGATCTGCAGCACCTTGCCCTTGCTCATGACCGCGACGCGGTCCGACATGGTCAAGGCCTCTTCCTGGTCATGCGTCACGAACACGAAGGTGATGCCGGTCTCGTGCTGCAGGCGCTTCAACTCGATCTGCATCTCCTTGCGCAGCTTCAGATCGAGCGCGGACAGCGGCTCGTCGAGGAGGAGCACCTTGGGGCGGGGAGCGAGTGCGCGGGCGAGCGCCACCCGCTGCTGCTGGCCGCCCGAGATCTGGCTGGTGCGGCGGTTCTTCAGCTCGCTCATGCGTACGAGCTTCAGCATCTCGTCGACCGTGCGCTCGATCTCGGCCTTGGGACGACCGAGCATCTCGAGCCCGAACGAGATATTGCCAGCGACCGTCAGATGGGGAAACAGTGCATAGCTCTGGAAAACCGTGTTGACCGGTCGCTTATAGGGCGGCAGCGAGGATATGTCCTGCTCGTCGAGCAGAATTCGGCCACGCGTCGGATGCTCGAAGCCGGCGACGAGGCGCAATAGCGTAGTCTTGCCGCAGCCCGAGGGGCCCAGCAGTGTGAAGAACTCGTTCTGGCGGATGGCGACCGAGACATCGTCGACGGCGCGCACCTCGTCGGCGCCCGAGCCGAAGATCTTGCTCACCCGCTCGGCCGTGACCGCGACCTTGCGATCGCCCTTGCCCTTTGCGCTGCTCGACGATTGGCTACTGACGGCACCTGACGGGCCGGCCTGTCCATCCATGCTGCGTTCCCACCACCCGGATTCAACTGCCAGTCTTTTTTGGCAGAATAGCCACCTCGCCCTGCCCTTGCCAAGCGGATTGTCAGTTCCGCGCGAGTGCGGGCCGTTGGCATTGCGCGGGAAACCTCCCGGACGATCGGAGCCCTGGCCTCTCGCCAGGGCGGAGATTGATCCGGGATCCAGCGCGAGAAGCGGCGAAGCCGCACCATATTGGGCCTTCGGCACTTTTCATGCGGGGTCCCGGCTTCTCGCGCTCCCGCGGGTCGCTTGGCCGGGAAAACGGCTGAGCGGACTGCATACGCTTCAATTCGATTCGGTTATTGTCGTCGGTGTCCTCAGCCTGGGCTTGCTCACCGGCTTTGGCGCTACCGCGAGGGAGGCTGCAAATGCTCCGGCATGTGTTCGACGAGGCGATGTACCGGTTCGACCAGCCGGTGCCCAGCTATTGGGAGGCGACGGCCACGCCGATCGCCTATCCAGCGGTTGCCCGCGATATCACCGTCGACATCGCCGTAATCGGGGGGGGCTACACCGGGCTTTCGACCGCGCTGCATCTGGCGCGCGACCACAAGGCTGACGTTGCCGTGCTCGATGCCGGGCACATCGGCTGGGGGGCATCGGGGCGCAATGCTGGATTTGCGTGTCTGGCCGCGACGAAGCTGGCGACCAAGGATATGATTGGCCGCTATGGACTCGATGAGACGAAAGCCTTCTATGCCTCGCAGATCGAGGGGATCGAATTCACGGCAAGCCTGATGCAGCAGGAAGGCATCGATGCCGGCCGCACCGGCGACGGCAATGTCACAGTCGCCCAGCACCCCAATGCTTTCGATGAGATTCGTGCCGAGGCTGGCGAGATGCAGCAGTTGTTCGGCGTGCGCTACGAGACCTTGTCGAAGGAGGAGTTCGCCCGGACCGGCCACTCGGGTCCCGAGCAGTTCGGCGCTGTGCGCTCGTGGCCCGGCTATGCGATCCACCCGCTCGAATTCGCGGTGGGGCTCGGGGCAGCGGCAACACGGCGAGGTGCCAGGCTGTTTGCCAATTCACGCATGCTGGAATGGCGGCGCGACGACGGGCGACACCGGCTGGCGACGGCTGGGGGAACGGTGACAGCGTCCCGTGTCGTGCTTGCGACCAATGGCTTCACGCCGGATGGACTGCACACCGCGTTCGACCGGCGCATCATTCCCGCGATCTCGAACATCATCGTCACCCGACCGCTCTCGGCCGCGGAGCTGGCGCGCCACGGCATGGCCAGCACCTCGCCGCATATGAACAATCGCCATCTGCTCACCTACTATCGGCGGCTCACCGACAACCGGATGCTGATGGGCGAGCGCGGCGACACCACCGGCCGGCCGGAAGACGGGGAGCGGATCCGCGCTCAGCTGGTGCGGCGGCTAGGTGAGGTTTTCCCGGACTGGAAAGGGATCGAGGCCGAGTATTTCTGGCGCGGGCTCGTGTGCATGACGCGCAAGCTTGCGCCTTCAC
>JANPDA010000479.1:0-11650 GCA_031431235.1 Hyphomicrobiaceae bacterium
CCTCGAGCCTCAGCGATCGGTATGGGTTTCTCTCGACCGGGTCCACCCAGCCGTTGTGCCACCGTATTCAGTCCGCCGCCGTTGGGCAAGTGTTGCACGGCGCCACGTCGCTAGCTCGCGTACGTTCGTCGCTCGGTGTGCGCCACGGGATCGGCCTCGATTTCGCTGGAAGGCAGCCTGCCGGCTCCCTTGCCTTTGGATTTGTCAGCCGCGCCGGGTACGAGTAGGTTTCGTCGATGAGCCAGCGCGTGAAAATCCTGTGACCGCCGATCTTCCCCGCATCGCCAGCCTCTATCGCTATCCCGTGAAGGGGTTGAGCCCGGAGCGGCTCGACGAGGCTCTGCTCACGCCCGGCGAGGCGATCGCCCACGATCGTGCGTACGCAATCGAGAACGGGACCGGCGGGTTCGAGCCGGACCATCCGCGCCACCTGCCGAAAATCCACTTCCTGATGCTGATGCGCAACGAGCGGCTGGCGACGCTCGAATCCCGGTTCGATCCGGCCACCGAGACGCTCACGATCCTGCGTGCCGGCAAGCAGGTCGCGCGTGGCCAGCTCTCGACCAAGCTCGGCCGGCAGATGATCGAGCAGTTCCTCGCCGCCTACATGAAGAGCGATCTTCGTGGCGCGCCCAAGATCGTGCATGCGCCCGGACATTGTTTCTCCGATATGGACGTGAAATGCCTGCATCTCGTCAATCTGGCGAGCCTCGCCGAGATCGAGCGCAAGGCGGACCGTCCGGTCGATCCTCTGCGCTTTCGTGCGAACGTCTATCTGGAGGGGCTGCCGGCCTTCGAGGAGCTCGGCTGGGTCGGCCGGCGGGTCCGACTCGGCGAGGTGACGCTCGAGGTCATCGCCCGCACCGAGCGCTGTGCCGCAACCAACGTCGATCCCTCGACCGGCGCCCGCGACATGGGATTGCCGCAACTGCTGATGCGCAACTATGGGCATTCAGACGTCGGGATTTATGCGGTGGTGATGCGGCCCGGCACGATCCGGCCGGGCGATGCCGCGGGGTTGGCCTGAGGGGCGGATGCGTGTTTGTTTTCTCGCGCTCCCGAGCCTATATTCGACCCATGAGCGAAAACGCTTCCGCAACTGTCGTGGCCCTGTCGCCCGAACAGCGCCGCGTTGAGATCGCGTGCCTTTATCAAGAGGCGTTCGACCGATTCGGCACGATCGCGCTCTGGAACCTGCGCCGGCATGAGCATCCGACTCCCGGGGATGCGCTGGCGATCACGCGGCAACTCCGCGTCGAAGGCAACATGGCGGCGCGATTCCTGGCCGAACGGATAGAGGCGCGGTGCCGTGCCGCTGACTAGGCTGCAGTCGAGGATTATGGGGGTGATCGCCGGCCAACGCGACGCCGAGAGCTTCATTGCGGGCGGCGTATCGATCAATCGGGACGGACCGCGCTATTCGAGTGATATCGACACTTTCCACGATCGTGAGCAGCGCATGATCGATGCGGCTGGGGCGGATGCGAAGCTGCTGGCAGCCGCCGGCTTCGAAGTCGAATGGTCGCGCCAGCTGCCGGCCATTCAGACCTTGATCGTATGCGACGCCGAGGAGGCGACAAGGATCGAGTGGGTTGCCGACAGCGACTACCGGTTCTTTCCTGCAACAGCCGATCCGGAATTCGGATTCGTGCTCGATGTCGCGGATCTTGCAGTCAACAAGCTGATGGCGGCGGCAGGCCGGCGCGAGCCGCGCGACGTCGTCGATCTGGTGACGATCCACGAGCGGCACTTGCCGGTCGGCGCCGTCGCTTGGGCCGCCGTCGACGTGGCGCCCGGCTTTACGCCGGAAGGGCTGCTGGCCGAGGTGCGCCGGAATGCGCGCTATTCCCGTCTCGACTTCGCAGCACTGGCTTCGAGCCGGCCGATCGATGCCGATGCCTTGATCCGGACCTTGCGCGAGGCAATAGATTCGGCCGAAGCGTTCGTCGCAGCAATGCCGAGCGAAAAGGCGGGCCTGCTGTTCCTCGAGAACGGCAGGCCTGTTCAACCCGATCCATCCAATCTCGGAGGCTATCATCAGCATCGGGCCCAGCGACGTGGCCATTGGCCGTCCTCCTCGGAGATCGGCTCGGCGATGCTGGAGCGGTATGCAAAACCGGGCGACAAGTGATCGTTGTGCGGTATGACGATCGACATCCGCCGTGATACGAAAGGCGAGGGAAAACAGCTGATGCGCGCTCGGCTCGACGGCTCGCGGCTGACGCTCGAAGCGCAAACCCCGGATGAGAAGACGGAGATTTGCGCCTGGGGTCAGCACCTCGCCGGCATGGTGCTCGTGGTCGCCCCATCTGAGCACGCGAGTTTCAGTCTTGAAGTCCTGGGCGCGCGTGCCGACGTCTGCCGTGAGCCGATCAATGTCTGGAGTGGGGCGCCCGATCCGGCGATCCGCTCGATCGGCAATCTGGCGACGGCGCCGTTCATGCTCGATGGCGAAGGCTATGCTACGGTCGAATCCTTCTGGCAGGGGCTGAAATTTCCGCAGGCCGAGCGCGCCCGCATTGCCGCGCTCGATGGTCACGCTGCCCACGAGGCGGCGAGGTCCCGTCCCTATGACGCGACCGTCAGCTATCGGGGCGAATCGATACCGGTCGGCACGTGGCGGCACTGGCGGTTGATGCAGCGCGCGTGCTGGGCGAAATTCACCCAGAGCGAGCCGCTTCGCCTGGCGCTGCTGGCAACCCTGCCAAGACCGATCGAGCATTGCACCCGGCCTGACAGCAAGGCGATACCCGGCGTCGTGATGGCCGACATCTGGATGCGGATCAGGGCGACATTGGCAGCGGCGGGCGAGGGCCCATTTCCAGCTCAGCTGCCCGAGGAATAGGCATCGATGGCACAGAAGCGCAGTTTCGACCGTGTGGCCGCGCTGGCGGCAGCCCAGCTCATCGCCGACCTGCGGCTGCGCCGGAATGGCGCGGTGCCCCCGCTCGTCTCACTGCCCGAGGAGCTGCGCCCCAGCACCATAGCTGAGGGCTACCGCATTCAGGTAGCCGCGCTGCCGTTGATCGAGGAGGGGCTCGGGCCCCAGGTCGGTTGGAAAATCGGCGCGACCTCTCCCGCCATGCAGGCCCGCCTCGGCCTCTACACGCCGGTCGCCGGCGCCCTCTACCGCGACGGGGTCTACAAGAGCCCGGCAAGGATCGCACTCGCCGATTTCTGTCTGCTGCATGTGGAGTGCGAAATCGGTGTCCGGCTCGGGCGCAACCTGCCGGGGCGACGCGGCGGGCACATGATCGAAAGCGTTGCTCCAGCGGTCGCCGCCATCATGCCGTCGATCGAGCTTTGCGAGCATCGGTTCGTGCCGCCGATCGATGCCGGCATGGCGACCCATGTGGCGGATGATTTCTTCTCGATCGGGGCGATTTTCGGGCCAGAGCTGCCGCTGACGGCGCTCGGCGATCCCGCGCTCGTTGCTGGCGAGATCGCGGTCGATGGGCAGGTGGTTTTTGCCGGGCACGCGAGCGATATTCTCGGCCATCCGCTGAATGCGCTCGCCTGGCTCGCCGATCATTGTGCCGAGCAGGGCACGCCCTTGAAGGAGGGCGATGTGGTGAGCCTGGGCAGCATCTCGCCCGGCACGCTGATCGATCGTGCGTGCATCGTGCGCGTGCGGTTCGACGGGCTCGGGGAAGCGGTGGTGGGGGTCGGATAGGCGGCGCGGTGACGCTCGCAGTTTATTCGTCGGGCTGATGGGGCCTGATGCGGCTCGGCTCGACAACATGAATCGTGAACGGTTCTGCCACAGCCCCGATTTCGCCGATTGCTTCGATCATCCGACGGAGCTTGGCGGCACGCCCCAGACCATCGAGCCGGAAATAGTAGAGGGCGGCCGGCAATGGATCCCGGCCTTGGCCTTGCCCGCCACCAAACCCGAGAAGTCGGAATCCTCGGTCAGGATGATCCGCTTCTCCCGTGCTGCGGCCTCGACATGAATCTCGTCACTCACGCGGCGACTGCTCTCCACTGCCCACACCACGTCATGTCCGTCAGCGCGAAGGGATTCTACCAAGGCGCGCGGAATGTGCTCGTCGGCGAGGAAGCGACGCGCGGTCAGGCCGCATGCTCCCGCGATCGCGTGGCCAGTTGGTCAGCGGCATAGCTGACGGCCGCCAGAATATCTTCTCGCAGCAAGTGCGGGTAGTCCTCCAGGATCTCGTCGATCGTGTAGTTGTCGGCGATCCGGCGCAGAATGATCTCGACCGTGATCCGCGTATCGCCGATGACCGGCTTACCCGACATCACATCCGGGTTGATCTCGATCCTCGGGTGCTTCTGCATCTTTGTCTCTCGCTTGCACTGGCTGCAGATGATACACGAGTGCCACTGGCGCCAGAACTTGTTTTTCGTTCGGGTTGCCTAGGGTCGTTCGGCGGATGTCCGACCGAGTTGATCCCAAACCCGGATGTCGACGAACGAGTTTTTCGCAGAGGTCCAGGATAGCACGATACTAAGCGAGCATAGCATATTCCATGACCCTTTCGCCTCGAGAGATTGCCCGCTACAAGCGCCACCTCGTGCTGCACGAGGTCGGCGGGGCCGGTCAGCAGAAGCTGAAGGCGGCACGCGTGCTCATCGTTGGGGCGGGCGGGCTTGGATCGCCGCTGATCCAGTATCTGGCGGCCGCGGGCGTCGGCACGCTCGGCATCATCGACGACGACACCGTCTCGCTCGACAATCTGCAGCGACAGGTCATTCACGGCACCCCCGATGTCGGGCGCCCGAAGGTCGAAAGCGCGTCGGACGCCGTCGCGCGGATCAATCCTTTCGTGACGGTCGAGGCGATGCCGGTCCGCCTCGTTGCCGGCAATGCGCTCGGGATCATCTCCCGGTTCGACGTCGTGGCGGATGGCTCGGACAATTTCCGCACCCGCTATCTCGTCAACGACGCTTGCCACCTGGCCCGGCGGCCGCTCGTATTCGGCGCACTCGGGCCGTTCGACGGCTATCTCTCGACCTTCATGTCCTATCGGAGCGGCGAGGATGGCAATCCGCTTCCCTCCTATCGCTGCATCTTCCCGGAGGCGCCGCCGCCCGGCACGGTCCCGAACTGCTCTGAGGTCGGCATTCTGGGCGCGGTTGCGGGCGTGCTCGGCACGCTGATGGCGGCTGAAGTGTTGAAGGTGCTGCTCGGGATCGGCAAGCCGCTGATCGGGCGGATGCTGATCTATGATGCTCGTGAAACACACTTCGACGAGGTGCGGCTCGCCTGGGATCCCGATAGCCCGCTCAATGGCCGGTCGCCTAGCATTCTCGACCTATCGAGCCATGCTCGAGCCGGTGCGGACGCTGACGATTGAGGCCATTCCAGGGGGGCCGAG
This sequence comes from Hyphomicrobiaceae bacterium, assembly GCA_031431235.1. Classification (GTDB taxonomy): domain Bacteria; phylum Pseudomonadota; class Alphaproteobacteria; order Rhizobiales; family Hyphomicrobiaceae; genus JANNSW01. The sequence continues at coordinate 5,340 of JANPDA010000479.1, forward strand.
CTTCGGAAGACCCGCTATTGACAGGGGTCAGGCTCCAAAAAGATCACTTGCACCCAAACCCCACTTGCTTCATATAGTCACAGCACGGGCGGCCCATCGGACCCGGCGGATAGGACTCCGCGGTGACAGATCATATGAGAGCATCGAGCACCTTGATACCGATCGAGCGCCACGTCGAAGCGCACGGCTCGCTGCCAAGCATCTGTCAGCGGCGAACTTCACTTTCCCCGATATCTGAAATGACTGCCTCCAAGCACCTCGTCCCTCGCGGGCCGGGGTTTCATCCACGTTGAACTGGGGAAGGAGAACCTCCCATGCGCGTTAACGGCACCGTCAAATTCTTCAACACGACCAAGGGCTATGGCTTCATCAGCCCGGACGGTGGCGGCAAGGATGTGTTCGTCCACATCACGGCCGTCGAGCGTTCGGGAATCCGTAACCTGAATGAGGGCATGCGCGTCTCCTTCGAGACCCAACCCGACCCGCGCGGCAAGGGTGACAAGGCCATCGACCTGCAGCAGGCCTGAGTTTCAACAGGCCCCAGATCGCGTGGACGAGGCAGGGCTTCGGCTCGTTGTCCGCGCCGGCGATTGAGCATGCGCGCGGCAGCCCGTGAGGGACCGCGCGTTGTTTTTTGCGGCGATACGAGGACCAGCCATGGTCACTTTGAAGGACAAGGTGGTGGTCGTAACCGGGGGGACCGCGGGGATCGGCGCGGCAACCGTCGAGCACTGCGCGGCGCTGGGTGCGCGCGTGGTGTTCACCGGCCGTGATCGAGGGCGCGGCGCCGAGCTTGCCAAGCGTATCCTGCACGCGCGGTTCGTCCGGGGCGATGTCACCGCCAGGGACTTCCCCGAGTCGATCGTGCGCGACTGCGTGAGCCATGAGGGGCGCATCGATGTGCTCGTCAACAACGCCGGCATCCTGTTTCGGGGCCGGGCCGACGAAACCACCGACGAGCAATGGGACGCGACGTTTGCCACCAACGTGACAGCCGTCTTTCGAATGTCGCGTGCCGTCGTGCCCGGCATGCGGGCGCAAGGCGGCGGTGCGATCGTCAACGTGGCCTCCGACTGGGCGCTGGTCGGGGCTCGCGGCGCGCTTGCCTATGGGGCGAGCAAGGGCGCGGTTGCCCAGCTCACGCGCTCGATGGCTGTCGATCACGCGCGCGACCGGATCCGCGTCAACGCCGTCTGTCCAGGCGACACCGAAACGGCGATGTTGATGAGCGGTGCGACTGCTGATCGCGAGGCCCATCTGGCGAGGCTCGGGGCGGCGATCCCGCTCGGTCGTGTCGGTCAGCCGATCGAGGTCGCCAAGCTGATCGCCTACCTTGCCTCGGACGACGCCGCCTTCATCACCGGCGCCCTGATGCCGATCGACGGCGGGAACTCGGCGGCGTAGGGTTTCAGTCGTCCTCGCGGCCCTTGCGCCGATGCCGGCCGTCCTCCTCGGCGACTGCCGCCAGGTCGGCGTCGAACACGATCCGCTCGAGGCCCGAGAGCGCGATGAAGCGTTTGCCGCGCATGCGCCCGATCAGCGTGAGGCCCGCTTTGCGCGCCAGCTCGACGCCCATTGCCGTGAAGCCCGAGCGCGAGGCGAGGATCGGGATGCCCATCTTCACGGTCTTGATCACCATCTCGCTGGTGAGGCGGCCGGTCGTATAGAAGATCTTGTCGCCGGGCTCGACGCCCTCGCGGAACATCAGGCCGGCGATCTTGTCGACCGCGTTGTGGCGGCCCACGTCCTCCATGTAGACGAGCGGGCGATCGCGCCGGCACAGCACGCAACCATGGATCGCGCCGGTCTTCAGATAGAGGCTGGGCTCGAGATTGATCTTCTTCGACAGCGTATAGAGCCAGGAGGTTTTCAAGCGCGCCTTGGGGTCGAGGCGGATGCCGTCGTGCTCCTCCATCAGGTCGCCGAACATGGTGCCTTGCGCACAGCCCGAGGTGTGGGTCTTGCGGCGCAGCTTCGCCTCGTAGTCGGTCTGGCGCGCTGTTCGCACGACAACCGTATCGATATCCTCGGCGTGCTCGATCGCCGTCACCGTGTCGTCCGCGCGCAGCATCCCCTGGTTCAGCAGATAGCCGAGCGCCAGCAGCTCGGGGTGGTCGCCGATCGTCATCATGGTGACGATCTCCTGCCCGTTCAGAAAGAGCGTCAGCGGCCGCTCGGCGACGACCGGCGTCCGGATCGGCCGGCCCTCGTGATCGACCCCTTCGACCTCGGTCGAAAGCCGCGGATTTTCCGGGTCCGGGCGGATGGCGAATTGCTTCACGGGGTGGGGCTCCGGTGGGGAGGGGGGTGGCGTCCGCTACAGTATCAGATCCGGCTGATCGGCTCACGATCCCATCCCTCACCCGGCATCCTGGACGCGGGCGCGGCATCTGTAGCTGTGATCCCGGATCAAAGCCTGCGGCTTTTTCCGGGAAGACGGGTGGATGGGTGTGCGCGACGATTGCTCGAGCACGCATTCCAGCGCAGCCGGTTGGACAGCTCACCCGGCATCCCGGGATCTTTGCCATGACCACCGAGTTGTCGTTGGAGATCCTGGTACTCGGCCGGAAGACGGGTCTGGTGAAGCGTTGATCGAGCGTGACACATCCGCCTGACCTACCCCACTGCCCCCAACTCCCTCTTCATCCCCTCCACCGTGACGCCGGCGATGGTGGTGGCGCCTTCGACTTTTTTCACGAGGCGCGGCAGCGTGCCGGTGCAGTGGGCGAGGTGGGCGGCGAGCATCTCGGAGTGGGTGACGACCCAGACTTGCGAGGTCTCGGCCGTGCGGGCGATCAGGCGGGCGAGCGGGGGCAGCAGGTTGACGTGCAGGCTCGCCTCGGGCTCGTTGATCGCGATGAAGGGCGGCAGGCGGTAGCCAAGCAGCGCACCCATCAGGTAGAGATAGCGCAGCGTGCCGTCGGACAGCTCGTGCGCGGCGAAGGGCCGGTCCATGTCGGGAAAGCGCATGGCGAAGCGGCACTTGCCGTCGAGCGCCGAGACGATCAGCTCCGCGCGAGGAAAGGCGTCCTCGATCGCGGTTTTGACAGCCCCCATATCCTGCTTCACATAGGCGAGCGTGGCGAACACGGCCGCGAGGTCGCTGCCGTCCGACGACATGGTCGGCGCGGAGAGCGCGAGTGACGGGTTGCGGACGGGCGCGCCCTCGTCGGTGCGGATGTCGTGGTAGAAGCGCCAGCTCTGCATCTCCTGGCGCACGAGCGCGAGCTCGGGATAGCGCCCGCCGTCGCGGATGGCGGCGAGCGCCGTCTCGGAGGCGAGCAGCTTGCGCTCGTGGCGCTGGGTGTTGCCACGGTCGTCGCGCAGCCACAGCAGCGGCCCCTTGCGCTCGAGCAGCACCACTGTGATGTCGCGATAGGTGAGGGCCAGGCGCTCGTGGCGGACCATCGGCTCCATATCGAGCGCCTGTTCGGCGAGCCCCGGCAGGCCGATCTCGATGCGGTACTCGAGCTCCTCGAACTGGGCGCCGAGCACGAGCTTCTGCGTCAGCTTCTCGCGCGGGCCCGCCCACAGCACGCTCTCGACGCCGCCTTCCTCGGCGATGCTCCGGCAGATCGAGCCTTCGGCGGCGGCCTGCAGCAGGCTGAGCGCGCGGTAGAGATTGGTCTTGCCGGCGGCATTGCGGCCGACCAGGACCGTCAGCGGCTCGATCGCGAACCGCAACGCTTTCAACGAGCGGTAGCCCTCGACGGTCACTTCTTTCAGTTGCATTCTGACCCCTCATGATCCCATCCGGTGTCGGACGAGGATCGGACGGGATTCGGGCCATTTCTTGGTCGAATGGCGCAAACAACGCCGGGAGGGGAAAGATGACAGGGGCAAGAACCGAAGCAAGAACCGGGCCGCTCAATCTGCTGACCGACATTGCGGGCGTGCTGGTCGGCCATGCCCACGACGAGGGGCTACGCTCGGGCGTAACCGCGATCGTGTTTACGGAGCCGGCGACGTGCGCGTGCGTCGTGCTGGGCGGTGCACCGGCCGGGCGCGGCACCAATTGCCTCGAACCCGACATGATCGTGGAAGGGGTCGATGCGGTGGTGCTGTCGGGAGGCTCGAGCTTCGGGCTCGACGCGACGACGGGGGTGGAAGCCTGGCTGCGCGAGCAGGGCCGCGGGATTGCGATCGGACCGGCGCTGGTGCCCATTGCCGTGCAGGCGATCCTGTTCGATCTCTTGAACGGCGGCGACAAGGACTGGGGTCGCTTCCCGCCCTATCGCGAGCTCGGCTATGCCGCGGCCGAGGCGGCACGAGGCGGGCGGTTTGAGCTTGGGACGGCCGGCGCGGGTCATGGCGCAACGACGGTGAACCTCAAAGGCGGTATCGGCTCGGCCAGCGCGATCACACCCTCCGGCTATGGGGTCGGCGCGCTGATGGCGGTCAATGCGATCGGCTCGGCGGTGATCGGGGAGGGGCCGCACTACTGGGCGGCGCCGTTCGAGGAGGGCGACGAGTTCGGCGGGCTCGGCTGGCCGGACCGCATTCCGCCGGACGCTGGCAAGCTCGCCTGGAAGGGCGGGCCTGGCTGGCTGCCGCCGGGACGCAACGAGCCCGCAACCACGATCGGCATCGTCGTCACCGATGCAACGCTCGATCGCGGGCAGTTGAAACGCCTTGCGATCGCGGGCAATGACGGTTTCGCGCGGGGGCTGCGGCTCACGCATGCGCTGTTCGATGGCGACACGCTGTTCGCGGCCTCGACCGGATTGCGGCCGCTCGGGGACAAGGTCAACGAGCAGATCGAGCTTGGCGCCGTCGCGGCGGATGTCGTCGCACGCGCGATCGCGCGGGGCGTCCATGCAGCCACGAGCTTTGCGGGCGGCATGGCGTCGTGGCGGGATCGGTTCGGCCCGGCGTGAAATGCATTGCGCCCCGATCGATGTAATGACATTGTCGTTACGATCTGCTGTTGGCAACCGGAGGAGGACACCCATGTCCGTCACATCGCCGCGACAGGCAAAGCAACGCGAAACTCTCAACATTCGTATCAAGCCGGATGACCGAGGCCTGATCGACCGCGCCGCTGAGCTGACCGGCAAGACGCGCACCGATTTCGTGCTCGAGGCCGCACGCCGCGCGGCCGTCGACGCCTTGACCGACCGCACGCTGTTCGCGGTCGACGCCGAGACATTCGCGAGGTTCGTCGCGGCGCTCGATGCGCCGCCCAGTCCGAGCGACGAGCTTCGACGCACGATGGGGACAAAGGCACCCTGGGATCGCAAATGACTGTCGCCGCGCCGGTTCTGCTTGCCGACCAGCATCTCGTGGACGCCTTCGACAGTGGGGTTCCCCCGCTCGACGAATGGTTGAAACGCAGGGCTCGCGGGAATGCGGCAAGTGGCGCCTCCCATACCTATGTCGCTTGCGAAGGCACCAAGGTCGTCGGCTATTTTGCCCTTGCCGCCGGCGCCGTCGACATTGCAGCAAATCCGGGCCGGTTCCGGCGCAACATGCCCGACCCGATCCCGATCATCGTGCTCGGGCGGCTCGCCGTCGACCGGTCGCAGCAGGGCAAGGGCCTCGGCCGGGCGCTCTTTCGCGATGCCGGGCTGCGTGTCCTGCAGGCAGCAGGTATCATCGGCGTGCGCGGCCTCCTGGTCGATGCGATCTCCGCAGACGCCAGTGCCTTCTACCTCGCCCTCGGCATGACGGTCTCGCCGATCGATCCGATGACGCTGATGGTGACGCTCGCCGACCTGCGGGCGAGCCTGGCATGAGGCCGGCGGTCCGTGCCTGGCAGGAGAGGCACGCGCCCGGCGCATTGGCGCTGCCCGGCAAACCTGCTTATCTCGGGATCGATCTCGAGGAATGCGATGAAAGGCCAGACCATGCCAGCGGCCAAATCCCCCGAGCTGATCGTCCTGAACGCCGACATCCGCACCATGGATGGTCTGACTCCACGCGCGGCGGCGCTCGCGGTGACGGATGGCCGTGTCCGCGCGCTCGGCAGCACCAAGGAGATCCGGGCGCTCGCCGGCAAGAGGACCCGCGTGATCGATGCGGGCGGGCGGCTGGTGCTGCCGGGCTTCCAGGACACCCACATCCACCTGCAGGACAGCGGCACCGGCCGGGCCATGAGCGTCGAGCTCGATCAGGTGCGCACGATCGAGGAGATGCAGGCGGCAATAGCCAAGTTCGCCGAGGCCAATCCAAAGAACGGCTGGGTCAACGGGGTCGGCTGGTACTCGGGCATTTTCGGCGAGCACAATCTCGATGCGAAGGTGCTCGACGCCGCCGTGCCCGACCGGCCATGCTTCATCCTCGCCTCTGATGGCCACAACGCCTGCGTGAGC
>JANPDA010000480.1:0-4947 GCA_031431235.1 Hyphomicrobiaceae bacterium
ACCCGATCAAGCTTACTTCGGAACGACGAGCCTGCTGCCGATCCGCTCGGCAGCCTAACCCCGGCAGACGATCCACTTATCCAAGCGGAAACTCTGTTCGAACAAGTGGGGCCACCTCAATTTTATGTAGGCGTTCGCCTACTTTTCATAAATGTAGGTGAAAACTTACATTGCTAAAATGATGGCGATCGCCTACAATGGGTGAATGTAAGCTAACGCCTACAATGAAGGTATTCAGTGTTCATACGCCGCCCCAGTGACATCGGCGCCCTCGTCCGCGCCGCAAGGCAGGCTCGCCAGCTCAACCAGCAGGACTTGGCCGACCGCCTCGGTGTGTCCCGATGGTGGGTCAACGAGTTCGAGCAAGGCAAAACTACGGCCCGGCTCGATCTCGTCCTGCGCGCGCTGAACGAGCTTCAGATTACGCTCGCAGCCTATCCCAACAACGAGTTGCCAGACGCAACGCCGGCACCTACCGCGCCAGATAGCGCCATCGACATCGATGCCATCGCCGATACCGGTCTCTCCCCGCCCCCCGATCGCAGTGCGGGGAAAAGGAGACCTCGCCGATGAGCAAGGAGCTACGTGTCCTCATCGACGGCGATGAGATCGGAAACATCATTCAGGACATCCGGGGCAAGTTCCACTTCACCTATGACGATGCCTATCGCAAGGACCCGTCTGCGATACCGCTGTCGCTCTCGATGCCACTCTCGGTGGCCGAGCACGATGACAAGGCCGTGCGGCCCTTCATGTGGGGCCTTCTGCCCGACAACGACGACACGCTGGGCAGCCTTGCTCGGCAGTACAATGTCAGTCCCCGCAATCCTTTTCCGCTGTTGGCCGAGATCGGCGAGGACCTGCAGGGTGCCATCCAAATGGTGCCACGAGAGAAGCTCGGCGAGCTGAAAAAGCGCGAAGGCGTGACGCCGCTCTCACAGGCCATGCTGATCGAGGGCTTCGCCAAGCTGATCCGCGATCCGGGCGCCATCCAGTTCGCGAAGGGTGGCGGTCAGTTCAGTCTGGCCGGCGCGCAGCGCAAGAAGGCGCTCTATCTCGTCAAAGGCAAATGGTACGAGCCGCGCGGCCGGACTCCCACGACACATATTCTGAAGCCGCAGATCGCGGGCCTCGCAGGGCAGGTCGAGAACGAGATGTTCTGCTTGAGGTTGGCCCCTCGTCTTGGCCTTCCCGCCCCGAAATGCTGGACGGAGCGGTTCGGCGACGTGCCCGTCGTGATCATCGAGCGCTACGACCGTCGCCGTATTGCCGGTCGCAAGGTGGTTGCGATCGATGCCGCCGGCGGCGAGGTCCACCGTGTGCATCAGGAGGATTGCTGTCAGGCCCTCAAGATCGATCCGCGCAACAAGTATCAGCGCGACGGCGGGCCCGGCATGAAGGCGATCATGGAGTTGTTGTCCGGCTCCGGCAGGCCGGGCGAGGATCGGGACCGGTTCATGCGGGTCTCGGCCTTCAACTTCGTGATTGAAGGCACCGATGCGCATGCCAAGAACTATGGATTGCTGCTCGGTGCGGGAGGCCGGTACCGCTTGGCACCCTTCTATGACATCGCAAGCTGGCTGCCTTACTCCACCAACCATCGCGATGATCGCTTGTCCATGTCGATCGACGGCAAGTATCACTTCGATCGTATCATGCCCCGCTACTGGGAGGCTGAGGCTCGGAAGTGCGGCTACGATCCCGTTCGCGCTCTAGCCCACATTCGCGATCTGATCGCACGTATTCCAGACGCGACCCGAGAGCTGATGGTGGTCTGCCAGTCCGAAGGATCTGCGACCGCGGAGCTGAAGAAGCTCACCGAGCTTCTCATCGGCCGCTGCGCCGATCTCGCCGAGACCTATGGTTCGGAAGCGATGGGACGATCCCCGGCAAGCGAACCAAGAACAAAAAGCCCAATCGGGTACCGCTGACGCCGTTGGCGGTGAGGCTGATCGAAGTAGCGCGCGACGTGGCGAAGGGCAGATCATGGCTCTTTCCAAGTCCGACGGGCAAAGGCCCGATCCGACGCGACGCCGCAACCAAGGCCGTCGCGCGCGCCAAAGCCGCTATCGGTCTGGCCGATTTTCACGCTCACGATCTGCGCCGGACGGCGGCAACGCGGATGGCTGAATTGCAGGTGTCGCCGCACACGATTTCGTTGATCCTAAATCACGCGAGCGCGCGCAAGGGCACCGTGACGAGCGCGGTTTACATTCAGTACAGCTATGACAAGGAAAAGCGCGAAGGGCTGGAAGCGTGGGGTCGGCTGCTCGGCGAGATTGTAGGTGTGTAGAGGCTGCTGGCAGTGTGTGTATAGGAATCGTGACAGCTGTACCCCAGGAACCGGACGAAATGCTGCAGCGCAGCAGATCTCCGCATTGGGCCATGGAACGAACCCGCTACCGCGGGACGGCCTACCTGCACGGGTGGAGCGAGGAGCGGCAGTAACCAGTTCAAGCATCGGCGATAACGGATCGGGGCGAGTGTCCTGAGGATCGAGGGGTCAAGTCACTCCAACCTCAGGAACACCCCGATGACCGAGACCCCGACCGGCGTCTCGCCCACCAACCCGTCGCGCGATGCGCGTCCGATCAGTCCGCTGCGCCGCCGTATGCTCGACGAGATGAGCATCCGCCAGTTTAGCGACAAGACGCAGGCCGACTACATCCGCCACGTTGTGACGTTGACGCGCTTCATTGGCCGCGCACCCGATACAGCGACGCCGGACGACCTTCGCGCCTTTCAGGTGCACCAGCGCCAAGCCGGCGTCCAGCCGCCGAGCATGAACAGTTCGGTGTCGGCGCTGCGCTTTTTCTTCATCTTCGCCTGCAACCGGCCCGAGCTCGGCCAGTATCTGCGCATCGTCAAGCAGCCACAGAAGCTGCCGGTGGTGCTGACGCAGGAGGAGGCGGCAGGGCTCATGGTCGCGGCACCGGGGCCGAAGTTCCGCGCGATCTTCGGCGTCGCCTACGGCGCCGGCCTGCGCGTGTCGGAAGTGGCACATCTGAAGGTCGCCGACATCGACAGTGATCGCAAGCTGCTGCGCGTCGAGCAGGGAAAGGGCCGGAAGGATCGCAACGCCATGCTGTCGCCACGCCTCATCGAGCTGCTGCGCGAGTGGTGGCTGATCGCGTGGCCGACGACGTGGCTGTTCCCCGGCCGCGATCCGATCCAGCCGGTCTCGTCGCGACACATCTATCGCGTCGTGCGCGAGACGGCCGAGGCGATCGGCATCGAGAAACGCGTCGGCCCGCATACGCTCAGGCACTCGTTTGCGACGCACTTGCTCGAACAGGGTGTCGACATTCGCGTCAAGAACTATCGGGCGAACGGCGCATCGCGTTACACGACCATGACGCTCGACACGCCCGAGTTCATCCGCCGCTTCCTGCTGCACGTCTTGCCGAAGGGCTTCCATCGCATCCGTCACTACGGCTTGCTCGCCACTGGTCAGCGTGCCGAGAACATCGAGCGTGCGCGGGAACTGCTCGGCGCAGTGACGACGGCCGACGCTCGGGTCGATGCGGCCGCTTCCGACAACACCGTCGGCGCCGACCTGCCGCCGTGCCCCTGCTGTGGCGCGCGCCAGCGCATCATCGAGATCTTCCTGCGCGGCGAGACGCCGAAGCACCGCGCGACACCACGCCCGCTCGTGTTCAAGGTCGACACATCATGAGTGCCATCATACCTGTTCGGCGAAACGCTGCCATGCCGTGCTGGTGGTCGACCGGCATCGACGGGCTGTTGCCCGGCCGAGCCCCAAGCAGAGATCGCGGGCAACTGCGGGCTCTGTCGGTCGGCTGGGACCGCACCACGGGCCACCGCCGCACCGGCCCCGACACCGCGACTGCCACATGCGCGCACGCCCCGAAGCACTGCGGCCGACCGCAATCCCCATAGAGCAAGCGGCACCCACAGTTGCCAGACGTCCCGCGGGTTCCTTCCCCGAAGGCTTCCGGACGCCGGCCCCCGGGCGTGTGTCGACGTCATCGATGGGGCCGGCGTCCGGAATCCTCAACATCTTCAGACTCACGCGGAGCAACGACTGTTGCGCTGCACAAAGTCGCGAAATCCCGAAGCCGACTTCGGGAACCCCGCAGGCGACGGCGGGACTGCCGCCGCCGACCATGTCCGTTGACCGTGGGGGTGCGTCGACGTTCAGATGTCGATCTTTTCGGCAATCTCGATCGCGTCGTCGACCTCGATGCCGAGGTAGCGGACCGTGCTTTCGATCTTCGAGTGGCCCAGTAACAGTTGGACCGCGCGAAGATTTCCCGTTCTCCGGTAGATCAGCACTGCCTTCGTCCGCCGCAGCGAGTGTGTTCCGAACTGCGCCGGGTCAAGACCGATGCTGGCCACCCACTCCTGCACGAGTCGGGCGTACTGCCGGGTCGTCAATCCGCGTGAGCCCCCGCCGCGGCCGGCGAAGAGGAACTGACCGGGCTTTCGGCCGGTCAACCTCAGGTACGATCGCCTGCCTCGCCTGATCGGTCAGCTCGAAGCGAACGGGCCTCCCGGTCTTCTTCTGCCGAATGGTCGCGCGACCCATCGTGTAGCCGCCCGGCGCCACGTCGTCGACACGCACAGCGACGACATCGCAGCCACGCAGCTTGCTGTCGATCGCGAGGTTGAAGAGGGCGAGATCCCTCTTCTTTCCTTCGATCTGCAGCTTCGTCCTGATCGACCAAACGTGACTCGGTCTGAGTGGCGGCTTGGCGCCGACGAGCTTGCCCTTGTTCCACGGCGGGCGGCGGACGGGGAGCTTGATCACTTGGGCGTCGTTGTCGTTCATGGTCTGTCTCCTTGGTTGAGAGACAGCCTACTTGGGGCCGAGACTGCTCGTTCGATCGAGCACACCTCGCATTTCAGATCAATTCTTGCATGGAATAGTTATCGATCGACGTGACTGACAGCCATGCCGATTACTCATCGATAGCAAATGCTCAG
>JANPDA010000481.1:0-13497 GCA_031431235.1 Hyphomicrobiaceae bacterium
GCCGTGGTGGTGCCGTCACCGGCGGCGTCGTTGGTTTTGGACGCGGCCTCGCGGACCATCTGCGCGCCCATGTTCTCGAACCTGTCCTCGAGCTCGATCTCCTTGGCGACGGTGACGCCGTCCTTGGTGGAGCGGGGAGCGCCGAAGCTCTTCTCGATCACGACGTTGCGGCCCTTGGGACCGAGCGTCACTTTCACGGCATTCGACAGGATGTCGACGCCGCGGAGGATCTTCTCGCGGGCGTCGGCGGCAAAGCGGACTTCCTTGGCAGCCATTGGGCTTGCTCCTTCAGATTGGGAATCTATTCAATTTGGCGAGTGGCGAGGTGGCGAATGGCGAAAGGGGAAACCAGTGGCGCGACCGGCGGTCGGTTCCCCCACTCGCCATTCGCCACTCACCATTCGCCCGCAGCCGTCAGGCTGCTTTCCGGGCGGCGGCCTTGCCTTCGATCACGCCCATGATGTCGCTCTCCTTCATGATCAGGAGCTCCTCGCCATCGATCTTGACCTCGGTGCCCGACCATTTGCCGAACAGCACGATATCGCCGGCCTTCACGTCGAGCGTCACGCGCTCGCCTTCCTCGTTGCGGGCGCCCGGGCCGGCCGAGATCACCTCGCCCTGCATCGGCTTCTCGGTGGCGCTGTCGGGGATGATAATGCCACCGGCGGTCTTGGTGTCTTCCGGCAGACGCTTGACGACCACGCGATCATGGAGCGGACGGAATTTCATGGATGACTTGCTCCCACTGGGTTTCTTGCTCAAGGGCTTACTTTCGATTGAGTTTTGGCAGGCGCGCTGGCACTCAATCGAACGGAGTGCCACCGGCTGGGCGGAGGGATATACCGGCCAAATTATCGCTGTCAAGACATTTGTTAGCACTCGGGCGGGCTGAGTGCCAAAGTCGGAAGGTGAGCGAGAGGGACGGTTTTTTGCGCTGCTTGGAGGGCGGAGTGGGCGTGACCGCGGCCAGCTCGCAGCGGTGGTGCCGGGCACCGGCCGGGGCCGATGCATATCACTGGGGGCCGGTCGGGTGCCTGACACCCATGAGGCCCCGTGCTCTGATGGGCGCAACCAGCCGGAAGCCTGCCTCCCCCAGCCGTCGCCTGCCTCACGGCATCTATGTGGCCGGATTGCCGATCACCCAGCTCCAGGCGCGGATGTCGACGCTCTGGAACAGGCCCGCTCTGGCATAGGGGTCGGCGTCGGCGATGGCGCGGGCCGCCGTGATCGAGGCGGCTTCCACGATGACGAGGCTGCCGCGCGGCTCGGCGCCGTCCTCGGTCAGGAACGGCCCCGCCGCCTTCACCCGCGGATCGAGCTGCTGCAGGTATTCGAGATGGGCCGGCCGGTTCGCCTTGCGGATCGCGAGCGCGCCCGGATTGTCGGTGCAGATGAGAGCAAAGAGCATGGGTCAGGCCGCCAGGTTCCTGAGGACGTAGTGCAAGATGCCGCCATTCCTGAAATAGGCGAGCTCGTCGAGCGTATCGATGCTGACGACCAGCGGCACCACCTCCGTGCGCCCGTCGGCCAGGGCGATCATGGCGCTGACCGTCGCGCGCGGCTGCAGCTTGTCGATGCCCCGGATCGTCACTTGCTCGTCGCCTTTCAGGCCGAGCGACTTCCAACTCGTGCCCGCCGCGAACACCAGCGGCAGCACGCCCATGCCGATCAGATTGGAGCGGTGAATGCGCTCGAAGCTCTCCGCGATCACGGCGCGGATGCCCAGGAGCCGCGTGCCCTTGGCCGCCCAGTCGCGCGAGGAGCCGGTGCCGTACTCCTTGCCCGCGAGCACCACGAGCGGCACGGCCCCGGCCTCGTAGCGCATCGCCGCCTCGTAGATCGGCAGCTCGTCGCCCGAGGGATAATGGCGCGTGTTGCCACCTTCCTTGCCGCCCAGCATCTGGTTCTTGATGCGGATGTTGGCGAAGGTGGCGCGCATCATCACCTCGTGGTTGCCGCGGCGCGCACCATAGGAGTTGAACTCGGCGGGCTTGACCTGATGCTCGATCAGGTAGCGGCCGGCCGGGCTCTTCTGGGCGATGTCGCCGGCCGGCGAGATGTGGTCGGTGGTGATCGAATCGAGGAACAGGCCGAGCACGCGCGCCGAGACGATGTCGGTCAGCGGCGCGGGCGTGCGCGTCAGGCCCGCGAAGTAGGGCGGGTGCTGCACGTAGGTCGAGCCCGCCCGCCAGCCATAGGTCATGCTCGGCGTGCCGCCGATCCGCTGCCAGCGCTCGTCGCCCTCGAAGACGTCGGCATAGCGGGTCTCGAACATCTCGCGCGTGATGGTCGTTCGCACCAGCTCGGCAATTTCGGCCGAGGTCGGCCAGATGTCCTTCAGGTATACCGGCTTGCCGTCCTGATCGAGGCCGATGTCGTCCGTCGTCAGATTGACGCGCAGCGCGCCGGCGAGCGCGTAGGCGACGACCAACGGGGGCGAGGCGAGGTAGTTGGCCTTGACGTCGGGGTTGACGCGGCCCTCGAAGTTGCGATTGCCCGACAGCACCGCGGCGGCGACGATGTCGTTGTCGCGGATCGACTTCGCGATCGGCTCGGAGAGGGGGCCGGAATTGCCTATGCAGGTGGTGCAGCCATAGCCGACGATGTTGAAGCCGAGCGCCTCGAGGTCGCCCAGCAGCCCCGCCTTCACCAGATAGTCGGTGACGACCTGGCTGCCCGGCGCGAACGAGGTCTTGACCCAGGGCGAGACGGTCAGCCCCTTGGCGCGTGCGTTGCGTGCGAGCAGCCCTGCGGCGATCAGCACCGAGGGGTTCGAGGTGTTGGTGCACGACGTGATCGCGGCGATCACGACGTCGCCGTGGCCGAGCGCGTGGTCGCGTCCCTCGACCGGAAACGGCTTCATCGCCTCGCCGGGCTTGGCGAACTCGCCCTCGAGCGCCTTCAGGAATCCGGCCTCGACGTTCTTCAGCGCCACCCGGTCCTGCGGGCGCTTGGGACCGGCGAGCGAGGGCTCGACGCTGCCGAGATCGAGGGTCAGCATGTCGGTGAACACGGGATCGCTGGATTTGGCCTCCCGGAACAGGCCCTGCGCCCTGGCATAGGCCTCGACCAGCGCGATGCGCTCGCCGGCGCGGCCGGTCGCGCGCAGGTACTTGATGGTGTCGGCATCGACCGGGAAGAAGCCGCAGGTCGCGCCATACTCGGGCGCCATGTTGGCGATCGTCGCCTTGTCCTCGAGCGAGAGCTGGTCGAGCCCGGGCCCGCAGAACTCGACGAACTTGCCGACCACGCCTTTCTTCCGCAGCATCTGCGTGACCGTCAGCACCAAGTCGGTCGCCGTCATGCCTTCGGGTACCACGCCCGTCATGCGCAAGCCCACGACCTCGGGGATCAGCATCGAGACCGGCTGGCCGAGCATGGCGGCTTCCGCCTCGATGCCGCCGACGCCCCAGCCGAGCACGGCGAGACCGTTCACCATCGTGGTGTGGCTGTCGGTCCCGACGCAGGTGTCGGGGAAGGCCTGGGTGCGACCGCCCACGGCTTTCGTCCAGACGGTTTGGGCGAGGTATTCGAGGTTGACCTGATGGCAGATGCCGGTGCCGGGCGGCACCACGCGGAAATTGTCGAAGGCTCCCGCCCCCCAGCGCAGGAACTCGTAGCGCTCGAGGTTGCGCTCGTATTCGAGATCGACGTTCTGCCGGAAGGCCGACGCTGTGCCGAAATAGTCGACCATGACCGAGTGGTCGATCACGAGATCGACAGGGACGAGCGGGTTGATCCGCTTCGGGTCGCCGCCGAGTGCGACCATGGCGTCGCGCATGGCGGCGAGGTCCACGACGGCGGGCACGCCGGTGAAGTCCTGCATCAGCACCCGCGCCGGCCGGTAGGCGATCTCGCGCTCGGAGGTTTTCGTGACGAGCCAAGTCGCCATCGACCCGATGTCGTCGGCCGTGACGGTGCGCCCGTCCTCGTGGCGCAGCAGATTTTCCAGCAGCACCTTCAGCGAGTAGGGGAGCGTGGAGATGCCGGAAAGGCCATTTTTCTCAGCCTCTGGCAGGCTCCAGATGTCGTAGCTCTTGCCGGCGACGGCGAGGGTCTTCCTGCAGCGGAAGCTGTCGAGCGTGGCGGAGGATATATCGGTCATGATCGGGGCTCCCTTGCTGGCGCAAACTCGACCGCGCCGCCGGAGTGCCGACGGATTGGTGCACGGGGCGCATACCGACCGGGATCCCGCCCCGCCCGATATGGTATCCGCAGCCTAGCCGAGCTTTCGCGAACCTCGAATGCTTTAGTCCGAGCCCGGCGCCGCGGCAAGCACTGCACCCGAGCAGCCGTTCACAACCAGGCGATCATACCCCGAACCCGCGCAACCGCCCAGGCAGCTCGGCGATCACGCCGGTGCCCACATTGGCGAAGGCGATCCGCAAATGATCGTCCTGGCCGGGGCCGAAATAGACGCCCGGCAGCGCCAGCACGCCCCGCTCGATGGCGAGCTGCTCGGCCACCTCACGCGCCGGCCGGCCAGGGAAGGGATGCCGCACGAACGCGAAATAGGCCCCGACCGATTCGACGCGCCATGCGTTCAGCCCCTTGAAGGCCGCGCGAAACGCCTCGCCCCGCAGGTTGAGCTCGGCCCGGTTCTGCTCGCGCCAATGCCCGAGCGCCCCGATCCCCCAGGCGAGCGCCTGCTGGCCGGGCCGGGGCGGGCAGATCTGCACCGTGTCGAGCGCCTTCTCGACCTCGTCGAGCACCGGCCGCGACGCGGTGATCGCGCCCAGCCGATGTCCCGGCATGCAATAGGCCTTGGAGAAACTATAGAGGCCAATCACCGTATCGCGCCAGTCCGGATCGGCGAATAGTCCGTGTGGCCGCCCGGCGCCCGTGGGCATGAAATCACGGTAGGTCTCATCCAGCAGGAGCCAGATGCCGCGCTCGCGGCAGAGCCGCGCGAAGGACTCGAATGTCGCGGGCGGATAGACGGCCCCGGTCGGGTTGTTGGGCGACACCAGGGCAATTGCCCGCACTTTGCCGTCGATCAGCCGAGCCGCGATTTGCGCATCGGGCACGAACCCCGTGTCGGGCGCAACTGGCAGCACGCGCGCCTCGATGCCGAGCATCCTGAGCGCCATCTCGTGGTTGAAATACCAGGGCGCCGGCAGCAGCACGGCCTCGCCCGCGCGCGCAACCGAGAGCATCGCGATGAAGAACGCGAGATTGCAGCCGGCCGTGACGGCGACCTCGCGCTCCGTGACGTTGCCGCCATAGATGCGATTGACCTCCACGGCGTAGGCTTCGCGCAAGGATCTGTCGCCGCCGATGTCGCCATAGCGG
Organism: Hyphomicrobiaceae bacterium; assembly: GCA_031431235.1. Taxonomy (GTDB): domain Bacteria; phylum Pseudomonadota; class Alphaproteobacteria; order Rhizobiales; family Hyphomicrobiaceae; genus JANNSW01. The sequence goes on from JANPDA010000481.1 coordinate 5,293, forward strand.
GCGGAGGGAGGCGAGCCGGCATCGCGCCCGAAGCGCTCGAGCAACTCGGGGTGCGGAGGGTTGCTCGGCACCGCCTGCGCCATGTTGATGAGCGGTCCGCGCGAGCCATCGTAGCGCGCGGCCCAACCATAGGCCTCCGGGATCGGCGGGGTCGAGGTGTCGATGAGGTTGGGATTGAGGCGGAGGGACATCGGGCAAGCAACTCGCAACTCGAGCATGGCGGGATCAGCATCGGCTCGAGCCAGACGTACCGGCGAGCCGGATGCGCGTCAAATGCCAGTTTTGCTGCGCTGCCGGCAAGGTCCGGAGAGGGTCGGCAATCATCGACCGTTGCTCGATCGTTCCGCCTCTCCGGAGCCTCCGGTGCGACGAGTACACAGTACGAGCCCTGGGCGCACCGCCATGTAGAGTGCGCCGCCCGCGGAGATTGATCAAGTAGCTTTCTTTCCCACGCTGAATATGCTCGGCTGAGCATTGTTGCCGCGGAGACACTCAAATGCAATTGCCGGCCTGGAATCCCGGCCCGGAGCGACTGACGGTGTTGGCACCCGGGCTGTCGCCGGTGTAGCGTCCGGCGCCAAACGCAACCGGGGGTCCGCAATGGTCAAGTGGCTGATCGCCATCGTCACGCTCGCTATCGCCGCCGCGAGCCCTGCGTCAGCGGGTCCAGCGCTGCTGTTCGAGGTGGAGAGCGGCAAGGTGCTCTATGCGGAGGAGGCCGACCAGACCTGGCACCCCGCCTCCCTCACCAAGATGATGACCGCCTATCTCACATTCGAAGCGCTGAAGGCGGGAACGCTGAAGCTCGAGGACAAGCTCGTCTGCTCCCAACCTGCGGTCGAAGCCTCGCCGAGCAAGATCGGGCTGCCGCTCGGGGGCGAGATCACGGTCGATCTCGCCGTCCGGGCGCTGATCGTGAAATCGGCCAACGACATGGCGATCATGCTCGGCGAGAAGCTCGCCGGCAGCGAGCCCGCCTTCGCCGTGAAGATGACGGAGGCGGCCAAGCGCCTCGGAATGACGCGAACCAATTTCGCCAATGCGAGCGGCCTGCCCGATCCGCGCCAGGTCTCGTCGGCTCGCGACCTCGCAGTCCTGACCCGCGCGATCATCCGCGACTTCCCCGAGCATGCGGCCCTTTTTGCCATGCCGAACATGAAGCTCGGCAACCGGCGCCTCAGCTCGCACAACGGCCTGTTGAAGACGTTCGAGGGCGCCGATGGCATGAAGACCGGGTTCATCTGCGATTCCGGCTTCAACATCGTCGCCAGCGCAACCCGCGACGGGCGCCGCCTCGTCGCCGTCGTGCTCGGCGAGCCGAGCTCGGACATGCGCAATGTCCGCGCGGCCGCGCTGCTCCAGCACGGCTTCGAGACGTTTGGCTGGAAGAGCTATTTCTCGTCCGACACGATCGACAACATGGCCGTCTCGGAAGGCGCAACCGTCGCGCCCGCCAATGTGCGCAAGCAGGTCACCGCCTGGGCCTGCGGCAACCGGCCAGCGAAGGCGAGAAAAGCGAAGTCGACGAAAAAGACCTCGTCGAAGAAGAGCACGAAAGAGAAGAGCAGCAGCAAGAAGACGACGACGGGCACGGCCGCGGCGACGCCCTAGGCTAACTCTCTGGAATCATTGAGGTTGTGCGAAGCGGCGGCCATCCCGGCAGAGGACCGCACAACCCGTTTCATTTCAATGAGTTAGCCTGCAACCCAGGCACCACGCTCACCCCTTGCGCCTCTTCGCGCCCGCACCGCCCTTGCGCTTCTTCTGCACGCCGTCGGCAAGCAGGCACAGGATCTCGAACATCAGGTTGGCCGCAACCAGCGCGGTGCCCCCGGAGGGATCGAAGGGTGGCGACACCTCCACCACGTCGGCTCCGACGAAATCGAGGCCTTTGAGGCCGCGCAGCATGCGTTGTGCCTCGCCCGGCGTATAGCCGCCGATCTCGGGTGTGCCGGTGCCCGGTGTGAAGGTCGGGTCGATGCCGTCCACATCGAAGGACAGGTAGGTCGCCCCCTCGCCCACCACCCGGCGTGCCTCCTTCACGACCTTGTCGAAGCCCATCTCCATCACGTCCTCGATGAAGATGATGCGCACGCCCGCCTTCTGGCCCCACTCGTAGTCGTCGGCACCATACATGGAGCCGCGGATGCCGATCTGCACCGTGCGTTTGGGATCGAGCAGGCCTTCCTCGATGGCGCGACGGAATGGCGTGCCATGGGTGATCTTGAAGCCGCCGAAGTATTCGTCATAGAGGTCGGTGTGGCTGTCGAAATGCACCATGCCGACAGGCCGGTCCTTGGCCATCGCGCGCAGGATCGGCAGCGAGATCAGGTGATCGCCACCGGCAGCGAGCGGCACGATGCCGCGCTTCTTCATCTCGGCAAAGAAGCCCCCGATGCGCTCGAGTGCATCGGGCAGGTCGGCCGGATTGACCGGCGTGTCGCCCATGTCGGCGCAATTGGCCACCATGAAAGGACTCATGTCGTGCACGCGGTGGAAGCGGCGAATGATCGAGGACTGGTCGCGGATCTGGCGCGGCCCATGGCGCGGGCCGGTGCGGTTGGTCACACCCTGGTCGAAGGGTACGCCGACGAGCCCGATCTCCAGGTCCTTGGCGCGCGGGTCGTCGAGCGGCACGTGCGGCAGGCGCATGAAGGTGGCGATGCCCGCGTATCGAGGCCATGAATTGATGCCGAGCGGCATGAAGGTGTCGGACAAGTGTGTCTCCTCCCCGGTGACTGTTTTCGTATGGGCGAGCGCGTGAGGTCGCAGCGAACGCGACTGCTCGTGTAACCCGGCTGCCTGGTGCTTGGGAAGCTCGGCGGGGGCGTGCGCCACTTGCAGTTTGTGCAGAGCGAGCCAGCGCATCGGCCAATCCGGTCAGGGAGCGATCGGTTAACCATGCCGCACGATACTGCCTCACCTCCCGCAGTGCACGGCCCCGAGTTGGCACGATTGCGGGACCGGGCGGGCTTCCGTTAACCCTCATTTGCTAGAGTGGTGCTGTCAAACCCTAGGGACAGTTGCGTGCACCGCGTATCATGAGCGTCAAAGTCAGAAGAGAGCGGCCCGACCAGCGACGCCATCACCGCGTCACGGCCCCGCTTTACGTGACGCTTTCAGGGCACACGCAGCGCGCGGCCGACTGGAGCCTCGGCGGCTTGCGGCTGACGGGCTACCCGGGACCGCTGCCCGCCGTCGGTGCCACGCTCACACTGCATCTGGCGCTGCCGTTCCAGGGCTTTGCGATCTCCTTCGATGCCACCGTCGAGGTCGTCCGCATCGACCCGGTCGAGCGCATGCTCGCGGTCCGCTTCGTCGATCTCGGCGATCGCGAAGCGCGCATCATGCAGCACTTCGTCGAGGAGCTCATTCGCGGCGCGATGATCGACGTCGAGGACACGATCCAGCGCATGGACGTGCCGTTGACCCCCGTCTCGACCAAGCCCGATCCCAATCCCAGGTCCGAGCTGCCAATCCGCCGCTGGCCGGTCAAGACCATTGCCTACACGGCCTTCTACGCGGTGCTCGGCCTCTCGATCTTCACTTACTCCGGGCTGCTCGCCTATTCGAATTTCTTCCGGATGGAGATCGAATCGGCCGTCATCCAGGCTCCGGTCGAGGCGGTGCGCGCCGAGGCTGACGGCCACGTGACCTGGGCCGAGTTCCGGCCCGGCGATTTCGTGCCCCAGGGCGAGATCGTGCTCAACGTCGCCGACAACGAGCTCGAGCGCCAGATCGACTTTGCCGATATCGAGATCACCGAGCGCAAAGCCAAGCTCCTCTATCTGAAGCACCGTCAGCTCAACGAGCTCGACCGGATGGAGGACTTCGCGACCGTCGAGCTGAAGAACCTCGACCAGTCGAAGTTCGATCTGGAGGCCCGTGCCGAGGAAGCCAAGGCCGCCGCAGCCCAAGCAACCCGGATCACCAAGCTCTTCAAGAAGGGCTACGCCACCCGCCTCCAGCTCGACAACGCCTCGAAAGCGGCGGTCACGGCGCGCAAGGCCTTTCAGAGCGCGGAGGTCGAGCTCAGCTCGCGGCGCACGCTCGCCGGCCGCGACATCGGCGAGCGCCACTACACGGGCGAGAACTTCGTGGGCGAGCGCGCCCAGATCGAGGCCGAGATCAAGCTCGCCGAAGCCGAGATCATGACCGCTTCCGGCAAGCACCAGGCGCTCGTCGCCCATCGCACGCGGCTGGCCGCACGCGCTCCCTTCGATGCCCTCCTCCTCGATCTGCCGCGTGTCAACGACGGCTCCGTGCATCGCGGCGACGTGATCGCCATCCTCGAGCAGCCGCGCTCGCGCCGGGTGATGGCCTATCTGACCCAGGACGAGGTGCTGAAAGTCGGGCTCGGCGACGAGGCATCCGTGTTCGTCCCCTCGACCGAGACGACGCTCGTAGCGCGTGTGACCGGGATCGATCGCACCAGCGGCTTCGTCGATGAGCAGAACCAGACCTATTCCTGGCGCGGCCGCAAGGACCGCACCGCCAAGGTCACGCTCGAGTTCAGCGACACCAGTCCCCTCGACGACAAGGCGAGCTATCGCTCGGGCACACCGGTCGTGGTGATCTTCGACGCGCGCTCCACCAATCAATTGTTGAGCGACATACGCCAGAAGGTCGGACGATTGGACGATGCGCCACCAGCCGGCGCCGAACCGCCGACCCAGCTTGCGGACAATGCTGCCGCGGCTGGCGAGCCCGGCTCTTGAGAGCGGGCACCATGCAGCGGCCGACCCCGCGCTATGACGATCCGACCCGCCCGATCGGCTGGCGCGAAAAGTGGTCGCCGAAAGTGCTGACGTGCATCGCCGTCTATTTCTGCTGCTGCTACATCGCCTTCCAGCAGCTGCCGAATTCGATCTGGGATCCCGACATCGACCAGATCACCTATGTGATCGGCATCCTCGGCGTATGGCGCTATTCCTGGTGGGTGACGCACGCCGTGCGGGCGCGCATCTACGGGCAGCTGGTCTATCCCAAGGTCGCCGGGCGCGCGGCCCAGTTGTGGGCCGGTGGCTGGCGCCCGCGGCACCTGCACTTCATGATGACGACCTTCAAGGAGCACCGCGAGATCACCGAAGCGGTGGTGCGCGGCATCGTCAGCCAGGTCCGCGAGGCCGGCGTGCCCGCCACGCTCTGGCTCGGCTCGGGCGACATCTCCGACGAGGACCTGATCGCGGACTATCTGAAGCTCATCGCGTCGGACCTCGACCTCACCTTCCGCATCGTGCGCCAGAACCTGTCGGGCAAGCGCATGGCGATCGCGCTCGTGTTGCGCGCCATGTGCCGCCACAACATCGGCGACGACGAGCTGGTCGTGTTCATGGACGGCGATTTCGTGATCGCGCCGGGCACGATCCGGAAATGCCTGCCCCTGTTCGGGGTCGACAAGGATCTGCAGGCGCTGACGACCGACGAGGACGTGATCGTCAAGGGTCCGGCCTGGATGCAATCCTGGCTCGACATGCGCTTCGCCCAGCGCCGGCTCGCCATGCAGAGCCATGCGCTGTCGGGCCGCGTGCTGACGCTGACAGGGCGCATGTCGATCTTCCGCGCAAGGCACGTCAAGCAGTACGAGTTCATCCGGTTGCTCGAGGCCGACTATCTCGACCATTGGCTGTGGGGCAAGTTCCGCTTCCTGTCGGGCGATGACAAGAGCACCTGGTACTATCTGCTGAAGCACCGCGGGCGCATGCTCTATGTGCCCGACGCAACCGGCTACACGATCGAGGTCGTCAGCGGCTCGGCCTATGTGCGCATGATCGAGAACTTCCGGCGGTGGTCGGGCAACATGCTGCGCAACGGCCAGCGCGCCATTGCGCTGGGACCGCGGCGGATGCCGTTCTTCATCTGGTGGTGCCTGATCGACCAGCGGCTCGCCATGTGGACGATGCTGTTCTCGCCCGTGCTCGCGATCGCCGCCACCATCATCAAGGGCGCCGATTATCTGATCGCCTATCTGATCTTCCTTGCCGTCACCCGCATGCTGCTGTCGATGTTGATCTTCCAGTACTCGCGCCGGGTGGACCTCAACTATGTCTGGATCCTCTACGTCAACCAGATCACCAACGCCGGCGTAAAGGTCTACATGCTCTGGCGACTCGCCAAGCAGAAATGGTCCAACCGCGGCGACCAGCGCGCTGGCTTTGGCACGGACGGGTTCATCGCCACTTTCCGCGAATGGATGGCCAGCTACCTCACTGCCGTGTCGGTGGTGGGGTTGTTTCTTGCCGTGATCGTCTACTCGAAATTGCTCATTGTTCCAAGTTGGGATTTTGTGAAAGCCGTATTCTTGAGTTGATATTGCCTAAAATTGCGACACACGACTTCACGTGACATCGATCTATTGTTGTTAGACCTGATCCCGCTGGCATGACCACAAGCCCCGCGCCGTCCGCTTCGCGGCTGGTCCGAACGGGGCGGCAGGCCGAGCGGGGCGGGTCGACTGCAGGCGCAAGGGCGCCTGGACCGTGCCCCGGGCGGCGGCAATGGGCGTGCGACCAGCAGGGCGGGCACAGCAGAACGTGTGGCGTGGGAGCGCATCGGCAATCATGTATGAAGTACAATCGGGCAAGAGCCTGCAAGTGGCGTGGGGCGCCGAGCCGGCTCGTATCGTCGAGGCGGTCGCGGACAAGCCCTCGATCAGCGTGGTGGGGCTCGGCTATGTGGGCGCCGTGTCGATGGCATGCCTCGCGGATCTGGGCTTCCGCATGGTCGGCGTCGACATCTCCGACATCCGGGTCGATGCGGTCAATTCCGGCCGTTCGCCGATCGTCGAGGAGAGGCTGGGCGAGTTGCTGAAAGCCGGTGTCGAAGCCGGCCTCATCTCGGCCTCGCGCAACCTGCTCGGCGCCGTCCTGATGACCGATGTGACGTTCGTCTCGGTCGGCACGCCGACGGCAGCCGACGGCAGTTGCGACCTGTCCTATGTCCGCGAGGCGAGCCGCACGATCGGCGAAGCGTTGAAAGCCAAGACGCGCTACCACGTCGTCGTCATGCGCTGCTCGATCCCGCCCGGCACGACGCTCCGCGTGGTGGTGCCTGAGATCGAGCAGGCCTCGGGCAAGAAGCTCGGCGCCGATTTCGGCGTCTGCTTCAACCCGGAGTTCCTGCGCGAGGGTGTTGCTGTCGCCGACTTCTTCGCCCCGCCCAAGACCGTGATCGGGGCCTCCGACGCCCGCGCCGCGAAGGTGGTCGATGCGATCTACCGAACCATCGATCCCAACTCGATCTTCACCTCGATCGAGGCGGCCGAGATGGTGAAGTACGCCGACAATGTCTGGCATGCGACCAAGGTCGCCTTCGGCAACGAGATCGGCCGGCTCTGCAAGGCGCTCGCGATCGACAGCCACGACGTGATGAACATCTTCGTTAAGGACCAGAAGCTCAATCTGTCGCCCTACTACCTGAAGCCGGGCTTTGCCTTCGGCGGCTCGTGCCTGCCAAAGGAAGTGCGTGCGGTCGGTCATCTGGCCGACGAGCTCGGCGTCGATCTGCCCCTCGTCAAGAGCCTCATCCCCACCAATCGCGCCCACATCGACCAGGCGATCCGGCTGCTCGCCGCCTTCAAGGGCAAGCGCGTCGGCTTCCTCGGCGTCACCTTCAAGTCGGGTACCGACGACATCCGCGAGAGCCCGACGCTCGACGTGATGGCCGAGTTGATGGCCGATGGCGAGCAGATTCTCGCCTATGATCCCAACCTCACCTTCGGTCCGCACCTGAAGGCCCAGGTCAGCTACGTCAAGCACTCCGCACCCCACCTCACCGAGCTGCTGGCGCGGATCGAGGAAATCACCGTACAGAGCGCAGCTGCGCTCGGCCGGGGCTGCGACGTGCTCGTCGTCTCGCATGCGACCGATGAGTTCCGCCGCGCAATCGAGCAGCGGCCCGAGGGGGTCCATGTGCTCGACCTCGCCCGCCTCTGGAAGGCGTTGCCCGAGGATGAGACCTATCAGGGCATCGCCTGGTAGCTCACGACTGGAGAGTGGCGAGCGAGCGAAGGCCGCCGGCCAACCCCGGCGGCCTATGCCGTTGCCGATCCGCATCGTGCCCGTGCCGGATGATACGGATCCCGACTGATCAGCTCCCGTCCTCCCGGCCGCGGACGGGCCATCGCAGGTCTCGACCTGGCAGGCGAACGCTCCCGCCCGAGAGCCGGGATCGAGGGACCGACGCGGCAGCCGAGCTGCTCGTTGC
>JANPDA010000482.1:0-6195 GCA_031431235.1 Hyphomicrobiaceae bacterium
CTCGCGCAGCCCCGAGGTCGACAAGAAGGCGCTGAAGGCCTGGTGGAGGCAGATCGAGGACTGGAAGAAGCGCGACTGCCTGAAATACAAGCCCAGCCGCGATTTCATCATGCCCCAATACGCGATCGAGCGGCTTTATGAGCTGACCAAGGGCAAGGATGCCTACATCACGACCGAAGTGGGTCAGCACCAGATGTGGGCGGCACAATTCTACCGGTTCGAGGAGCCCAACCGTTGGATGACGAGCGGGGGCCTGGGCACCATGGGCTATGGCCTGACGGCAGCGATCGGCGCGCAGATGGCGCATCCCAAGTCGCTCGTGATCGACATCGCGGGCGACGCTTCCATCCTGATGAACATCCAGGAGATGTCGACGGCGGTGCAGTACCGGCTGCCGGTCAAGGTCTTCATCCTCAACAATCAGCACATGGGCATGGTGCGCCAGTGGCAGCAGCTGCTGCACGGCAACCGCCTTTCGCACAGCTACACCGACAGCCTGCCCGATTTCGTCAAGCTTGCCGACGCCTATGGCGGCGTTGGCATCAAATGCGACAAGCCCGATCAGCTCGACGATGCGATCCTCGAGATGCTGAAGGTGGGGGACCGGCCGGTGATCTTCGACTGCCGGGTCTCCGCGCTCGCCAATTGCTTCCCGATGATCCCCTCGGGCAAGGCCCACAACGAGATGCTGCTGGGCGAGGACGTGCCCGACGAGGAGATCGCGCGGGCGGTCGGCAAGGAGGGCAGGGTGCTGGTTTGACCCACGGGTTGACGCCCCACGATGGCGTCCGACATTCGGTTTGCGACACCATGGTTGGATGTCCAGGCTCCGCGCCGTGGTCGAGCGCTCAATCTGTCCATGGGTTCAGGATCGCGACGGGAAGATCTGGAAAGTGAGAGGTGTTGCGCGTCGCCAATCGCGCACGGCAGGCGATAACCGTGCCGGCAATCTGCGCATCGACCGTCTCGATCGAATGACCGCTGCGCCGCAGCTGCTCGACATACACGGCGGTCGCCTCGGCTGCCGCAAGGTCGAAAGGCAAAATGCGATCGTGCATTGTCACACTCAGTGCATCCGCAAACCCTCTCTCGAGATCCGACTTGCGGCGCCCCTTGGGCAATTTGAGTATGCCGGTGCGGATCTCCATGACTGTAACAGCCGTCGTACATATCAACTGGCTCCGACGACGATCGATCCAGCTGACGACTTGGTCGGCCGGCGCCATGGACATGAGCTCCGACACGACATTTGTGTCGAGCACGATCATTTGTCGAAATCGACCCCGTGCAGCGGCCTGCCGCGAAAGGTCGATAGATCGAGCTCAACTCCTATGCCGCGAAAGTGCGCCGCCAAACGGGTTCCCAACCCCGGCTCGGGCACGACCGGCAGCTCGGCTTCGGCGGCCTCGGCGAGGATCGAGCGAGCTTCCGCCTCGAGACTGCGTCCGAGGCGCTTGGCGCGGGCACGCAGGCGCTCCTTCACCTCCGGATCGAGATTGCGCACGACGAGCTGGGCCAATGCCGCCTCCGTGATATCGTTTTTCTGGGATGATATCGCAACTCCCCTCGTGCCGCAAGGACCAGCAGGCGGTAACTGTGTTTGGGTCGCTCGATTGCGTCGCCGCCCGCAAACGGCACGATGCTCGAGCCTTTCGGGGCGGACACCGGGTTTCAGGGGACAGCGCGAGCAAGCTCCTTGCTCGGGCCACATTCGGGGGGCTGGTCTCTCTCAGTCCACGTCAACAACACGTCAGGGGAATGGAATGGCCAAGGGCAAGCCACTGATCGCAGCGTTGGCGCTTGCGAGCGTCGCGTTGGGGTTCAGTCATGCAGCGGGCAAGTCGGCTGAGAGTTGCAACGCCTTGAAGGCGCAATACAGCGCCGGTTATTCGAGCCTCGTCGGCGAGGTTCGCCAGAAGAGCCCGGTGCTGCTGATGCGCTATGCGGCGACCGTCGGCGGCGGCGTGCCGAGCAAGGCCAAGGCCCTCGGCGCACTTTCGACAATCAAGCCGCATTGTGTCGAAACGCTCGGCGCCGACGAATGCAACCGGCTGCTCGCGCATGCCCGCGCCTTCATCCTGACGTCCCACCGGCTGAACGCCGCCTTCGACGGCGCCGGCTGCCCAGGGCGGATCGACGGGTGAGGCGATCGCGGGCCGACGGTAGGGCCCTCAGCCGGGCCAGGGATTGATGACGCCAAGGTCGAGATGGCCAAAATCCTCGACATTGCGTGTGATCAGCCGCGCTTGCCACGTTGCGGCGATGCCGGCAATCAAGCAGTCAGCTAGATTGATCGGCTGGCCAATGCGCTTGCGGTGGGCCTGGAACTTGCCGGACTGGCGCGCCGTGGTCTCGTCGACGTTCAGCACTTTCCCGCCGAAGCCCTCGCGCAACAGGCGCTCGAACGCCCTGGCCAGAGCACGTCTGCGGCGCCCCTCGGGCAGACACTCGATGCCAAAGCGCATCTCATGAATCGTGACGGCGGTCGTGAACAGCAGGCTCTCGTCCTGGCGGTCGAGCCAGCTCAAGACGCGTGCGTCAGGCTCGCTTCGGGTGATCTCGGAAACGACGTTGGTGTCGAGTATCAGCATCACACCAAGCCGGGTTCGCGGGGCATGCTGCCACGTCGCACCTCCTCGATCGCTTCGTCGAGCAGGCTCGATTCCTCTTTCGTCAGCCCGCCCTCTGCGAAATGCCGATGCATCCTCGTGCCGAACCCCTCGCGCGCGTCAAGCTCGGATCCCTCCGCCGCAACCACGCCGGACAGAATTTCGCGAACCTCCGCTTCGAGACTGCGTCCGTTTCGCTTTGCCCGCTGCTTCAATCGAACCTTGACATCGTCATCGAGTTTGCGCACCACGAGTTGACCCAACATGAACCTCCTGTGCTGTGATATCAATGAATGTCGCGCAATGATATCAGAGCTGGAACGAGTCCGCAACGCAGCTTTCCCGGAAGCCCCATGACCCAGCATTCGACCCAGAGCCATTACCCCAGCCAGACCGTCCGGGAAGCGGTCGAGTCCCACACGCTTTCCGTGCTCGTCGACAACGAGCCGGGCGTGCTGTCGCGGATCGCGGGCCTGTTCTCGGGGCGCGGCTACAATATCGACAGCTTGACCGTCTCCGAGACCGAGCACGAGAAGCACCTCTCGCGTTTCACCATCGTCACGCGCGGCACACCCATGGTGCTCGCCCAAATCAAGCATCAGCTCGAGCGAATGGTGCCGGTGCATCGGGTGACCGACTTGACGGTGATGACCGAGGCGATCGAGCGCGAGCTGGCGCTGATCAAGGTCGCGGGCACCGGCGAGAAGCGGGTCGAGGCGCTGCGGCTCGCGGAAGCGTTCGGGGCGCGCACGATCGATGCTTCACTCAACTCCTTCATCTTCGAGCTGACTGGCGAGGTGAAGGAGATCGAGCGCTTCATCAAGCTGATGATGAGCGTCGGCCTGGTGGAGGTTTCGCGCACCGGTATCGCCGCCATCGGACGCGGCGCGGAGGCAATGTAGGCCGCAGGAGTTTATCTATTGGTTAGAGTACGTTAGCGCCTGCTTTACCAAAGCGGGCGATGATCCGGCAAAGCCCCTCCAACGCTTGCCGAGGCCCCAGATGACCGCTGCCGCTGAGCCGACCACCGTTGCGACCCTGCCGCCCGAGCCCGCTGCCGCGGCACCCGAGCCCCAGCCGCCCGAGCCCAAGAACCAGGTATTGGACCTGGCGGAGGCCGAGAAAGCGCTGTCGCTGCCGGTGCTGTTGAAGACCATCTCGGAGCGCTACGGCAAGTCGTTGCACGGCATCGTCGGCGAGATCGCGCGCCTCGCCTTCGGTCCCGGAAAAATCGCAACGGAAGAGTACTTCACGCTGCGGTTGTTCGACGACAAGTCGCTCAAGTCGGCGAAATCGAGCTTTGCCGGCATGAAGGGCATGCGCGAGGTCTGGCTCGCCGCCAACACCTCCTCGCACTGGTTTGGACCGATGAGCGACAAGCTCGCCTTCGACACGCTGCTCGGCGGCTATGGTCTGCCCGTGATCCAGACCAAGGCCTATTTCAGCCGCGACCTTGCCGTGCGCTCGAAGCGCATGCTCACGTCACGCGAGGATCTGCGCGCTTTCCTCGAGGACACGTCGAGCTACCCGTTCTTTGCCAAGCCCAAATCGTCCTCGCTGTCGCTGGGCTCGGCGAGCGCGGTCGGCTATGACCGCGAAGGCGACCGGGTGTTGCTGCTCAACGGCAAGAGCATGAAGGTCGAAGCCTTCAGCAACGACATCGTCACCCATTTCGGCGACGGCTATCTGTTCCAGGAGCGGGTGAAGCCGCACGAGGGCGTGCGCGCGATCTGTGGCGACCGGATCGCAACGGTGCGCATCTATACCCTCATGGGCGAGGATGGACCCAAGCCATTTCGTATCGTCTGGAAGGTGCCGGCGGCCAAGAACATGGCCGACAACTTCTGGAGGAAGGGCAATATCCTGGCGGCAGTCGACTACAGCACCGGCCGCATCACGCGTGCGATCTCGGGTGTCGCGCTCGATCAGCGTGAGCACGACGTGCATCCCGATACCGGCCATCAGTTGGTCGGCACGGCGATCCCCGCCTTCGACTCGGTCGTCAAGCTCGCGCTCGACGGCGCACGCGTGTTCGCCGACATACCGCTGATCGGCTGGGACATTGCCCCGACCGACGAGGGCGGTGTCATCGTCGAAGGCAATTTCGCGCCCGACTTCAAGCTCGTGCAGATGGCGGAGGCCCGCGGCATGCTCGATGCCGAGCTGACGACATTCCTCACCCACTGCAAGCGCCATCAGAAGCTGCAGAAGGTCGAATCCAAGCGTAAGATCAAGGAATTCGCCCGCGACGACATGAAGAAGTTCATGAAGTCGGCAAGGAAGGTGGCATAGGGCCCGGCACACGCAGCGACGAGACCAACGCCTCCGCGATGAACCCGCCGCCGAGCACGCGCGAGCGCGGCGAAGTGCTCGCGTAGAGCACGCAGGCCTGACCCGGCGAGACCCCGTGCTCGCCGGCATCGAGCGTGACCATGAATTCGCCCCCCGGCTCGATTGCGAGTGTCGCCGGCTCGGCCACACTCGTCGAACGGATCTTTGCGGCGATCCGCAACCCGTCACGGAGCTCACCACCCAGCCAATTGACGTCGCGCAGGCGGATGCGATGCCGCAACAGTGCCTCGCGCGGGCCGACCACGACCTCGCGGCGCACGGCATCGAGCCGCACGACAAACAGCGGCTCGCTCGACGCGATCCGCAAGCCCCGCCGCTGTCCGATCGTGAAGTTGATGATACCGTCGTGGCGTCCGAGCACGCGCCCGTCCAGATCGACGATCGCACCGGGCTCCGCCGCGCCCGGCCGCAACCGCTCGATCACTTGGCTGTAGCGCCCGCTGGGCACGAAGCAGATGTCCTGGCTGTCGGGCTTCTGGGCGACAGGCAGCGCCAGCTCATGCGCCAGCGCCCGCACCTCGGCCTTGCGCAAAGGTCCGAGCGGGAAGCGCAGATAATCGAGTTGGGCCTGCGTCGTCTGGAACAGGAAATAGCTCTGGTCGCGGTCAGTGTCGGCGGCCTGATGGAGCTCGAAGCCGCGCGGACCGGGCCGATTCTCCACATAGTGGCCCGTGACGAGCGCCGCGGCGCCGAGATCGCGCGCGACCTCCAGCAGGTCGCGGAACTTGACCGTCTGATTGCAGGCAACGCAGGGGATCGGCGTCTCGCCCCGGAGATAGCTGTCGGCGAAGCGGTCGATCACCGACGCCTTGAACCGCGTCTCGTAGTCGAGCACGTAATGGGGGATGCCGATCGTCTCGGCCACGCGGCGGGCATCGTGGATGTCCTGGCCGGCGCAGCAGGCGCCCTTCTTGGCGGTTGCCGCGCCATGGTCGTAAAGTTGCAGCGTGATGCCGACCGCCTCATAGCCCGCCTTACTGACGAGAGCGGCGACGAGGGAGGAATCGACGCCGCCCGACATGGCGACGACCACGCGCCCGCCCGGCGGCACGCCCGCAAGCGCGCCGAGGCCGTCAGGCGGCAGATCCTGGGTGGCGATCATCGTCATGGCGCGGCACTATAGGTGAGGGCAGCCATCCGTCAATTCTGCAATGGACGCTCTTCGTCGGGGAATGGAAAGCCGACACGCCGGTAGATCTGCTCGACCGATTGCGCGATTCCGAGCATTTCGATC
>JANPDA010000483.1:0-3913 GCA_031431235.1 Hyphomicrobiaceae bacterium
ACGGCGCAGACACCCGCGCGGGTGCGGCTGCGCTCGCAGCTCGAGCCGGCGGGCCTGCCGATCGGCACGGCCGTGCGCCTCAAGGGCATCCTCTCAGCCCCGCCGCAGCCCGAGCTGCCGGGCGGGCATGACTTCGCGCGCGCGGCCTGGTTCGATGCGATCGGCGCCTCGGGCGTGTTGATCGAGCGCCCGCAGCCGATCGCCGCCAAGCTCGCGGTGCCACTCGAGCTCCAGGTCCACATCGCCATCGGCCAGCTCAGGGCGGTCGTAGGTGAGCGGATCCGCGCCGCATTGCCGGGCCCGCGAGGCTCGCTGGCGGAAGCGATGATCACCGGCGAGCGCGGCGCCATCGCCGAGGAGCGGATCGATGCGCTCAGGGATTCGGGCCTGTCGCATATCCTCGCCATCTCCGGCTTCAACATGGCGATCATGGCGGGCGCCCTGTTCGGCCTGGTGCGGGCGGCGCTCGCCGCGTTCCCGCGGCTGGCGCTCAGCTACCCGATCAAGACCTGGGCGGCGATCGCTGGCTTTGCCGGCGCCGGCTTCTGCCTCGTCGTCTCGGGCGCGGCGAGCGCGACCACGCGCGCCTTCGTCATGATCGCGCTGATGCTGGCGGCAACCGCGCTCGACCGGCCGGCCATCTCCATGCGCAACCTGGCGCTGGCGGCACTGGTGTTGCTGCTGCTGGCGCCCGAAAGCCTGCTCGATGTCGGCTTCCAGATGTCGTTTGCCGCCGTCGTCGCACTGATGGCGGTCTACGAGGACCATGCGGGGGAGCGCGATCTGCTGTCACGGCTGGGTATCGGCCACGGCACGGCGTCGCGCGTGGTGCGGTTCCTGGCGGGCACGCTCGCCTCGACCGCGATCGCGAGCATTGCGGTTGCCCCGCTCGGGACCTTCCATTTCCACCGGCTCGCCCAGTATGGCCTGCTCGGCAACGTGGCGGCGGTGCCTCTCTTCACCTTCGCCATCATGCCGCTCGTCGTGGTCTCGCTCGCCGCCATGCCGTTGGGGGCCGAGGCCGTGCCGCTCTGGCTGATGAGCCAGTCGCTCGAGCTGATGATGTGGATCGCCGAGTGGGTCGCGGCCCTCGACGGCGCGGTCTCGCTGGTGCCCGCCTTCGCCATGCCGGCGCTGGTCGCGATGATGCTGGGCGGACTGTGGATCTGCCTGTGGCGCGGCACGTGGCGGATGCTCGGCCTGACCGGCATTGCCGCCGGGATCGCAATGGCCGCGCTGTCGCCACGGCCGGACGTGCTGATTGCCGGCGACGGATCCCCGGTCGCGATCCGGCTCGATGACGGCCGGCTGTCGGCGAGCGGGGCACGCAGCGACAGCTTTGCGCTGGCCGGCTGGATCGAGGCCGATGCCGAGCCGCGCAGTGCCAAGGAGGTCGCCAAAGCCGAGGGCTTCGCCTGCGACGACGATGGTTGCACGGGCCTCGTCGAGGGGCTCCGGATTGCCATTCCCCGCACGCCCGCGGCACTCGCCGACGATTGCACGCTCGCCGCGATCGTGGTTGCGGCCTTCGCAGCCGATCCGGCCTGCTCGGGGCCGCTATTGGTGATCGACCAGCGGGCGCTCGCGGCGCACGGGGCGCACGCGCTCTTCATCGGCGGCGGACGAATTCGCATCCGCACTGTTGCCGCCGCGAGCGGCGCACGCCCGTGGTCGGGCAAGGCCGCCACGGCCCGAGCCCTCGAGGCCGACGACCCGCCGGCGCTGGTGCTGGCCGGCCCGACCGAGGGCCTGGGGGCCGACGGCATCCGCCGGCACGGCGGCCCGCGCTGACGCACCCTGAGCGGCTGATCCGGCTCTCACCGAGCACGGCGCCGGAAAGCGCATCAATACCGGCGCAACAGTCCGATCAGCTTGCCCTGGATGCTGACGCGGTCGGGACCGAAGATGCGCGTCTCGTAGGCCGGATTGGCCGCTTCGAGCGCGATCGAGGCACCTCGTTTGCGCAGCCGCTTCAGGGTTGCCTCCTCGCCGTCGACGAGGGCCACCACGATGTCGCCCGTATCGGCCGAGTCGCCGCGCCGGATGATCACGGTGTCGCCTTCGAGGATTCCGACCTCGATCATCGAATCGCCCTTCACCTCGAGGGCGAAATGCTCGCCGCCCCCCAACATGTCCGGAGGCACCTCCACATCGAAGCTGTGGTTCTGGATGGCCGCGATCGGCACGCCGGCCGCGATCCGCCCCATCATCGGCACGCCGATCGGACCACGGCTGTCCATCACCGGCCGCTGTGGAGGATGCCCGCGCGAGCCTTCGATGACGTTGGGCTTGAACGCACGCCGCTCGCCCGCCGAGCGCGGATCGCTGTCGGCGAGGTTGTCCGGCAGCTTGATGATCTCGAGCGCGCGCGCCCGATGCGGCAGCCGCCGGATGAACCCGCGCTCCTCCAGCGCCGTGATGAGGCGATGAATACCCGATTTCGATTTGAGATCGAGCGCTTCCTTCATCTCATCGAAGCTTGGTGGCACGCCCGATTCCGAGAGTCGGGCATGGATGAACATCAGCAGCTCTTTCTGCTTTGGCGTGAGCATGTCCCGCTTCCTTGGCTGTCGCACCTGAGCATGGCCGGGAGTCCAGCCACGTACAAACCGAGAACATCGCTATCAGTTCCCGTGATGTTCCGCAAGAGGCAGCTTCGGCTGAAGTGCGACCCGAAGCCATCCGCCAAAAGTCGGGTTGGCGCCACCTCGACCCGACGTTGCAGGCTCGAACGTTGCATTGACCAGCCAGCCCGCCGCAGCTAGTTTCACGACCCACGCAGCTGGCATTGGGTCGGACTTGCCGGCGCAGCCAATCGATCAGCGCGACGAAACGCAAGGCTCCGGGGCGCAACGGGAGAGGGAGTATCGCATTATGGCATTGCGCATGACGGGCGCGGAGATGGTGATCCGGGCTCTGTCCGATCAGGGCGTCAAGCACATCTTCGGCTACCCGGGCGGAGCGGTGCTGCCGATCTATGACGAGCTGTTCCAGCAGGACAAGGTCGAGCACGTGCTGGTGCGCCAGGAAGGCGGCGCCGTGCATGCGGCGGAGGGCTATGCCCGCTCGACCGGCAAGGTCGGCGTCGTCCTCGTCACCTCTGGTCCTGGCGCGACCAATGCCGTGACGGGCCTGACAGACGCGCTGATGGATTCGATCCCGCTCGTCTGCATCACCGGCCAGGTGCCGACCCACCTGATCGGCAACGACGCCTTCCAGGAATGCGACACCGTTGGCATCACGCGCCCCTGCACCAAGCACAATTGGCTGGTCAAACGCATCGAGGATCTGCCGCGGATCCTGCACGAGGCCTTCTATGTCGCCCGCACAGGTCGCCCGGGTCCCGTCGTCGTCGACATCCCCAAGGACATCCAGTTCGCGAGCGGGGATTATGTCGGCCCCTCCAACATCACGCACAAGACCTATCGGCCACCCGTCAAGGCCGACCAGACCTCGATCCGCGCCGCCGTCGAGTTGCTCGCCAGCGCCAAGCGCCCGATCATCTATTCGGGCGGCGGCGTCATCAATTCCGGCACCGCCGCGAGCCGGCTGCTGCGCGAATTGGTCGAGCTGACCGGCTACCCCATCACCTCGACGCTGATGGGGCTCGGCGCCTACCCGGCGTCGGGAAAAAGCTGGCTCGGCATGCTCGGCATGCACGGCACCTACGAGGCCAACTGGGCGATGCACGACTGCGACGTGATGATCTCGGTCGGCGCGCGCTTCGATGACCGCATCACCGGCCGGGTCGACGCCTTCTCGCCCCACTCCAAGAAGATCCACATCGATATCGACCCGTCCTCGATCAACAAGAACGTCCGCGTCGCCATTCCGGTGATCGGCGACGTCGCCCATGTGCTCGAGGACATGATCCGGGTCTGGCGCTCGCGCAGCCCCGAGGTCGACAAGAAGG